>JBKJIV010000079.1:0-53005 GCA_046598365.1 Polaromonas sp. | reverse complement strand
CAGTGAGCCGAGCGACACGATGCCCAGCACCAGGTGGCCATCGGCATCAAACACCGGCGCACAAAACCCCGCCACGCCCGGCAGCAAGGTGTCCACCACGCGGGCCATGCCGCGGCGCCGAACGTCCTCAAGCATGGCTGTGACTTCGGCCATGGTTTTGGGAACATCCTTGCGTGCGAGTTTTTGCATGCGCGCCAGCTCGTCTTTGAGCAATGGCGGCAAAGGGTTGTGCGACGGGTTACCGTTTTTTGCGGCTTTGCCGCCGCGTCCGGCGGTCTGCGCCATGAAGGCAGAAAAACACAGACCCGTGGCCGACGTCAGCAAGGGCATGACATCGCCCAGTCGCAAATTGACCGTGATCGCCTGCGATGACTCTTCCCAGTGCACGATGGTGGGCCCCTGGTTGCCCCATACGGCAAGGGCCAGTGTCTGGCCGATTTGCTCCATCAGTGGCGCCATGCGCTGGCGCGCCAGCTTGACGCTGTCCAGCCGCGAGAGCGACGCCAGTCCCAGCTTCAATGCGGCAGGGCCAAGGTCATACCGCGTGCTGCCTGCGTCTTGCGTCACCAGTTGCAGGCGCTGAAAGCTCACCAGGTAGCGGTGCGCCTTGGCGGCGCTCATGCCCGCCGTGGCGGCCAGATCGCGTAGCATCAATGCGCCCGGTGAAGCGGCAAGCACCTGCAGCAAACTGAAGCCGACTTCCACCGACTGAATGCCAGCGCGCTGGGCGGGCAGATCCTTCAAGGTTTTGACGGAAGTAGTTTTGCGCTCTTTCATGGATTTGGCTTAAAATTCAAAATTACTTTTAGGTAAACTAATTTCACTTATCGTAACTCTGCCGCGCAAACTTGGCGGACCCAGACGCAAAATAAAAGAGGAAACTGATGAAGCTCGCCACCTACAAAGACGGCTCACGCGATGGCCAGCTGGTCGTGGTCTCACGTGACCTCACGACGGCTCATTATGCGACGGGCATTGCAAGCAAATTGCAGCAGGTGCTGGACGACTGGAACTTCCTGTCGCCCCAATTGCAGGACCTTTACGAAACCCTGAACAGCGGCAAGGCGCGCCATGCCTTTCCTTTTGACCCGGTGCAATGCATGGCGCCATTGGCACGTGCCTACCAGTGGGCAGACGGCTCCGCCTACATCAACCATGTAGAGCTGGTGCGCAAGGCGCGCCAATCTGAAGTGCCCGAGAGTTTTTACAAAGACCCGCTGATGTACCAGGGCGGCAGTGACGACTTCATCGGTCCCTGTGACGATGTGGTTTGCCCCAGCGAAGAGTACGGCATTGATTTTGAAGCCGAAGTGGCTGTGATCACCGGCGACGTGCCGATGACCAGCACGCCCGAGCAGGCGCTGGAGGGCATACGCCTGGCGATGCTGGTCAATGACGTCAGCCTGCGCAACTTGATTCCCAATGAGCTGGCCAAAGGCTTTGGGTTTTTTCAGAGCAAGCCCGCCACAGCCTTCAGTCCGGTGGCGGTCACGCTCGATGAACTGGGTGACGCCTGGGACCACGGCCGCGTCAACTTGACCATGCAAAGCACCTGGAACGGTCGCAAGGTCGGCATGTGTGACGCCGGGCCAGAGATGACCTTTCACTTTGGCCAGTTGATTGCCCACATCTGCAAAACCCGCAACGTGCGCGCCGGCTCGGTTATCGGCTCAGGCACCGTCAGCAACAAGGGTGTCGAGGTCAAGGGCAAGACCGATTGGCCAAAAGGTTACAGCTGCATTGCCGAAAAGCGCGCGATTGAAACCATTCAAGACGGTAAACCGTCGACCGAATTCATGAAATACGGCGACACGATCCGTATCGAAATGAAGGGCAAGGGCGGGGAACTGGTGTTTGGCGCAATTGATCAGAAAATCGTTGCGCCCGCAACATTCAAGTAGAAGTCGCTAGGCTGTTGCGCGGGTTTGCGCGATGAACAGCTGGATGCCGCGCAGCAGCATCTCAACCGAAATGGCCACCAGAATCAGGCCCATCAGGCGCTCAAACGCCATCACCACGCGTGCGCCCAGCACACGTTGAATGCGCTCGGCCAGTACAAGCACCACGGCGCAAACGGCCATGGTGACACAGAGCGCCGCCACCCACTCCATGCGCCGTGCTGGCGCCTGAGACACCAGCAGCAACACCGTGGCCAGTGCCGACGGACCAGCCAGCGCAGGAATGGCCAGCGGCACGATGAGCGGCTCGCCCTGCATGGGCTCGGCCTCTGCATGCGCGACCGGAAAAATCATGCGCAACGCAATCAGAAACAAAATCACGGCGCCGGCGATTTGCAGCGACAGCTCGCTGAGGTTCATCACGCGCAAAAAGCTGTCGCCCACAAACATGAAGGCCAGCAGGAGCAGGAAAGCAATCAAGACCTCGCGCAGGATCACAAATGCGCGCCTCTCGGGCGCCACGTTGCGCAAGGCGTTGGCAAAAATTGGAATATTGCCCAGCGGATCGGTGATCAGCAGAAGCAAAATGGTGGCGGAAACAAAGGTGTAGGTCATGCTGCGTAAACGGCTTCCAGATCCCGGAAACCCTTGATCTCCAGCGGATTGCCAAAGGGGTCGCAGAAGAACATGGTCCATTGCTCGCCCGGAAGGCCTTCAAAACGCACTTGCGGCGCAAGCAAAAAGTCTGTGTTGGCGGCCTGCAGCCTCGCGGCCATCGCCTGCCAGTCGGGCAGTGCCAACACCAAGCCGAAATGCGGCATCGGCACCAGGATGTCGCCGACGTGACCGGTTCTCTCAGTCTTGAAGGGCGTGCCCAAGTGCAGCGACAACTGATGGCCCATAAAGTCGAAATCCACCCAGCTAGAGGTAGAGCGGCCTTCGGCGCAGCCCAATACCCCGCCGTAAAAACGGCGCGCCTCGTCGAGATCGGTGACGTTGAAGGCGAAATGAAACAGGCTGCGCATTCGGTCAAGGATAGCAGCCTGTGCGCCGCTGGCCTCCAGTAACTACCCAGGCCACGGGTGCCCACTCCGTGGGGTTGATAGACCGCATCACTCAAGGGTGCTGGGGGAATTTTCCGGGCAAGCAGGTCGATAACTGTAGGCAAGCGTGTTTTTGAGGGCGATGTTGGGTGCGATACTCGGGCTCGTGCGCTTTACCCAACCCACCTCCACACACTCATAACGGGACACAACCATGCGATTCTCGGAAGACAGACTGGCAAATCTTTTGTGCACCGATCAGGTCGAGCGCCCCATCCACATTTGGGAGCCCCGTGCCCCCCGCGCTGTGATTCTGGCCATCCATGGCGGTATGGCTCACGCGGGTGACTACGTCACGCCGGCCCTCTATTTCAAAGAGCACGGTGTGGCCACGGTGAGTTTTGACATGTGTGGCCACGACGGTAAAAAGCGGGTTGACATTCCGGGCTTTCAGACCTTTCTGGACGATCTGCCGCTGTTTTTGAAATGGGTTCAAAAAAGCTACCCCGATGTACCGATCTTCGTCATGGGGCACTCCATGGGCGCTCTGATCGCAACTTACCTGGAGCTGGGTGCCTTTGCCAAGGAGCGTGCCATCAAGGGTGTGATTCTGTCTTCCCCTTATTACGTCAACGCGGTCAAGGTACCCAAGGTCTTGCAGACGTTTAGCCAGACGCTGGCCAAAATCACACCCAAAGTGAAGGTTCCGCTGGAGCATTTGACGCACCTGCTGACGCACGATGCGACCATCACCGCCCGCCATCTGGCCGACGAAAAGGATGACATACGCGCAACCGAGGTCAGCTTTCGTTTTGCCGCATCGCTGCTGGCGGCACAGGCCACGCTACCCAAGACTTTTGGCGCGTGGAAGCATCCGGTCTTCGCGGTGGTTGCAGGCGATGACAAACTGGCCGACCCCAAAGGCTCCAAGGCCTTGCTGGACACCATCCCCAAAGATCTCATGGAATACCACGCCTATCCCGAGAACTACCACGAGAACTTTAACGAAGTAAACCGCAACACCATATTTGCGGACATCCTGAACTGGATGGAAAAGCGCATTCCCGGTTAGGCAACCCGGTCAAGCGCCAGTCCGGCTTATGCCGTTGCCGGGCGCCGATGTGCTGCGCTGGCATAAACGGGTTGACGTGCTGCTGTGACCCTGCACAATGAGGGCATGGTCAAAGCGACTGGCCGGTCAGTTCGGTCATCATCGCGCAGACACTTCATTTCACACCACCGGGAGACACCATGAGCGACGCAGACAACCCTTCCTTTGCCGGGTTTGGCAAACTGGTTCCGGGGTTCGATTTTTTGCAAAACCTCGCCAAGCAGGCAGCCGGTAGCGCAACGCAGAAAATCCCGCAGTTGCCAAATTTGGGCAATTGGATCGCGCCCACGCTGAATGTTGAAGAGCTGGACAAACGCATCGAAGAGCTTAAAACCGTGCAGTTCTGGCTCGATCAGAATGCCATGGCGCTCAAGGCCACCATCCAGGCACTCGAAGTGCAGAAGATGACCTTGTCCACACTCAAGGGCATGAACTTCAACATGGGCGACGTCGCCAACGCTTTCAAGCTCAAGGTTGCCGACACAGTGGCGGGTGGCATGCAGAAAGCGGCCGAGAAGGCCCAGGCTTTTTCCGGCCTGGAAATTCCCACCACCAGCTTCCAGCGTGGCAAAAACGCAAGCAGGGCAAAACCACCGGCTAAAACGGGAAAAGGCGCCAAGGCGGCAGGCCCCGCGCCCGGCGTGGTGGATCCCATGCAGTGGTGGGGTGCCTTGACACAACAGTTTCAGACCATTGCGACCACGGCCATGCAGGACGCAGCCAAAAAAACCGCGATCAGCACCACTAAAAACATGGCCGCCGGTCTGGCCAAAGACGCCGTGAAAGGCGCCACGGGCATGGCCAAAGACATGGCTCGCGGTATGGCCGGTTCAGCCGGCAGAACGGTGGCCCAGGGCGCCCGGGCTGCCATGAACACCGCGCTACGAAGCTCGCAGGCCTGGCCTACTCCGGTGGCGCCTGTCGCTGCGCCCAAGGCACCAGCGAAGCCTAAACCGGCAGCGCGCAAGACGGCCCGAAAAGTCGCCCGGAAAACCGCGCGTTAATGTAAGTTGTTCCCTAGCAAGAATTCGCATGTACAGACTTCATGGTTTTTGCCAGTCCGGCAGCACGTACAAGGTAGCGTTCCTCTTGCGTGCGCTCAAGCAGCCCTGGGAGCCGGTGTTTGTGGACTTCATGAATGGCGTCACACGCAGTGAGTCCTGGCGCGATCAGACCAACGCCATGGGCGAGGCTCCGGTACTTGAAGACGGCGCGCGCAGCATCACCTAGTCGGGCGCCATTCTGAGTTACCTGGCGCGCAAACATGGCGCTTACCAAGGGGCTGATGATGATGAAAAACTCGAAGTGCTTCGCTGGCTGTTGTTCGACAACCATAAATTCACCAGCTACTTTGCAACCTACCGTTTCATGAAGGCGTTTGGGCCTTCAGCCCCTGACGTTGCCGTTATGACGTGGTTGCGCGGGCGGCTCGACAATGCTTTTGGCATTGTCGATAAACACTTGGCTACGCGCCCTTACATGGTGGGCCATGCACCGACCATCGCCGATTTTTCGTTGAGCGGGTATATGTTTTACCCGGTGGAAGAAAGCGGTTACGAGGTCGCTGGCCGGTATGCCCACATAGAGGCCTGGCTTGCCCGCCTGCGTGAGATTCCGGGTTGGGCCTCGCCGTATGACATTCTTCCCGGAGAGCGGATTTTGCCGAAGTGGTAAGGCACAAACTCAGCAGGCGAGATAGGATAGTCGGACAGAGCGGGCAACTCACAGACTACTTCCAACTGAGCACCTAGAGACCATGAAACTTTTTCCTTACGGTCATGCCACCCACCCGCAATGGCAAATGGCGGCTGGCCTGGTGCTGGCGCAATTGCGAGCGCACATGGCCTTGCCCGGGTACGCCAGTGCGCCTGCCTTGGGCCTGCTCTACATCACCGACCACTATGCCGCGCAGGCGCAGGATATTCTGGACTACCTGGGCGCTGAGTTGCCCGAGATCACCGACTGGGCAGGTACGGTCGGCGTAGGGATTGCGTCGAACAACGTCGAGTACTTCGACGAGCCGGCGCTGGCGGTGATGCTTTGCGAACTGCCCAGCGACCTGTACCGTGTTTTTTCGGGCGTTTCGCCTTTGCCGCCGGCCAGTGCCACACACTTCAAAGCGCACACCGCGCTGGTGCATGCCGATGCCAGCACCCCCGATGTGGCCGAGTTGATTGACGAGATGGCGCAGCGCACCGGCAGCGGTTATGTGTTTGGCGGGTTGGCTTCCAGTCGCAGCACGGCGGTTCAGTTTGCTCTCAGTGGTAACGGCAACGTCAAAGGGCAGGGTGCCGCCAGCGGAGTATTCAGCGGCGGTTTGAGCGGCGTGGCCTTTGCCCAAGGTGCGGGTTTGATGTCGCGGGTGACGCAGGGTTGCCAGCCGATCTCCATCGAACACGAAATCACCGCCTGCGACGGCAATGTCGTTACCGGGTTGGACGGCCGCAGCGCGCTGGACGTGATGCTGGCAGACCTGAATGTGTCGCTCGACAAACCGCGTGATGCGCTGGAGAAGGTGCGCACCACCCTGGTAGGTTTGCGCAGCGCCGAAGGTGGGCTGCAGGACGGACGGGTTCAGCATCCGGGCCAGTTCGGCTCTGACGTGGTGGTGCGTCACATCATCGGGCTGGACCCGTCGCGCAAAGGTGTGGCGATTGCAGATGTACCGCGCGTGGGTCTGAGGTTGGCCTTTTGCGAGCGCAACGTCCAGGCGGCGCGTGCTGACCTGATTCGCGTGTGTGCTGAAATCCGAGAAGAGCTTGAGCCGGAAGAAGTCAGTCTCGAGGTGGCCAGTGCCTTGAGTGGTTCGCACGCTGACTCTGCACCGCACCCGGCCCGGCGCATTGCCGGTGCGATTTACGTCAGCTGTTCAGGCCGCGGCGGGCCGCACTTTGGCGCGCCCAGCGCCGAGCTGCAGATTGTGCGGCGCGCTTTGGGTGATGTTCCGCTGGTCGGGTTTTTTGCGGGCGGGGAGATTGCACGCCACCACCTGTATGGCTACACGGGGGTGCTAACGGTGTTTACGGCGGCGGCCTAGCGCCGAAGAGCCGAAAAAGCTTCGAACTCCCAACTGCGCATCGCCAGCAACAAGGTGTAGCCTTCCCGGTCCTTATCGTTCAGCTTCTGGTCTGCCTGGTGCTGCTGCGCAAAGTCTTGCGCCACACGCTGCATGCGCTCCATGAATGATGGTGCCAGGCTGCGGCTGATGGATCCGTGCACCAGCAGCAGGCCTTCGCCGTCGCCGTTGAAGCCGCCCGAAAAATAATCGAGCAAGGCGTTGTCACGAAAATAATCCATAACCGCGCCGTGCGGGCGCCAGCGAAATGTTTTGGCCAGCTTGAGCCGGTAACGGTTCAGGGCTTTGAGCTCAATGATGCCGATGCGGTCCAGTTGAACCAGGTATTTGATGCACTCGGCCTCGGACAGTCGGTAGCTGCCGGTGATTTGCTCCAGTGTCCATTGCGACAACACACAAATGGCGGTGAGCAGCAGCTTTTTGTCGGCGACCACAGCTTTTTCCTGGGCCTCGGTGAGTTCGGCGAGCAGAGGCTGGGTATCAGCCACTCGCCGGGCCAGATCTGCAAAGTCCAGTTTCAGTGCACGGCAAATCGCATCCACGCGCGACAGTGGCATGTCACCCTTGGCCAGCATGCGCTTGACGCTGGACTCGGCCATGCCCAGTGCCAGGGCAAGATCTGCGTAGGTCATCTGGGCAGATTTAAGTTCTTTCTTCAGGGCAACGACCAGATCAGCGCTTGTGCTCATAACGACTCCTTGGTATTGATTATCGATACTTCAGGTCTTTCGGTATCGGCTTGTATCGATTATTGTGTGAATTTCGCCATCGAAAAGCCAGACTCGCGTCCATTCATTGAAAGGACTTGTTGTGATGTTCAAACTGGAAAAAAACGAGGGAATGCTGTTGGGGCTTGTGTTGGCCTTGCTGGCCGCGGCGATTTTTGGACCCTTCGTGGCGCAGCCGGGGCATTTGCATGGTTTTGCTGATCAGCGCTCTTGGTGGGGTATCTCATGTGCCATGGATGTGCTCAGCAACCTGCCTTTTGCGTTGTGGGGTGGGTTGGGGTTGGCATGCCTCGTCTGGAAAAGACGTGACATTCCCGTTGCGCAGCAGGCCATGGCTGGACTTTTCTTCGCGGGCTTGGTGGTCACTGCAGGGGCTTCTTCCTGGTACCACTGGCAAGCTGATGATGCGGGGCTGGCGATAGACCGACTGGGGATGGTCCTGGCCTTTGCCGGTCTGTTGGGTTTGGCGGGAGCAGACCGTATCAGCTCGCGTGCAGGTGTGGCGCTGGGTCTTGCGGTGCTGGTGTTGGGGCCGCTCAGCGTGGCGGTCTGGTTTGCATCAGGCAACGTGCTGGGCTGGGCAGCGCTTCAGTTTGGCGGCATGGCGCTGGTGTTGTGGCTGGCCAGCATGAAACCGCTGTCCGGCGCACTGGCTATTCGTTGGGGTTGGGTGATCATGATTTACGTGATCGCCAAACTTTTCGAGCAGGCGGACGAGGCGGTGTATGCCTTGAGTTCGCAGTGGATATCGGGGCACAGCGTCAAACATCTGGTGGCAAGCTGTGCCGCCGTGCCAGTCATTGCGGCGATTCTGCAGGCTGGAAAAATCAGGGCAGAATCCGGGGCACCATCGCCAATCCGGCAGACAAGCCAGGCTGCTGCGCAAGCGAGCCGCATCAATACAGCAAAGAGGAGTCAGGCATGAATGTAGATCCAACCCCGGCGGCAACTGCGCCGGCAGTGCACGAGCACCCGAATCAATTTGCGCTCCTCAGGCAACGCCGCTTTGCGCCCTTTTTCTGGACACAATTTTCGGGCGCGGCCAACGACAACCTGTTCAAGTTTGCTTTCACGGTGATGGTGACCTACCAGCTCAGCGTGAGCTGGTTGCCGCCCGCGCTGGCTGGGCTGGTGATCGGGGCCTTGTTCATTTTGCCTTTTTTGCTTTTCTCAGCCACCAGCGGGCAGCTGACTGACAAGTTTGAAAAAACCAGCGTCATTCGTTTTGTCAAGAACCTTGAAGTGGTGATCATGGGTGTTGCAGCGGTGGGTTTTCTCGCGACCGATGTCAATGTCCAGGTGCCCATTCTGCTGGCCTGCACCTTCTTGATGGGGCTTCACTCCACGTTGTTTGGGCCGGTCAAGTTTGCCTACCTGCCGCAGGCGCTCAATGAGCGTGAATTGACAGGCGGCAACGGCATGGTGGAGATGGGCACCTTTGTGGCCATCCTGCTAGGCAACATCGTGGGCGGACTGATTGTGGCCATACCCGGCAATGGCCCGCTGTATGTCGCTCTTTCATGTGTGCTGGTAGCGGTGGCGGGCCGGGTGGTTTCGCAATTTATTCCACTCGCCCCCGCAACAGACCCTGACTTGAAGATCAACTGGAACCCGGTGACGGAAACCTGGCGCAACCTCAGGCTGGCCCACGGCAATATCGTGGTGTTTCGCTCCATGCTGGGTATCAGCTGGATGTGGTTTTTTGGCGCGGTTTTCCTGAGCCAGTTTCCGAGTTTTGCCAAAGAGGTGATGCATGGCAACGAGCAGGTGGCGTCCTTGCTGCTGGTGGTTTTTTCGATAGGCATCGCCACTGGCTCGCTTTTGTGCGAGGTGCTCAGCAAGCGTCATGTCGAAATTGGTTTGGTGCCGCTGGGCGCTATCGGCATGAGCGTCTTTGCGATTGACCTTTACTTTGCGTCGCGTGGTTTGCCCGCCATGCCGGTGATGGGTCTGGCAGCGTTCATGGCCCAGCCTGCGCACTGGCGGGTGATGATGGATCTGGCGCTGCTCAGCCTGTTTGCGGGCCTGTACAGCGTGCCCATGTATGCCCTGATCCAGCTGCGCAGCCAGCCCACGCACCGCGCCCGAATCATTGCGGCCAACAACATTCTCAACGCCTTGTTCATGATCGTCAGCGCGATCCTCGCGGGCGCTCTGCTCAAAGCAGACTTCACCATTCCGCAAATCTTCCTGTTTGTCGGCCTGGCCAACGCGGTTGTGGCTTTTTACATCTTCATGCTGGTGCCGGAATACCTGCTGCGTTTTATTGCGTTTGTGGCTTCGCGCTGTATTTATCGCTTCAAAATTTCTGGCGATGACAACATTCCCACCCAGGGTGCGGCCGTGCTCACTTGCAACCACGTGAGTTTTGTGGACCCGGTGTTGCTCATGGCCGCCAGTCCGCGCCCGATCTATTTCGTGATGGACCACCGCATTTTCAAAATGCCGGTGCTGGGCTGGCTGTTCCGTTTGGCCAAGGCCATACCGATTGCGTCACGAGCGGAAGACCCGGTGGCATATGAAGCAGCTTTTGAGGCTGCAGCGAAGGTGCTGCGTGATGGCGATTTGCTGGCCATCTTCCCCGAGGGAGGTATTACGAAAGACGGCACCTTGCAAACCTTCAAAGGCGGCATCATGAAAATCCTCGAAAACGCCGAGCGTGATGGCCTGACCGTGCCCGTGGTGCCCATGGCACTGACCAATCTGTGGGGCTCATTCTTCAGCCGCGTGGAGCGCGGCAATGCCATGGTGCGACCGTTTCGGCGAGGCCTGTTCAGCCGCGTGGGTTTGAACGCAGGTGCCGCCATGGCGCCGGCGCAAGTGCAGCCGGAGGCCTTGCAAGCCCGTGTCGCCACGCTCCTGAAGATCTAAAAGTATCGTAATTCGATACTCATTAGGCAATCAGCGGTCACTGTATCCGAATTTGCGGCGAGATTTTGGGTTGACGGGGCACATTAGGTGCTCCTCAACAACCCCAAAGGTTTTTATGCAAGTTCTGATTTACCGCGACTCCAAGCCCTGGCAATTGCAGGTCTGGGTATCTTTCCTCATCGCCGTTTTTCTTTGCGCCGTGGGCTTGTCCTGGTTGCCCGGCAGGGACCTGGACCGCGCCTTCATGGTCATGGGCTATTTTTTCTGCCTGTCAGCGGCTTTTGTGCTGGCCAAGTATGTGCGTGACCAGGAAAAGAGCATGGCTGAAGGCAAGCTGACCGACACGCCGATGTTCAAGCTTGTCGTGTGGGGCAGTTTCTTTCTGGCCATGTCGCTCACGGGCTGGGGCTTGTGGCGCATGGAGATCAATGAAACCTACAAGGCGTTTCTGGGTGTCAGCTGGCTCTACCTGATTACCTGCAGCTTCACGCTGGCCAAAACCCTCAGAGACAAACACGAGGCTGACCTGAACGAAGCCCGCATGCAGGGACGCTCGGCACGGGAAACAACCGCCACGGTCTGAGCGCATTCTTTCAACATAAACAGGAGGATTTCATGAAAAAGCAATTCGCTACGTTTTTGATAGCTGCGTGCGCAGCTTTGACTGGGGTCGTAATTCCAATGGATGCGAAAGCACAAAGCGACGCTTCAGCCGTGAGCACGCTCTCTGCGCTGCCTTTGGCGTCTGTCGTGGTCGCCAGCGCCAGCGTCGGCAGTGTGGTGGCGGTACCTCTGGTGCTGTCCACGGCGGGTGCTGTCCTTGTGGTCAAGGCTGTGGAAGTTTCGGCGCGGGGCACGGTCTATTTGCTGGAGCGCGCTTCAGATGGTGCTGTTGCCAGCATCGAAATCGTAGGCAAAGGCGTCGGGGCAGCTTCAATGGCCGCAGGCACGCTGGTCACGGTCAGCGTGATCGGTGCAGGTGTGGTGCTCTCTGCGGCGGGTCAGGTCATTGCCTTTATTCCCAATGCATTGGGCCGCGCCTTGTTGCACAACGAACGCCTGACAAACTGAGGTGATGTCCATGACCACCTGGATTCAACGCGCGCTGGCTCATTGCCGCGCGGCGGCACGAGTGGCGGGCCTGCTCATGGTGTGGGCAGGCCTTGCGGCAAGCTCAATGGTGCATGCGGGACGTGCGTGCGAAACGGCTCACCCGCCTCAACTGCAATCGGTGCAGCGCAGCCTGAACCTGGCCGCAAGAACGCTGGCGGCGCTGGATGCGGGTGGCCAGCAAGTTGTGGTGCTGGCGCGCGCCGGGCAGGACTTGAGCAAATACGGCGTCTACTATTCACATCTTGGGTTTGCCTACAGACAGCCTCAGGTGATGCCGGACGGCAAGCCCGGCCAAGTGTGGCGCGTGATGCACAAACTCAACCAATGTGGCACTGCGGAGGCTTCCATCTACCGTCAGGGTTTGGGCGAGTTTTTTCTTGAAGACCTCTGGCGTTTTGAGGCGGCCTGGGTGGTCCCGACGCCCGCGGTGCAGGAGCGCCTGCTTCCCCTGTTGCTGGACGCAGGCCGCGACGGCCGGGCCTTGAGCCTTCATCATCGACCCTACAGCGTGGTCAGCTATGCCTGGGGCCGTAAATACCAGCAGTCCAACCAGTGGGCGATCGAGACTCTGGCCGCGGCGATGGAGCCGCAAATCAGGTCGCGCGAGCAGGCGCAGGCCTGGCTGCAGTTCAAGGCGTATGAGCCTGCACCGCTCAAGGTAGGCGCTTTGACCCGGCTGGGGGCCAGAGCCACTGCCGCCAATGTAGCCTTTGACGACCACCCAAATGAGAAGCGGTTTGCAGACCGCATCGAAACTGTTACCGTCGAATCCGTGTTTTTGTGGATGCAACGGACCGGCTTGAGTGGTGCCCCGGTCACAATGCGCCAACCCTGAGGAGAGCCCCATCATGAGCAAAGCTTTACGCCTGTCCGAAAAATGGTTCCACCGCGGCCTGTGGCTGGTGGCTTTCATTTTTGCCGGGTTTTTGATTGGCTTGGGTGGCACGGTGGTCAATGACCTGCCCAAAGTCGAGAAGCAGCTCATGCTTGAAGACTTCATGGATCGTCCGGCCAGCGAGCGATTGCGTGAGGGCATCAAGCAATCGCAGCGCGCGGCCCAGGGTGCGCAGTCGGCACTGGAGCAGGCCCGGTTGAAACATCGCGTAGCCCAGTCCGACACGCAGAGTGCCCGCGAGACTTTCAACAACTGGCTTGCGACGCGTCGGGCTACCCAACTGTCCGACCAGGACCCTGAACTGATTGCGCGCACCCGCGCACTGGACGCCTTGCGGCAGGCCGAGCGCGACGCCAAGACCCGCGTCGAGCAGCAGGAGCAGGCTGCGCTGGATGCGCAACAGACGCAAGCGAAGGCGCAGGAACAATTGCAGGAGCTGGAACGCGTGGCGCAGGACAAGCTCAACGCCGAATACCGGCGCGTCGAGTTGCGTGTGTTTCTTTACAGACTGGCCCTGACACTGCCGTTGCTGGTGGCAGCAGGCTGGCTGTTCAAGACCAAGCGCCACACGACCTACTGGCCGTTTGTCTGGGGCTTCATCTTATTTGCGCTGTTTGCGTTTTTTGTCGAACTGGTGCCCTACCTGCCAAGTTACGGTGGTTATGTGCGCTACGTCGTTGGCATCATCGTGACCGTGCTGGTGGGCCGCCAGGCCATCATTTCACTCAACCGTTATCTGGAGCGGCAAAAACTGGCCGAGCAATTGCCCGATGCCCAGCGCAGGGAAGAACTGAGCTACGACACCGCGTTAACGCGACTGTCCAAAGGCGTGTGTCCGGGTTGCGAGCGGGCGGTGGACCTGAAAAACACAGCCATCGACTTTTGCCCGCATTGCGGCATCGGTCTGCACGACCACTGCGGTGTTTGCACGACACGCAAGAGTGCGTTTGCCAAGTTCTGCCATGCGTGTGGCTCAGGTGCTGGCGAAATACCGCCAGAGGCCCCGATTTCCCCGGCTGCTACTGGTTAACGCGCCACAGAGTATCTAAAAAAGATACTACTAGTTCATATATGGTGTACTTGTATCTTTAAAAGACACTTTTTGAATCCAGCTGGCTATATTTCTTTCACAAGCATGTGCTTGGGTCATCTGGAAATATATGAAATCGTTTTCTTCCGTATCACGCATTTCGCGTCGTGTGGCCTTGTCGATGGCGGTGCTTGGTGCCGCCACCTTGACGGGTTGCTACGTTGTGCCCATCCATCCCGCCCATACCCCGGCAGCACCAGCGGTCTACGCACCGCCAGCCGCAGTCACGTTTGCGGCGCGACTGTATCCGGCCAATGACGCGGCATCCAGCTACGGCATGGTCAGTGCTGTGGTGACCAATGACTTGAACGGGCGCGGTACCTTCAGTACCAACATCAATGGCGAAAGCTTTACAGGAGAAGCGACGCGATTGACGGGCTCTTCATCGCGTGAGGGTGTGGCCAATGGCGCCGGCAACCGGGGTGGCTATATCAGTTGCCGCTATCAAATGAACTCAGCGACGCTGGGTACCGGGCAGTGCAGGCTATCTAACGGCGCGCTGTTCACGATGCATGTGGGCGGCTAGGAGGCCACTGTCTGCTAGTGGTGTGATTCATTCCCGGCAACGGTTTGCGGCGGCGCCTTGAGGTGTCCCACATACAGTAAAGCCTGGTGAATACGGATGGAGGGCACGTCGCCCTCCCGCATATGCAGCAGATCTCCTGGATTCACCAATCGCGGGTCGGCGTCAGTCAGCGCCAGACCCGCGCTCCGGTAAGCCTCGAGAATGTATTGCGAGCAGAAAAAGTGCTTGTTACTCCCCAACCCGAGTTGCACCGCAGCGACGCCTCGAATGCAGAAGTCGCGCACGAGGGATGGCATCAGGGGCAGCTCGCACATTCGCCGCTCAAGCGCAAAGGGCGCTTGCAGAACGACCCCGACGTAGTTGTATTTGCTCCCCTCATGCTGCGCTGCAAAGGCGTTGATTCGTTCGGCGTGCTCCTCCGTGAGTTTGGGATGCCGCAAAGCCACGACGGTTGCTTCTTCTTTGATCAGCGCGGCAACAGAGCGGCGTCGAATACCGGAGCCAACGGCCTCCGCCACCATTTGGTTTCCGAGGTAAATCGCAGCGTGACTGACGGGCGAGAGAGTGGCGATCCGAATGCCCATCGAGTTCAAGCCATTTTCTGCTGTGAGAATGATGTCACCTGGTTGCAGGTCGGCCGCAGCAACCAGATGCCCACCGTTGCTTGGATTCAAGGCCAGATTCTGAAATTGAAGGGCCGCCAGGCTCCCGTCCTCCGAGGGTTTGAGCGCCGTGGCGCAACCGCCGAGAAGGACCATCAGCGACGCGGCAAGCGTGGCGAAACAACGGTTCATGAAAGAGTCTCCTGCTGGGGCGCGGCGGCGATTTGACGCCGCGTTGCCCGGTTTTTTAGTTCTTGATACACAAGGGGCAAGCCCTCGCTCCCGCCGGGTCAGAAGGGCCGTCCGAAGAAGGGATAAGCCGGATCGGTGTAGCCGTGGCTGGAGGCGTGGCCAGGGATGACGAGATCATCGATGAAAGCTTCGTCCTCCTTGTCCAGCACAAGGTCCACTGCGCCGTAGACGTCTTCCAGGTGTGACAGCAGGCGCGGCCCCGCAATCACCGAGCTGACCAGCGGATTGGCCAGCACCCAGGCCGCGGCAAACTGGCCCGGCACCCAGCCTTTAGCCTCGCAGCGCGCCTTGATTTTTTGGGCGATGATCAGCGACTCTTCACGAAATTCGGTTTCAAGAATGCGCTTATCGCCGCTGCCGGCGCGCGTGCCCTCGGCAGGCGGTTGACCCGGTGGGTACTTGCCCGTCAGCACACCGCGCGCCAAGGGGCTGTAGGGCACCACGCCCAGGCCGTAGTGTCCGCAAGCGGGCAAAATTTCAACCTCGGGGCCGCGGTTGAGCAGGTTGTAGTAGGGCTGGCAAACAACTGGCTGGGGCACACCGGTTTTTTTGCAAATGCGCACGATCTCTGCGATACGCCAAGCGCGAAAGTTGGACAGACCGAAGCTGCGGATCTTGCCGGCGCGTATCAGGTCGCCCAGCGCGCGCACGGCTTCCTCCAGGTTGGCGTCGTGAAAGTCGCGGTGCAGATACAGGATGTCCAGGTAGTCGGTGGCCAGCCGCGCCAGGATGGCATCGGTCTGCTGGATGATCCAGTTGCGCGAGTAGTGGCTCTGGTTGATGCCTGGTCCGGCCTTGTTGCCCAGCTTGCTGGCCAGCACCCAATCAGCGCGCTGGCCGGCCAGCAACCGGCCCAGCGTGGTTTCGGACTTGCCTTCGTTGTACACGTCTGCCGTGTCGATGAAGTTGATGCCGTGGTCCTTGGCAGAGGAAACGATGCGCGCCGCTTCCTCAGCGGGCGTTTGCTGGCCGAACATCATGGTGCCCAGGCAAAGCGTGGAGACCTTCAGGTTGCTGTTTCCGAGGCGGCGGTAGTGCATGAAATCTCCTGAGGGGGATGAAGGATCGGCTAAACGCCGCGTTGCCGGTCTTGCCTGAACTGTTTCACAAACGCGCCAAACTTGCCGGCGTCCAGTACATCGCGCACTTCCTGCATCAGGTTCAGGTAGTAGTGCAGGTTGTGGATGCTGCTGAGCATGGGCCCCAGCATTTCGCCGCAGCGGTCCAGGTGGTGCATGTAGGCACGGCTGAAATTCTTGCAGGTGTAGCAGCCGCAGGTCGCGTCCACTGGCGCCTCTTCGCTCTTGTAGCGGGCGTTGCGGATTTTCAGGTCGCCAAAGCGGGTGAACATGTGTCCGTTGCGCGCATTGCGCGTCGGCATCACGCAGTCGAACATGTCGACGCCTGCGGCCACGCCTTCGACCAGGTCTTCGGGCGTACCCACGCCCATCAGGTAACGCGGTTTGTTGACCGGCAGGCGGTGCGGCGTCTGCGCCATGATGCGCTGCATTTCTTCCTTGGGCTCGCCGACGCTGACGCCGCCTACGGCGTAGCCGGGCAGGTCCAGCTCAACCAGCGCGTCCAGCGATTCCTGGCGCAGGTTTTCAAACATGCCGCCCTGAACGATGCCAAACAGCGCGTTCGGGTTTTGCAGTTTGTTGAATTCGTTGACGCAGCGCCCGGCCCAGCGCAGGCTCAGCTCCATCGAGACGCGCGCCTCGGCCTCGGTGGTGATGTGGCCTTTGGTGTCGTACGGCGTGCATTCGTCGAACTGCATCACGATGTCGCTGTTGAGCACGGTCTGGATCTGCATCGAGATCTCGGGTGTCAAAAACAGCTTGTCGCCGTTGACAGGGGAGGCGAACTTCACGCCTTCCTCGGAGATCTTGCGCATCTCGCCCAGCGACCAGACCTGAAAGCCGCCGCTGTCGGTGAGTATGGGTTTGTGCCAGTTTTCAAACTTGTGCAGGCCACCAAACTGCTGCATCACGTCCAGGCCAGGACGCATCCACAGGTGAAAGGTGTTGCCCAGAATAATTTGCGCGCCCATCTCATGCAGCGACTGCGGCATCACGCCCTTGACGGTGCCGTAAGTGCCCACAGGCATGAAGATGGGTGTTTGCACCACGCCGTGGTTCAGCGTGAGGGTGCCGCGGCGCGCAAACGAGCCCAGGTAGGCACCATCAGGCGCATCGGTTTTCAAGACTTCAAAATTCAGCATGCAGCGATTGTCTCAGGGCTTTGCAAGCGTTGCGCGTTGCAGCAACATGGCATCGCCATAGCTGAAAAAGCGGTAGCGCTGATCAATGGCGTGGCGGTACAGCGCCATGATGTGTTCGTAGCCCGCAAAGGCGCTGACCAGCATCATCAGGGTGCTTTTGGGCAGGTGGAAGTTGGTCAGCAACAAGTCCACCACCTGAAAGTCAAAACCCGGCGTGATGAAGATGTTGGTGTCGTTGCAATCCGGGCCAAATTTTGCCGCCGACTCCAAAGCACGTACACAGGTGGTGCCCACCGCCACCACACGCCCGCCGCGCGCCTTGCAATCAGAAATTGCCTGCAGCGTAGCCTGCGGCACTTCAAAGCGTTCGAAGTGCATCACGTGGTCGGCGATGTTCTCTGTTTTGACAGGTTGAAAAGTGCCTGCACCCACATGCAGCGTTACGGTGGCGCGCTGCACGCCGTTCGCCTCCAGCTGCGCCAGCACGGCTTCGTCAAAATGCAGTGCCGCTGTTGGCGCCGCAACCGCACCGGGGTGTTTGGCAAACACGGTCTGGTAGCGGCTTTCGTCGTCTGCCGAATCAGTATGTGTGATGTAAGGCGGCAGTGGAACGTGGCCGTGGCGCTCCATCAGTGCATAGGGGTCGCTGCTGAGGGCAAAGTGATACAGCGGCCCTTCTTCGTTGGGCCAGCGGCTCAGCAGAGTGGCGGTGAAGCCACCGTCCATCTGCATGACGGCTCCGGGCAGCGGCTTCTTGCTGACCTTCATATGGGCCGCCACTTCGTGCCCGGCATCTGCCGAGGGCGACAGCACCCGCTCGATCAGCAGTTCAAGTCTGCCGCCCGTGCTTTTCTGACCGAACAGGCGCGCTTTGACGACTTTGGTGTCGTTGAGCACCAGCAGGTCGCCCGGTTGGAGCAGCGCCGGCAAATCGGTAAAACGCCGGTCTACCAGAGCGGTATGCCTGCCGTCCAGCAGGCGCGAGGCGCTGCGCTCGGCGGCAGGGTGCTGGGCAATCAGTTCGTCGGGGAGCGTGAAATCAAAATCACTGAGCTTGAGATGCGTGTTCATGAAGGCACAATTGTCCCATGTCGCCCGCTGCAGCTTCTTCGCAAAAAGCCCCCTCGGCTGCGTCAGGGCCGTCTCAGAAGTCGCCTGCGCAGAAAGCGCTGGAAAAACTGGGCCTGCGCCGCGACATCGACCTGGCCCTGCACTTGCCGCTGCGCTACGAGGATGAAACCCGCATCACTCGCCTGGTGGACGCGCGCGACGGCGACATGGTTCAAATCGAGGCGCAGGTCACACATAGCGAAGTGGTGTTTCGGCCGCGCCGCCAACTGCGGGTCACGGTGGACGATGGCAGTGACACTTGTGTGCTGCGCTTCATCAATTTTTACCCCTCGCACCAGAAAACCCTGAGGGTGGGCGCGCGCGTGCGGGTACGGGGCGAAATTCGCGGCGGCTTTGTGGGCCGGGAAATGGTGCACCCGAGCTTCAAGTCAGCATGCGGCGATCTGCCGGGTGCATTGACGCCGGTATATCCCACGGTGGCAGCGTTGCCACAAGCGTATTTGCGCAAAGCGGTGCTCAGCGGGCTGGCGCGCGCCGACCTGGCGGAGACGATTCCCGAAAAGTTTCTGAATACAAACTTGCCTCGGCCTTTGTTCGGCCTGCGTGAGGCGCTCCAGTTTTTGCACCACCCCGCGCCCGATGTGATGCTGGCCACGTTGGAAGATCGCAGCCACCCGGCCCGGCAACGGCTCAAGGCGGAGGAACTGCTGGCCCAGCAACTCTCGCAGTTGCAGGCGCGCCGTGTGCGGGCTGCCATGCGGGCGCCAGCACTGACCCGGCTGGCGATGGGCGGGACGCAGTGCACGCTGCATGAACAATTGCTGGAGCGGCTGCCGTTTCGCCTGACGGCAGCGCAGCAGCGTGTGGGCCTTGAAATTGACGCAGACCTGCAAAAAAACATTCCGATGCACCGCTTGCTGCAGGGCGATGTGGGCTCCGGTAAAACAGTGGTAGCGGCGTTGGCAGCGGCGCGCTGTATGGACGCGGGGTGGCAGTGCGCGTTGATGGCGCCCACGGAAATTCTGGCCGAGCAACACTTTCGCAAGCTCATCAGCTGGCTGGAGCCGCTGGGCATTCAAACCGCTTGGCTGACCGGCAGCCAGAAGGCCAAGGAGCGGCGCGAGGCACTGGCCATGATTGAAAGCGGCGCGGCGGGTCTGGTGGTGGGCACACACGCGGTCATCCAGGACAAGGTGATCTTCAAGAACCTGGCGCTGGCCATCATTGACGAGCAGCACCGCTTTGGCGTGGCGCAGCGGTTGGCCCTCAGAAGCAAGATGACTCATGGCAAGTCTGCGGAGGATGTGAGCCAGGGACACCGCGGAACCGGCTCTGCCGGGCCGCCGGGTGTCGCCCCCTGGAGGGGGGAGGCGGCTACACGCAGTGAGTCCGCAACGGGGGTGGAGCCTCATTTATTGATGATGACCGCCACGCCGATTCCGCGCACCCTGGCCATGAGTTATTACGCCGATCTGGATGTTTCAACCATCGACGAGCTGCCACCCGGCCGCACGCCCATCGTGACCAAAGTGGTCTCGGATGCACGGCGCGACGAAGTGGTGGAACGAATCCGGGGTCAGCTGGCTGAGGGCAGGCAGGTCTATTGGGTGTGTCCGCTGATTGAAGAGAGCGAGTCGGTGGACCTGATCAACGCCACCCAGACGCATGAAGCGCTGAGCGCGGCGCTGCCGGGTACGCAGGTCGGTTTGCTGCATTCGCGCATGCCGGTGGCCGAGAAGAAGGCCGTGATGGCGCTCTTTACCAGCGGCCAGATCGGCGTGCTGGTCAGTACCACGGTGATCGAGGTCGGGGTAGACGTGCCCAATGCCTCGCTGATGGTGATCGAACATGCAGAGCGTTTTGGTCTGAGCCAGTTGCACCAGTTGCGCGGCCGCGTCGGGCGTGGCGCGGCCGCTTCAGCCTGTGTGTTGCTCTACTCCACCGGAGAGGCGCCACGCTTGGGTGAAACCGCCCGCGCCAGACTCAAGGCCATGGTCGATACGCAGGATGGGTTCGAGATTGCCCGGCGCGATCTGGAGATTCGCGGACCTGGCGAGTTTCTGGGCGCGCGGCAGTCCGGTGCTCCGCTGTTGCGGTTTGCGGATCTGGCGATGGATACGGAACTGCTGGCCTGGGCGCGGGCGTTGGCGCCGGTGATGCTGGATCAGCATGCAGACCTGGCGCAGCGGCATATTTTGCGGTGGTTGGGGGGGAAGGCTGAGTTTTTGAAGGCATGATCTGTCTTGGTTAGCGCTCAAGTTAGCCACCACCCGCGCTAGGGCGAAGGGAAGTGAGAGATAGAGCCAGGATAGCAATGGGCTCCATCACTTGCGCTTTTGCCTTGAATTCAAAAATCCACCCCTCGCGGCTATTGCACTGGGTGCTATAACCGAATAAAATTCTCCGATGAAACGCGTCTTCAAAACAAAGACCTTTGATCGTTGGGCGCGCAAGGTAGTGAGTGATCTGCTGCTCTGCCAGGCCGCCAGCGAGATAGAGCGGGGTTTGTTTGAAGCCGATTTGGGTGGTGGGTTGTGCAAGAAGCGCGTGGCGGTACCCGGAATGGGCAAAAGTGGCGCTACCCGTACTTTGGTGGCCAAGAAGCACAAGGAGGCCATTTTCTTTTTGGCTGGTCGTGAGAAGAGCCAGCCGGGGTCTGATTTTTCAGACAAGGAAGTGGAGGCCTCAAAAATTATCGCGTCCGGACTGCAGGCTGCCGACGCTCAAAAACTCGATGAACTGCTTGCGGCTGAAATTTTGAAGGAGATTTGTAATGGCAAATAGAAAACCAACTGAAAAGAACCGCGTTCTGGACGAGATGATGGAGATGGCGCGGGCACTGCAAGGGCACGAACTTATCTCCAAGCAAGACATGGCAAAGATGAATCTCATCTGCCAAAGTCCGCCCGAATACACCGCCGAAAAAGTCACAGCCATTCGAGTGGGAAGGGCAAAAGTCAGCCAATCTGTGCTGGCCTCCATCTTGAACGTAAGCGTTTCAGCCGTTCAAAAGTGGGAGTCACCCAGTTCAGGCAAGCACCCCAGTGGTGCTGCGGCCAAATTGCTTCAACTCATTGACAAAAAGGGCCTGGAATCCATCGTTGCTTGAAAAGCAGACAATCCATTCATGACGCTCACCGAACTCAAATACATCGTAGCCGTCGCCCGGGAAAAACATTTCGGCAAAGGTGCGGAAGCCTGCCACGTCTCGCAGCCAACCCTGAGCGTGGCGATCAAGAAGCTCGAAGAAGAGCTGCAGGTCAAGCTGTTTGAGCGTAACGCCAACGAAATCACTGTCACGCCGCTGGGCGAAGAAATTGTTCGTCAGGCGCAAAGTGTGCTGGAGCAGGCCGAGAGCATCCGCGAGATTGCCAAGCGCGGCAAAGACCCGGTGGCTGGGGCTCTGCGCCTGGGCATCATCTACACGATTGGTCCCTACCTGCTGCCGGACCTGGTACGCCAGACGATTGCCAACACGCCGCAGATGCCGCTGATGTTGCAGGAGAACTTCACGGTCAAGTTGCTGGAAGAACTGCGCACGGGCGAGATTGATTGTGCGATTCTGGCTGAGCCTTTTCCGGACGCCAATCTGGCGATTGCTCCTCTGTACGATGAACCTTTCATGGCGGCCGTGCCCAGCACCCATCCGCTGGCGGAGCGCAGCAGCATCACGGCGGAAGAGCTGAAAAAGGAGACCATGCTGCTGCTGGGAAACGGTCATTGTTTTCGCGACCATGTGCTGGAGGTTTGCCCAGAATTTGCGCGCTTTTCCAGTGCCACCGAAGGCATACGCCGCAGCTTTGAAGGCTCGTCGCTGGAAACCATCAAACACATGGTGGCCGCTGGCATGGGCGTGACGCTTGTGCCGCGTTTGAGTGTGCCAAAAGACGCCGTTCCGCCTCTCGCCGTCAAAGCCCCGGCAAAGACCAAAGAGGCGGCTGAGTTGCAGTCGTATATCAAATATCTGCCATTTGAAGGGCATGTGCCGACGCGCCGCGTGGTGTTGGCCTGGCGCCGCAGTTTCACCCGGTACGAAGCGATTGCTGCCCTGCGCAATGCGATTTATGCCTGCGAGTTGCCGGGTGTGGCGCGGTTATCCTGACGTGCGCTTCTTGCTTGCTTAGAGTGAAGTAGTGAGATTTTTTAAGGACACCTCATGGCCAAAAACACTGCATCCAAAGACAAACCAGCGGCTGCTCGCGTTGGTGCGCCGCCCATCAACATCGGCATCGGCGAGAAAGACCGCGCGGCCATTGCTCTGGGCTTGAGCCGCTTGCTGGCCGACACCTACACGCTGTACCTGACCACGCACAATTTCCACTGGAATGTGACCGGGCCGATGTTCAACACCCTGCACGCCATGTTCATGGTGCAGTACACCGAGCTCTGGGCAGCGGTGGACCCGATCGCCGAGCGCGTTCGCTCGCTGGGTCACCCGGCGCCTGGCTCTTACGCGCAGTTCAGCAAACTCGCCTCAGTGCCGGACGCGCCGGTGACGCCGCCCAAGGCGTTGGAGATGGTGCGTATTCTGGTGCAGGGCCATGAAGCTGTGGCGCGCACGGCGCGCAGCCTGTTTCCCGTGGCCGACAAAGCGGGTGACGAGCCGACCGCTGATCTGTTGACACAGCGCCTGACAGTGCATGAGCAAACCGCGTGGATGCTGCGCTCGCTTCTTGAAGAATAAATTTGCGCTCTATTTGCAATTGATCCGCTGGGACCGCCCCGCGGGCTGGTTGCTGTTGCTCTGGCCCACGCTGTCAGCGCTGTGGGTGGCTGCGCATGGGTTTCCGGGCTGGCATTTGCTGACGGTGTTCACCCTGGGCACCATCCTGATGCGCAGCGCCGGTTGCTGCTTCAACGACGTGATGGACCGTGACTTTGACCGCCACGTCAAGCGCACGGCGCAGCGGCCGGTGACCAGCGGCGCACTCGCCGTGAGGGAAGCGCTGGCTCTGGGCGCGGTGCTGGCCCTGTTGGCGTTTGGACTGGTGCTGACGACGAACAGGGCCACCATCATGTGGTCATTTGCTGCGCTGGCTGTTGCGCTGATCTATCCGTTTGCCAAGCGATTGGTATCCATGCCGCAGGCGGTGCTGGGTGTGGCATTCAGCTTTGGCATACCGATGGCTTTTGCCGCTGTGCAGTCGCGGGTGACAGCGCTGGCCTGGCTGCTGCTGCTGGGCAACTTGTTCTGGGTGATTGCCTACGACACCGAATACGCCATGGTAGACCGCGATGATGATCTCAGAATCGGCATGAAGACGTCTGCCATCACCTTGGGACGTTTTGACGTGGCGGCGGTGATGGTGTCTTACTTCATCTACCTGTCACTGTGGGCTTACCTGCTGAGGGATTTGCCGCAGCCCGTCATCTACCTGGCAGGCATTGCGGTAGCAGCGGTGCAGGCGCTCTGGCATGGCTGGCTGATACGCGGGCGGGAACGCGACCCATGCTTCAAGGCCTTCCGTGTCAACCATTGGCTCGGTTTTGCGGTGTTTGTTGGCATTGCGCTGTCGTATGCCTTGGCCGACCTGTGATCGCAATCACGAGGTGCCAAATTCGTCACCGAGCTCTGCGGCTCGATGCCTGGCGGCATGGATGGCGCGCATGAACTGCTTTTTGATGTCATCCTGCTCCATCGATGACAGGGCTGCATGAGTGGTTCCCCCCTTTGACGTGACCCGGGCGCGGAGGATTGCCGGCGGTTCCGTCGACGAGCGGGCCAGCGCCGCCGCTCCGGCAAAGGTACCCACTGCCAGCTTGTGTGCCTGTTCATGGCTGAGCCCCATGTCCACACCGGCCTGAACCATGGCTTCGATAAAGTAAAACACATAGGCCGGACCGGATCCCGACAGCGCGGTCACCGCATCCAGGTGCGTCTCGTCATCAAGCCAGACGAAGTCGCCGGTGGTCCGGATCACCCTCTCGACGGTCTTGCGGTCGGCGGCACTGACGGCAGGCCGTGCGAACAGGGCGGTGACGCCCTTGCCAATCAGGGCGGGCGTGTTGGGCATGGAGCGCACCACGCGCTGGGTGCCCAGCCACTGCGCGATGCTGCCCGAGCGAATGCCAGCCGCCACACTGAGGTGCAGGGCGGTCTTGGTGTGAAAACGGGTGGCCAGTGCGGCTTCCTTGAATGTCTGCGGCTTGACGGCCCAGACCACCAGCGTGGCGCTGGCAAGTGACTCGCCCGCTTTGTCGTGTACTTTCACGCCAAACTGGTTCTGTAGCTTGGCTTGCTGCTCGGCCCAGGGTTCGATCACCTGGATTTGACTGGCGTCCAGGCCGCGCTTGAGCACGCCGCCAATGATGGCGCTGGCCATGTTGCCGCCGCCGATGAAGGCAATCTGTTGCCGGCTGCTGCTCGAACTGTTTGTAGAAGGGGTGCTCATGGGGGTGTGGCTCGCTGGAGGGGGCGGCTTTCAAAAGCAGCCGCTCGGCCCATTGTCACCCACCGGCCGGCGGCAGGGCTCAGGCCAGCACGGTTTGGCGCACAGCGTGTTCCCATTGAGCCATCAGGTCGGCTGCGCGATCGGCGCTCAGGGTGGGTAAAAACCGGCGTTCCGCACGCCACATGTCCGAGAGTTCGCTGGTGCTTGCATAGACGCCGCTGGACAGGCCGGCCAGGTATGCCGCACCCAAGGCAGTGGTCTCGGTGACCGCTGGCCGCACCACAGGGATGCCCAGCAGGTCAGCCTGAAATTGCATCAGCAGGTCGTTGATGCAGGCTCCGCCGTCCACACGCAGTTCGGCCACCGGCGCGGCGCCGGCGGCCACGGCATCACGGCTCATGGCCTGCAGAAGAGCGGCGCTTTGGTAGGCAATGCTTTCCAGAGCGGCCCGCGCAATGTGGGCAACGGTGGTGCCGCGTGTCAGGCCGGTGATGGTGCCGCGTGCATCAGGCTTCCAGTACGGTGCGCCCAGGCCGGTGAAGGCGGGAACCATCATGACGCCGCCAGAATCCGGAACGCTTTGCGCAAGGGCTTGTACCTCGCCGCTGCCTTTGATGGCATGCAAGCCGTCGCGCAGCCACTGCACAACTGCGCCCCCGACAAACACGCTGCCTTCATAGGCGTATTCGGTCTGCTGCGTCACCTGGGCCGCACTGGTTGTCAGCAGCCCGTTGTGGGAGGTTTGAAATTTATTGCCCGTGTGCATGAGCATGAAACAGCCGGTGCCATAGGTGTTTTTGGCCATGCCTTCCTTAAAGCAGGCCTGGCCAAACAGTGCGCTTTGCTGGTCGCCCGCGACGCCGCCTATCGGTATCGCTGCGCCCAACAATTCCGGCAGCACTTCGCCATAGTGCGTGCTCGACGGCATGACCCGTGGCATCAGGCTAGCGGGGATGTCGAGCAACGCCAGCAGCTCGGTATCCCATGCGTTGGTGTGCACGTTAAACAGCATGGTGCGCGAGGCGTTGGTCACGTCGGTGGCGTGAAGCTTGCCGCCCGTGAGCTGCCACATCAGCCAGCTGTCGATGGTGCCGAAAGCGAGTTCGCCGGCTGCAGCCAGTTGCCTGGCCTGCGGCACGTTGTCCAGCAGCCACTTCAGCTTGGTGCCTGAAAAATAGGCATCGACAAGCAGGCCGGTTTTTTTCTGAATCAAGGGCGCCTTGCCATCCTCGCGCAGTTTTGCGCAAGTGGCTTCCGCCCGCCTGTCCTGCCACACGATGGCGTGGGCAATGGGCTGGCCGGTTTTGCGGTTCCAGACGACGGTGGTTTCACGCTGGTTGGTGATGCCTATGGCCCGAATGTCCGAGGCCTTGATCTTTGCTTTCAAAAGGGCTTCGCGGGCCGTGGCGAGTTGTGTGCGCCAGATTTCCATCGGGTCGTGCTCTACCCAACCTGGTTTGGGGTAAATCTGGGGCAACTCCTGCTGCGCCAATGCCACGATGTGCCCTTCAGCATCAAACACAATGCTGCGGGAGCTGGAGGTGCCCTGGTCCAGGGCGAGCAGGTAGGTCATGGCAGGGTTTGTGACAAGGTTTGAATCAGGTTTGGATCAGGTTTGGATCGGGCTCAAGGCGGAGCCACATGGCAGTTGACCCCGGCTTCGAGCAACAGGCCCGGAAAAGGCTCCGGCGGAGGCTGATCTGTAAAAAGACGGTCGATTTGCGACAGCGTTGCGAGTTCAACCATGGCTGGCCGGTTGAATTTGCTGCTGTCCGCCGCCAGCCAGACCTCGCGCGCGTGTTCGATGATGATTTGCGCGACCTTGACCTCCCGGTAGTCAAAATCGCGAAGAGACCCATCGGCTTCGATGCCGGAAATACCAATCAGCGCAATGTCCACGCGAAATTGCCGCATGAAATCAACCGCCGCCTCGCCCACGATGCCACGGTCCCGGGCGCGGACCACTCCGCCGGCCACAATGACTTCGCAGTCGGAGTTGCTGCTCAGGATGGCCGCAACATTGAGGTTGTTGGTGATGACCCGCAAACCCTTGTGCCGTAGCAGGGCCTTTGCAATGGCTTCGGTCGTGGTGCCGATATTGAGTATGAGAGAGCAGTTGTCCGGCACCTCGTTGGCGACGGCTCGAGCAATGCGCGCCTTGCCATCAGCATGGAGATTTTCACGCTGCTGGTGCGCCAGGTTTTCAGTGGTGGAGGTTGGTACCCGCACGCCGCCATGAAAGCGGGCCAGCAGACCTTCATCAGCAAGGCGCTGCACATCGCGCCGGACCGTCTGCAAAGTTACTTCCAGTGTTTCGGCGAGTTGTTCTACGGTGACGGAGCCGCGTGTGCGGACCACGTCGAGAAGTTTGAGTTGCCGGGGATTTGAATGCACGCGTGATTGTGGATCAGAGAGTGGAGATACTTTATAGCGAAACAAAAAGAAACAAACTAGGGAAAACATCTATTACAAACGAACCAAAAAGAATAAAAATAGAACGGATACGAACGTAACTGGACGAATCTTGAACTCACGCTTTCAGTGGATTGACGCGCCCCCGGGTGCATGGACCGCACGATGCAGCTCGTAGCCGATAGCGTCAGTAAAAAAGTCGGGCCAGAACAGTGGCTCTATGACATGACGATTGCCCCGCGGCCGGGTGAGGTGACTGTGTTGCTGGGTGCCACGCAGGCGGGAAAGACCAGCTTGATGCGCATCATGGCGGGCCTGGATGTTCCAAGCTCGGGACGGGTCCGGGTTGACGGTGTTGATGTGACCGGCATGCCGGTGCGCGAGCGCAATGTCGCGATGGTCTATCAGCAGTTCATCAATTACCCTTCGCTCAAGGTCGCCAATAACATTGCATCCCCGCTCAAGCTGCGCCGTGAGAAAAACATTGACCAACGTGTGCGCGAGATCGCCGAGCGCCTGCATATAGAGATGTTTCTGGACCGCTACCCTGCAGAGTTGTCGGGTGGCCAGCAACAGCGGGTTGCCCTGGCGCGGGCGCTGGCCAAGGGGGCGCCCCTGATGTTGCTCGATGAGCCGCTCGTCAACCTTGACTACAAATTGCGCGAAGAGCTGCGCGAGGAATTGACGCAGCTGTTTGCAGCGGGCGACTCAACCGTGATTTACGCAACAACCGAACCTGGCGAAGCCCTGCTGCTGGGCGGCTACACGGCCGTTCTGGATGGCGGCGAGTTGCTGCAATACGGTCCAACCGCTGAGGTATTTCACTCGCCCAAGTCGCTGCGCGTTGCGCGTGCTTTCAGCGACCCGCCCATGAATCTGATCAGCGCCAATGCCGGTGCGCAAGGTGGTGTCCAGCTGGTCGGTGGGGGCGAGTTGTTCATTGACCTGCCTGCTGGAGCGTCATCCGCATTGACGGTGGGCGTACGTGCCAGTGCGCTGCGCGAGACTCAACGCGAGGGCGACATGACGTTGGTCGGCCACGTCGAACTGGCAGAAATCTCCGGCTCCGACACGTATGTGCACGTCAGCACCGCGGTGGGCGAGCTGGTAGCACAGCTGGTTGGTGTGCATTATTTTGAGATCGGTACGGCCATCCATTTGTACCTGCATCCCTCGCATGCCTACGTTTTTGACGCCAAGGGCGAGTTACTGGTCGCGCCGCAGCGCAAAGGAGGGCATTGATATGGCCCGCATCGATCTGGACCTGGCGCACGCTTACAAGCCCAACCCGGTTGAGGACGCTGACTACGCACTGCTGCCATTGAAGATGACCTTTGACGATGGCGGTGCGTACGCGCTGCTGGGTCCGTCGGGTTGTGGCAAGACAACCATGCTCAATGTCATTTCTGGCCTGCTGGCCCCGTCGCAGGGCAGCGTCAAGTTTGATGGGCGCGACATGACGCAGGCCTCGCCGCAGGAGCGCAACATCGCACAGGTGTTTCAGTTCCCGGTGATTTACGACACCATGACGGTGGCCGAGAACCTCGCGTTTCCGCTGCGCAACCGCAAGATGCCCGAAGACCAGATCAAAAAGCGCGTCGGTCAGATCGCCGAAATGCTGGAAATGAGTGGGCAGCTGAACCAACGCGCGGCGGGCCTTACTGCCGACGCCAAGCAAAAAATTTCGCTCGGGCGTGGCTTGGTGCGACCTGACGTTTCCGCCGTTCTTTTTGACGAACCGCTGACCGTCATCGACCCTCACCTGAAGTGGCAGCTGCGTCGCAAACTCAAACAGATTCACCATGAGCTCAAGCTCACGCTGATCTATGTCACCCATGACCAGATCGAGGCCCTGACCTTTGCCGAACAGGTGATCGTCATGACGCGCGGCCGGGTGGTGCAGGTTGGCGGCGCAGACGCGCTTTTCGAACGACCGCAGCACACCTTTGTGGGTCACTTTATTGGCTCACCCGGTATGAACTTTTTGCCCGTGCGGGTCCGCGGTGAAGTCCTTGAAATTGCAGGGCAAAGTCTCGCCATCCCCGCTGGCCGGGAGTTGCCTGACGGCGACTACAAACTTGGAGTCCGGCCAGAGTATGTGACTCTTGCGGACGCAGGTTCTGCGGGCGCCTTGCCGGCGACCGTAACGCGCGCGCAGGACATCGGAACCCACGTGATGCTCACCGCAACGTTGGGCGAGGGGGCTGTCAAGGTTCGCCTGCATCCGGATGCTGCGCAACCCAAGCCCGGCGACACGGTATGGCTGAAGGTTCTGGGAACTCACACCTGCTTTTACATGAACGAGGAGTTGGTGGCATGAGCACAACGACCAAGCCCGTCAACCAGAAAGCCTGGCTGTTGGTGTTGCCGGTTTTACTTTGCGTGGCCTTTTCGGCCATCCTGCCACTGATGACCGTGGTGAACTATTCGGTGCAGGACATCATCTCTCCCGAGCGGCGGATATTTGTGGGGACCGAGTGGTTCGCAGCTGTTATGCGCGATGAGGATCTGCATGCCGCCCTGTTGCGCCAACTGACGTTTTCACTTGCCGTGCTGGCAGTAGAAATTCCCTTGGGCATTGCGCTGGCTTTGTCCATGCCAGCCCAGGGCTGGAAAGCTTCGCTGGTACTGGTACTGGTGGCCCTCTCGCTGTTGATCCCCTGGAATGTGGTCGGCACTATCTGGCAAATCTATGGCCGGGCGGACATCGGACTGCTTGGCATGGTGTTGCAGAAAATGGGCTTTGATTACAGCTATACCGGCAATGCGACGCATGCTTGGCTGACTGTTCTGGTCATGGACGTGTGGCACTGGACGCCGCTGGTGGCGCTGCTTTGTTATGCCGGCTTGCGGTCCATTCCCGACGCCTATTACCAGGCGGCACGCATTGACGGTGCCAGCAAGTTTGCGGTGTTTCGCTTTATCCAGCTGCCCAAGATGCGCGGGGTTCTCATGATTGCCGTGTTGCTGCGCTTCATGGACAGCTTCATGATTTACACCGAGCCCTTTGTACTGACTGGCGGCGGCCCAGGCAATGCCACCACTTTCTTGTCGCAATACCTGACGCAAAAGGCCGTGGGGCAGTTTGACCTCGGGCCGGCAGCGGCTTTTTCACTGATTTATTTTCTGATCATCTTGTTGCTGTGCTTCATCCTCTACAACTGGATGCAACGCGTTGGTACGGCGACCAAGGAGAACACCGGTGAATAAACCCCGCTTCCAGGCCAGGACGCTTTTCCTCGTCGCCTACATCATCTTCGCGCTGTTGCCCATCTACTGGATGATCAACATGAGCTTCAAGACCAACTCGGAGATTGTTTCCAGCTTTTCTTTTTTCCCGCAGGAGTTCACCTGGGCCAATTACCGGACGATTTTTACCGATCCGTCCTGGTATTCGGGTTACATCAACTCTCTCATTTACGTTGCCATTAACACGGTGATCTCCATCACCGTGGCGTTGCCGGCCGCGTACGCTTTTTCGCGCTACAGCTTCATCGGCGACAAGCACGTGTTTTTCTGGCTGCTCACCAACCGCATGACGCCGCCTGCGGTGTTCCTGCTGCCCTTCTTCCAGCTGTACACAACCGTTGGATTGATGGACACCCATATTGCTGTGGCGCTGGCGCATCTGCTGTTTAACGTTCCGCTCGCGGTCTGGATTCTTGAAGGCTTCATGAGTGGCATTCCGCGCGAGATTGATGAGACAGCCTATATCGACGGGTATTCATTCCCCCGCTTTTTTGTGGTGATTTTCCTTCCCTTGATCAAGGCTGGCGTTGGTGTAGCGGCTTTCTTCTGCTTCATGTTCAGCTGGGTTGAGCTGCTTCTGGCCCGCACGCTCACCAGCGTCAATGCCAAGCCCATCGTGGCGACGATGACGCGCACGGTGTCGGCTTCCGGCATGGACTGGGCGACCCTGGCAGCGGCTGGCGTGTTGACCATCGTGCCCGGCGCCATCGTGATCTGGTTTGTGCGGCACTACATTGCCAAAGGTTTTGCGATGGGCCGGGTATGAGGAGGAACAATCATGTTTGAGTGGATGGCTTGGACCTTGCCGGTCGCCATATTTTTCAGCTGCATCGTGCTCATGCTGATCGGCATGACGGTGTGGGAAATTAAGTCACCTACGGCGATGCGACGCGGTTTTTTGCCGCTGGAAACAACGCGCGGCGACAGGCTGTTTATCGGGCTGCTCGGCGCCGCTTACATCAATCTGATTTTTGTGGGCTTGAGTGGCAAGCTGGGATCGGCGATGGGTCTGCAGGTGGACCCCTCGATATGGATCAGCTTTGTGATTTCCATGGGATGGATTGCGCTGGTGATGCGCAAGGGTTAGTTCGGATTTCAGGAGAACGGCGCCCGGCATCCCTTCCCCGCCGGCGTGTCAGGAAACATGGGGAAGTCAATGAGGAGACCGAGATGAACTTTTACACGACTGCTGCAGCGATCGCTGTGGTCAAACGCCAGGGAGTTAAACAATGAAGCGCTCTATTTATGCACTGTCGGCCATTGGTGCGGCAGTCCTGATGATGTCAGCCTGCGGCAAGAAGGAAGAGCCGGTTGCCGTTGTCGCACCGCCCGCGGTTGTCGCACCCGCTGCTGCTCCAGCTGTAGTGGTTTCGGATGCCGCAAAAAAATGGATAGACAACGAATTTCAGCCGTCCACACTGACCAAGGACCAGCAGGCGACGGAGATGAAATGGTTCATCGACGCTGCTGCCAAGCTCAAGGCCAAGGGCGTCACCGAAATATCCGTGGTGTCGGAAACTATCACCACGCACGAGTACGAATCGAAAACGCTGGCTAAGGCCTTTGAGGAAATCACTGGCATCAAGGTCAAACACGATTTGATCCAGGAAGGCGACGTGGTTGAAAAGCTGCAGACCTCCATGCAGTCGGGCAAGTCGATTTATGACGGCTGGATTTCCGACTCGGACCTGATCGGCACACACTATCGCTACGGCAAAATTCTGGCTCTGTCCGACTACATGGAAGGCACCGGCAAGGAGTTCACCAATCCGGGTCTGGACCTGAAGGATTTCATCGGAACCAGCTTCACCACCGGCCCTGACAAGAAGCTGTACCAGTTGCCTGACCAGCAGTTTGCCAATCTCTACTGGTTCCGGGCTGACCTGTTCGCCAAGCCGGAGTTGCAGGAAAAGTTCAAGGCCAAGTATGGCTATGACCTGGGCGTTCCGCTCAACTGGTCCGCCTATGAGGACATCGCGGCCTTCTTCACCAACGATGTCAAGCAGATTGACGGCAAGCCCATCTATGGTCACATGGACTACGGCAAGAAGGACCCTTCGCTTGGCTGGCGCTTCACCGATGCCTGGCTCTCGATGGCCGGTACTGCCGACATCGGCAATCCCAATGGCCTGCCAGTGGACGAATGGGGCATTCGCGTAGCTGATGACAAGTGCACACCTGTGGGCGCCTCAGTGTCCCGCGGCGGCGCTACCAACTCGCCAGCTGCCGTCTACGCTTTGACCAAGTATGTCGACTGGATGAAGAAATTCGCTCCGAAAGAAGCCACCGGCATGACCTTTGGTGAGGCTGGTCCCGTGCCCGCGCAAGGCCAGATCGCCCAGCAGATCTTCTGGTACACCGCGTTCACCGCTGACATGGTCAAGCCCGGCCTGCCAGTCGTCAATGCCGACGGTACGCCGAAGTGGCGCATGGCCCCAGGCCCTAACGGACCCTACTGGAAGCAGGGCATGCAAAACGGCTATCAGGACGTGGGATCGTGGACCTTCTTCAAGGACCACGACGCCAATCGCACGGCTGCAGCCTGGCTTTACGCGCAGTTCGTGACATCCAAAACGACCTCGCTGAAGAAAACCATGGTTGGCTTGACGCCGATTCGCGAATCCGACATTCGCTCACAAGCCATGACCGACATGGCGCCGAAGCTGGGTGGTCTGGTCGAGTTCTACCGCAGCCCGGCGCGCGTGGCATGGTCGCCAACTGGCACCAACGTCCCTGACTATCCAAAACTGGCGCAGCTGTGGTGGAAAAACGTGGCCCAGGCTGTAACCGGCGAGAAAACGCCGCAGGTTGCGATGGACACGCTGGCCGACGAGATGGATCAGGTTCTGGGCAGGCTTGAGCGTGCGGGTATGGCTAACTGCCCACCCAAGCTCAACCCCAAGGGTGACCCGGCCAAGTACCTGAGCGACACCGGTGCGCCGTGGAAAAAGTTGGCTAATGAAAAGCCAAAGGGCGAGACCATCAACTACGACAAGCTGCTTCAGGCCTGGAAAGACGGCAAGGTTCGCTAAACGCGGCACCATGCGGGCCAAATGTACGCATAGGCCCGCATGTTGCTTGAGTGGGTGGATGCGCGTGTATTGTGCTCGCGCATCCACCAGTAACAAGGCCAGGAAGGCGAAACCTGCTCTGGGGTTTCCTTGGAGATGGATAAATGGAGCCCATGACTTTTGAATCCCCGCCGCTGCCTACGCCGCGTGCAGAACTGATACGGCGCCTGAAGGCGCCCCATACATACGACATCGCCATCATTGGCGGTGGCGCCACGGGATTGGGTGTTGCGCTGGATGCAGCGGCACGCGGGTTTTCCGTGGTTCTGGTCGAGTCGCACGACTTTGCCAAAGGAACGTCCTCACGCGCGACCAAGCTGGTTCACGGTGGCGTTCGTTATCTGGCACAGGGCAATATTTCCCTGGTGCGCGAAGCCTTGCACGAACGCACGCGCCTGCTGGCCAATGCCCCCCACCTGGCGCAGCCCCTGCCTTTCGTGATGCCTTCCTACAAGTTTTGGGAGACGCCGTTTTACGGTGTCGGTCTCAAGATGTATGACGCCTTGGCCGGCAAGGCGGGCTTGGGCAGCACAGAATTTTTAAGCCGTGAAGAAACCCTGCAATGCCTGCCGACCGCGCGTCAGGCAGGCCTCAAAGGAAGCGTCAAATATTGGGATGGCCAGTTTGACGACGCCCGTTTGGCGCTGGCGCTGGCCCGGAGCGCGGCGCGCGCTGGCGCCTTGCTGATCAACTATTGCCCCGCCACAGGACTGGTTCATGAGTCAGGCAAGCTGGTCGGATTGCGTGTCGCCGAGCAAGAAAGTGGGCAGACACTTACGCTGCGGGCTAAATGCGTTGTCAATGCCGCAGGGGTTTGGGTCGACCAGCTCCGCGTGCTGGACGGGCAGGCCATTGGCCGTGATGTTCAACCCGTGGTGGCGCCCAGCCAGGGCGTTCACATCGTGGTGGACCGGTCCTTTTTGCCCGGCGATCATGCCTTGCTGATCCCTAAAACCGCCGATGGGCGCGTCTTGTTTGCCGTGCCCTGGCTGGGCAAAACCATTCTGGGCACAACCGACACGCCCCGCAGCGACCTGGCGCGGGAACCGCTGGCTTTTCGGGAGGAGGTCGATTTCATCTTGGGTGAATCGGCACGCTACTTAAGCAAGGCCCCCAAGCTGGCAGACATCAAGAGCATGTGGGTGGGTCTGCGTCCGCTGGTGAAGCCTCCCAAAGATGATGGCGACGGTACCCAGGCGCTGTCGCGCGAGCACACCGTATTGATCAGCAAGAGCGGGCTGGTCACAGTCACCGGCGGCAAATGGACAACCTACCGGGCCATGGCGGAAGATGTGCTGGACAACTGCTTCAAGGCGGCCCTGCTGCAAAAAAGGCCAGGAGGTGTGACCGCGGACTTGAGGTTGGTGGGGGCACAGGCGTCCAAGCACAAGATCAGCGAGGCGCCTGGCATACACCTTTATGGCAGTGAGGCTGCTTCGGTCACCGCCTTGCCGGGTGCCGAACGGACTCTGGGCGGCGGTCTGACGGAAGGGATGGTCCGGTTTTCCGCACGTTACGAGTACGCCAGAACGGTTGAGGACGTGCTGGCGAGGCGCTCCCGTCTGCTGTTTCTGGATGCGGCGCTTGCAAAATCCGTCGCTGCTGATGTCGCCGGACTGCTGCAGGAGGAAAACAATTCTGACCCTCAATTGGCTGAATTTTTGCAGCTGGCCGAACAATACCTCGCCGTTCCGGCCTGATTCGCTCCTGTTTTGGTAGCAAACTTCCGCCACGCCTTAAGGGCGAGCCGACAATTTTCTTGATCGGAATGGAGCGTGGTGCTTCTGCATCTGTTTTTGTCGCTGGGCAGTTGACACAAGTGCAAAAGTTGATAATAATCGTGGGCTTCGCTGTAAAAAGCTGAGAATTCTGCCTAACGGAAGCATTGCGAGTGGTTTGCAATGTGGACGACAGGCCCAAGACTGATTGGTCTGCTTCTTGAAAAAGGGGCGTTCCGGTGCAAGTTGGGACTAAATTTAAATGATTCAAACGCAATCCAAACTCGATGTTGCTGACAACACGGGTGCCAAATCCGTGATGTGCATCAAAGTGCTGGGCGGATCCAAGCGCCGGTACGCCAGCGTTGGTGATGTCATCAAGGTGAGTATCAAAGAAGCCGCTCCCCGTGGCCGCGTCAAAAAAGGCGAGGTTTACAGTGCTGTGGTCGTTCGCACCGCCAAGGGCATCCGCCGCGGTGATGGCTCCCTCGTCAAATTCGATGGCAACGCAGCCGTGTTGCTAAACGCCAAGCTGGAGCCTATCGGCACCCGCATCTTCGGACCGGTCACGCGCGAATTGCGCACCGAAAAGTTCATGAAGATCGTGTCCCTGGCTCCTGAAGTTCTGTAAGGGCAGACCATGAACAAGATTCGCAAAGGCGACGAGATCATCGTCATCGCAGGCCGGGACAAGGGCAAGCGCGGCACGATCACACTCCGCAAAGACGACAGCTATGTGCTGGTTGAGGGCATCAATCTGGTGAAAAAACACACCAAGCCCAACCCTCTCAAGGGCGCAACTGGCGGCATCGTTGAGAAAAGCATGCCGATTCACCAGTCCAACGTCGCCATTTTCAATGCGACGTCGGGCAAGGCTGATCGGGTGGGCATCAAGTTGTTGGCTGACGGCAAAAAAGTGCGCGTCTTCAAGTCCAGCGGCGACGAAATCAAGGCTGCATAAACATGGCAAAGACCGCACCTACCCAAGCTGCTCCTGCTCAGGCTCGCCTGCAGGCCCAGTTCCGCGAAAAAATCGCACCGGCCCTGATGGAGAAATTTGGCTACAAGTCGCCAATGCAGGTCCCACGCATCACCAAGATCACGCTCAACATGGGTGTGAGCGAGGCGGTTGCCGACAAGAAGGTCATGGACCACGCTGTCAGCGACATGACCAAGATTGCCGGCCAGAAGCCTGTGGTCACCAAGGCCAAAAAGGCTATCGCCGGTTTCAAAATCCGCGAAGACCTGCCCATTGGCTGCATGGTTACCCTGCGCGGCGTGCAGATGTATGAATTCCTCGATCGTTTCGTGACCGTGGCTCTGCCCCGTGTTCGCGACTTCCGCGGTATTTCCGGTCGGGCCTTTGATGGCCGCGGAAATTACAACATCGGCGTGAAAGAGCAGATTATTTTCCCTGAAATTGAGTACGACAAGGTCGACGCCCTTCGTGGTCTCAATATCAGCATCACCACAACGGCCAAGTCCGACGAAGAGTGCAAAGCGCTCCTCACCGGCTTCCGTTTTCCGTTCAAGAACTGAGGCGGGCATGGCAAAACAGGCTTTATTGCAACGTGAACTGAAGCGCGAGAAACTCGCCGCCAAATTCGCCAAGAAATACGCAGAACTCAAAGCAACGTCCAACGACGCCAAGCGCTCCGATGCAGAGCGCGCCCTGGCCCGTCTGGAGTTGCAAAAGCTGCCCCGCAATGCGAACCCGACTCGTCAGCGCAACCGCTGTGCGATCACGGGCCGCCCGCGTGGCACATTCCGTCAATTCGGTCTGGCTCGCGCCAAGATCCGTGAGTTGGCTTTTGCTGGTGATATCCCTGGTATCACCAAGGCAAGCTGGTAATAGGAGAATTACAAATGAGCATGAGTGATCCTATTGCTGACATGTTGACGCGCATCCGCAATGCACAAATGGTTGAAAAAGCCGTTGTGCTGGTGCCGTCCTCCAAAGTCAAAGTTGCCATCGCGCAGGTATTGAAAGACGAAGGCTACATCGATGGCTTTTCTGTCAAAACCGACGACGGCAAAGCCCAGTTGGAAATCGCCCTGAAGTATTACGCAGGCAAGCCCGTGATTGAGCGCATTGAGCGCGTCAGCCGCCCCGGCCTTCGTGTTTACAAAGGCCACGGCGCCATCCCCCAAGTCATGAACGGCTTGGGTGTCGCCATTGTCACCACGCCCAAAGGCGTGATGACTGATCGCAAAGCACGCGCTACCGGTACCGGTGGTGAAGTTCTTTGCTACGTGGCTTAACGGCGACATTGAGGAGTAACTGAAATGTCTCGTGTAGGAAAAATGCCAGTCGTCGTGCCCGCGGGCGTGGACGTGGCGATGAAAGATGACCAGATCAATGTCAAGGGCGGCCTCGGCACCCTGGCTTTGACGCAAAACGCGCTTGTCACCATCAAGAATGATGCCGGCAAGTTGACCTTTGTGCCTGCCAATGATTCGCGCGAAGCCAATGCCATGAGCGGTACCATGCGTCAGCTGGTGAACAACATGGTCACCGGCGTGACCAAGGGCTTTGAGAAAAAACTAAGTTTGGTTGGTGTGGGTTACAAAGCCCAGGCGCAAGGCGCCAAACTCAACCTGACGGTTGGTTACTCCCACCCCGTGATCATGGACATGCCTGCTGGCATCACCGTTGCAACCCCGACCCCCACGGAAGTGGTGATCAAGGGTTCCGACCGCCAGCGCGTTGGCCAGATCGCTGCCGAAGTTCGTGCTGTTCGTCCTCCTGAGCCTTACAAGGGCAAGGGCATCCGCTATGTGGATGAGAAGATCACGATCAAAGAAACCAAGAAGAAATAAGGAGCTGCACCATGTTGACCAAAAAAGAGCAGCGCCTTCGTCGTTCACGCCAGACCCGCATCCGCATTGCCACGCAAGGTGTTGCCCGCCTGACCGTCAATCGCACCAATCTGCATATTTACGCCAGCGTCATCTCCGGCGACGGCAGCAAGATTCTGGCATCTGCCTCTACCGCAGAAGTCGAAGTCCGCAAGGACCTCGGAGCTTCCGGTAAGGGTGCAAACGTTGCTGCTGCGCAGGCCATTGGCAAGCGCATTGCTGAAAAAGCAAAAGCAGCAGGTGTGGAAAAAGTAGCGTTTGACCGCGCTGGCTTTGCGTACCATGGCCGCGTCAAAGCGCTGGCTGATGCGGCTCGCGAAGCTGGCTTGCAGTTCTAAGCAGACTGGAAATAAGTATGGCCAAGTTTCAAGCAAAATCAAATAACGACGCTCCAGACGATGGTCTGAAGGAAAAGATGATCGCGGTCAACCGCGTGACCAAAGTGGTGAAGGGTGGCCGTATTCTCGGTTTTGCCGCACTTACTGTGGTCGGCGATGGCGACGGTCGCGTCGGCATGGGCAAGGGCAAGTCGAAAGAAGTGCCGGCTGCTGTTCAAAAAGCCATGGAAGAAGCCCGTCGCAACATGACCAAGGTTTCGTTGAAAAACGGCACCATTCACCACAACGTGTTCGGTCACTGGGGTGCAGCCAGCGTCATGATGATGCCTGCAGCCAAAGGTACCGGCATCATTGCTGGCGGCCCAATGCGCGCGGTGTTTGAAGTGATGGGCATCACGGACATCGTGGCAAAAAGCCACGGTTCCAGCAACCCTTACAACATGGTGCGTGCCACGATGGACGCGCTGAACAACTCCACAACGGCTTCGGACATCGCTGCCAAGCGTGGTAAATCAGTCGAAGAAATCTTCGGCTAAGGCGGTACCCCATGACGACAGAGAAAAAACTCACCGTAACCCTGGTTCGCAGCCCGATTGGTACCAAGGAATCCCATCGCGCGACTGTGCGTGGTCTGGGCCTGCGTGGTATCAACAGCAAGAGCGAGCTGCAGGATACGCCCGCAGTGCGCGGCATGATCAACAAGATCAGCTACCTGGTCAAGGTGCTGTAAGCGGAGCTAATGATGGAACTAAACGGAATCAAGCCTGCCGCAGGCGCAAAACATGCCAAACGTCGCGTCGGTCGCGGCATCGGCTCTGGCCTTGGCAAGACGGCAGGTCGTGGTCATAAAGGCCAGAAATCTCGTGCTGGCGGCTACCACAAGGTAGGCTTTGAAGGCGGTCAAATGCCTTTGCAGCGTCGCTTGCCCAAGCGTGGCTTCAAGTCCCACAACCTCAAGTACAACGCTGAAGTCACACTGGCTGCTCTGGAGCAACTTGGTCTGGCTGAAGTTGATTTGCTGGCGCTCAAGACGGCTGGCCTTGTGGGTCAGATCGCCAAGAACGTCAAAGTTATCAAGTCTGGCGAGCTGACCAAAGCCGTCAAGCTCAATGGTATTGGCGCAACTGCTGGCGCCAAAGCTGCAATCGAAGCCGCTGGCGGCGTGATTGCGTAAACCTTTAAACGGATAAAAATCAGTGGCAACCAGCTCTGCACAAATTGCGAAAACCGGCAAGTTCGGTGACCTGCGCAACAGGCTTGTGTTTTTGTTGCTTGCGCTGGTGGTTTATCGCGTCGGTGCGCACATTCCGGTTCCTGGAATCGACCCGGCGCAATTGCAGCAATTGTTCAAAGGGCAGCAAGGCGGCATATTGAATTTGTTCAATATGTTTTCTGGCGGAGCCCTGTCGCGGTTCACGGTGTTCGCCTTGGGGATCATGCCCTACATCTCGGCTTCGATCATCATGCAGCTGCTGACGTATGTCGTTCCGACATTTGAGCAGATGAAGAAAGAAGGCGAGTCGGGCCGCAGGAAGATCACGCAATACACCCGTTACGGCACCTTGGGTCTGGCACTGTTTCAGTCCATGGGTATTGCGATTGCGCTGGAAAGCTCACCGGGATTGGTGTTGGCGCCTGGGTTTGGCTTTCGCATGACGGCAGTGGTCAGCTTGACTGCCGGAACGATGTTCTTGATGTGGTTGGGTGAGCAAATTACCGAGCGTGGCTTGGGTAACGGTATCTCCATCCTGATTTTTGCCGGCATCGCCGCGGGGCTTCCTGGTGCGCTGGGCGGCTTGCTGGAGCTGGTGCGTACTGGCGCCATGAATGTACTGGTGGCGATCGTGATCGTGATCGTGGTTGTGCTGGTAACTTATTTTGTGGTTTTTGTTGAGCGCGGCCAACGCAAGATCTTGGTCAACTATGCGCGGCGGCAAGTGGGCAACAAGGTGTATGGCGGTCAATCATCCCATTTGCCCTTGAAGTTGAACATGGCGGGTGTGATCCCTCCTATTTTTGCCTCGTCCATTATTCTGTTGCCAGCGACGGTCGTCGGTTGGTTCAGCACGGGTGATGGCATGCGCTGGCTGAAAGACATTGCCGGTACCCTGACCCCAGGTCAGCCGATTTATGTATTGCTGTACACCGTTGCCATTGTATTTTTCTGCTTCTTCTATACGGCGCTGGTGTTTAACAGCCGGGAAACCGCAGATAACCTGAAGAAAAGTGGTGCATTCATTCCGGGAATCCGTCCTGGCGATCAGACCGCACGCTACATCGACAAGATTTTGGTGCGCTTGACATTGGCCGGTGCGGTTTACATCACCTTTGTGTGTTTGTTGCCCGAGTTTTTGATTTTGAAGTACAACGTGCCGTTCTATTTTGGCGGCACATCTTTGCTGATTATTGTGGTCGTCACCATGGATTTCATGGCGCAAGTGCAGAACTACATGATGTCTCAGCAGTACGAATCCCTGTTGAAGAAAGCCAACTTTAAAACTTCGCCGGGCGCTTGATGGAATGTCTAAAGATGACGTCATCCAGATGCAGGGCGAGGTCTTGGAGAACTTGCCTAACGCGACATTTCGCGTGAAGCTGGAAAACGGGCATGTGGTTTTGGGTCACATCTCCGGGAAAATGCGCATGCACTACATCCGCATCCTTCCTGGCGACAAAGTGACGGTTGAGTTAACGCCTTACGATTTGTCGCGTGCACGCATTGTGTTTCGTGCCAAGTAAGCAAAGTTAGAAGAGTTTAGGAGAAAGAAATGAGAGTTTCAGCTTCGGTCAAGAAAATTTGCCGCAACTGCAAAATCATCCGCCGCAAGGGCGTTGTTCGTGTGATCTGTACAGATCCACGTCACAAACAGCGCCAAGGCTGATTTCAAGAGTTTTAGAGGACGCACATGGCTCGTATCGCTGGTATCAATATTCCGCCGCAGCAACACGCCGAAATCGGTTTGACTGCTATTTTCGGCATCGGTCGCACTCGTGCACGCAAGATTTGCGTCGCATGTGACATTGCGTATTCCAAAAAAGTCAAAGACCTCACGGACGGCGACCTGGAAAAGATTCGTGATCAGATCGCGCAGTTCACCATTGAAGGTGATTTGCGTCGCGAGACCACGATGAACATCAAGCGCCTGATGGACATCGGTTGCTACCGTGGCTTTCGCCACCGTCGTGGTCTGCCCATGCGTGGTCAGCGTACGCGCACCAATGCGCGTACCCGCAAGGGCCCGCGCAAGGCAGCCGCGTCCCTGAAGAAATAATTGAGTAAGAGGTAGTTATGGCAAAAGCCCCCAGCAGTAACGCAGCTCAACGCGTTCGCAAAAAAGTACGTAAAAACGTTGCCGACGGTGTCGCTCACGTTCACGCGTCTTTTAACAACACCATCATCACGATTACCGATCGCCAGGGCAATGCACTGTCGTGGGCTTCCTCTGGTGGCCAAGGCTTCAAGGGTTCGCGCAAGTCGACGCCTTTTGCTGCCCAGGTTGCTTCTGAAGTTGCTGGTCGTGCCGCCATTGAGCAGGGCATCAAGAACCTTGACGTTGAAATCAAGGGTCCTGGTCCAGGACGCGAGTCTTCTGTGCGGGCCCTGGCTGCACTTGGCATTCGAATCAATTCGATTGCTGACGTCACTCCAGTTCCGCACAACGGCTGCCGTCCTCAAAAACGCCGCCGCATTTAAGTTCGAGTTTTTCCGGGATCGCTGTGGAATGAATTTCCGCGGCGTCACCGGAAAAACGTTTTACCAAGCCCACCGCCGTTAGGTTTTGTACCGAGGGCTCCTGCAGATCCTGCAGCAGATGACATAAGGAAATCAAGTGGCACGTTATCTAGGCCCCAAGGCCAAACTATCACGCCGTGAAGGCACCGACCTTTTTCTGAAGAGCGCTCGCCGCGCCATCAGCGACAAGGCAAAATTTGACTCCAAGCCAGGCCAACATGGTCGCACCTCCGGTACACGGACGTCCGACTTTGGTCTGCAGCTTCGCGAAAAGCAGAAAGTTAAGCGCATGTACGGCGTGCTCGAGAAGCAGTTCCGCCGCTACTTTGAGGAAGCTGATCGTCGCAAGGGCAATACCGGCGCCAACTTGCTGTTCATCCTCGAATCGCGTCTTGACAACGTTGTTTACCGCATGGGTTTTGGCTCTACACGTGCTGAGGCGCGTCAGCTGGTTTCCCATAAAGCCATCGTTGTTAACGGTGGTTCGGTCAACATTCCGTCGTACATGGTCAAGACCGGCGATGTGATCGCTGTCCGTGACAAGTCCAAGAAGCAAACCCGCGTCGCGGAAGCGCTTCAGCTGGCCCAGCAAGTTGGTTTGCCAGCTTGGGTGGATGTCAGTATCGACAAAGGCGAAGGTGTCTTCAAGAAGGTGCCTGATCGCGATGAGTTTGCCGCTGACGTCAACGAGTCGTTGATCGTCGAGCTGTACTCACGTTAATTTTTTTCGTTCCTGAGACTACGGGGCACTGTAGTCGCAGGGTCGCTTCACCCGGCCTTATCGGTGTAACGAGCCGAGGGTATTGAGAGGAAGATGCATGCAAACCAATTTACTAAAACCAAAAACCATTAATGTCGAGCAGCTTGCCGCCAACCGCGCCAAGGTGACTCTGGAGCCTTTTGAGCGTGGCTACGGCCATACGCTGGGTAACGCCTTGCGCCGCGTTTTGTTGTCGTCCATGGTGGGCCACGCGGCTACCGAAGTGACGATTGCTGGCGTGCTGCACGAGTACTCTTCGATTGATGGCGTGCAAGAAGACGTCGTTAACATTTTGCTCAACCTCAAGGGTGTGGTTTTCAAACTCCACAACCGCGATGAAGTGACCTTGAGCCTGCGCAAGGACGGCGAAGGACCGGTTACCGCCGCTGATATTCAAACACCGCACGACGTCGAAATCATCAACCCCGAGCACGTCATTGTCAATTTGTCGCACGGCGGCAAGATCGACATGCAGATCAAGGTTGAAAACGGCCGCGGCTATGTGCCTGGCACGATGCGCCGCTACGGCGACGAATCTACCAAATCCATTGGCCGTATTGTTCTTGACGCCTCTTTTTCACCGGTCAAGCGTGTCAGCTACACCGTCGAAAGCGCCCGTGTTGAACAGCGCACTGACTTGGACAAGTTGGTACTCGAGATCGAAACCAACGGTGCAGTGACTGCTGAAGATGCGGTTCGCGCTTCGGCCAAGATTTTGGTTGAGCAGCTTGCTGTGTTTGCTCAGCTCGAAGGTAATGAGCTGGCTGCTTTTGATGCACCGGTTCAGCGCAGCTCGCAACAGTTTGACCCTATTCTGCTGCGCCCTGTGGACGAACTCGAACTGACGGTTCGTTCTGCCAACTGCCTGAAAGCAGAAAATATTTATTACATCGGTGATCTGATTCAGCGCACCGAAAATGAGCTGCTCAAGACCCCCAATCTTGGGCGCAAATCGCTCAATGAAATCAAGGAAGTGTTGGCATCCCGCGGCCTGACGTTGGGTATGCGGCTGGAGAGCTGGCCTCCTGCAGGGCTTGACAAGCGGTAATTGAAATAAGCCTCCTTCGGGAGGCAGTGCACGGGCAGTACCTGATACGGCTGCCTGAAATACAAAATGAAAGGAAAGCACTATGCGTCACGGACACGGACTTCGTAAACTTAATCGGACCAGCTCTCACCGGCTGGCCATGTTGCGCAACATGATGAATTCTTTGATTCAGCATGAGGCCATCAAAACCACTTTGCCCAAGGCCAAGGAATTGCGCCGCGTGGTTGAGCCGATGATCACACTGGCAAAAGAGCCGACGCTTGCGAACAAGCGCCTGGCTTTTGACCGCCTGCGTGATCGTGACATGGTGGTCAAGCTTTTTGCAGAGCTGGGTCCCCGCTACAAGGCCCGCCCCGGTGGCTACACCCGTATTTTGAAGATGGGTTTCCGCGTTGGTGACAATGCGCCTATGGCATTGGTTGAGCTGGTGGATCGCCCCGACATTTCTGAAGACACTACAGCCGACGCTGCCAAGGCAGAGTAGGTTACAATAACTGCATATCGCGCGGTGGAGCAGCCTGGTAGCTCGTTGGGCTCATAACCCAAAGGTCGTAAGTTCAAATCTTGCCCGCGCAACCAATAAACAAGCCCACAAGGCTTGTAGCAAACGCCCACTTCATGTGGGCGTTTTGCTTTCTGGCCCAAATTTGGCCCATTCGTGGCCCACTTTTGGCCCGCGAAATTCGGAGGATCTTCGTGGTGACCATTGGGTATTGGCCCAGCGAAATTGCGCTGATGCCATTGAAGTTTTGTTGCACCATCGCACTCGCTACCGGGCGTCTAATTTGCGTCAGTGGAATCTCCGCTTTGGGTAGAAAGGGGTCCACCGATTGGTCTGGCCGTCAGTCAACTTTGTGCTGAAAGCAGATACACGCTCAGTTTTACCAACCTTCAACTTGTGCTCGAGTGACATCAAGAGGCGACTACTCTCCGGCACTCGATCTTCGCTCAACTTGCTCAGATGCAGCGTTGGCTTCCCCTGCTACGATCAGCGAACGGTCTACACATAACTTTGCCGTAAGCCGCTGTATCAGCAGTAGCGTCTGCTCACATCACTTAGCAATCATGATCCATGAACGAAGCCTGGATTCTTCAAACGTCTGAAATTCGTCGCCTGTTCTCTCGGGCAACGTGGGTCCCCCTCCGTGCGTCGCTCGATGACGAGAAGGGCAACGTTAATGAAGTGGGGTATGTCGGCGACGTATTCGCCTGTGGCTCCGTCGCCTTTCCCAATCAGCATCATGAGCTCGCGGAGAGCTTAAGTTGGAGCGACATCGGTACCGGGCACTCCGTGGCACCGTACGCATACTCAGACGGCCATTACTCGTCGATCGACGAGTATCAGTACAACGACAAGGAGCCCGTTGGGATAAACCTCGTTTTCGAGCATCCGCAGCCCGTCGTCGGCGGTCGGCAGTGGATACTGAATCCGGACCTGGTGGTCGCACTTCGCCTGATTGTTGATTGCCACGTAAATTTGACCCCTTTGAGTTGAGATTTTTCATCGAAATTTGACCCCTTGAATAAAGTCTCCTGCTTAACTTTTAGGCAGGAGGAACAAGGAGTGATCAAAGTGGGAACACTGGCAAAGATAAGGCGACTGCACCTCAGGGAGGGCGTGCCGATCAAGGAAATCGAAAGACGTACGGGGATAGCGCGAAACACCATCAAGACGTGGCTGCGCCGGGGCGAGATGGTCGAGCCCAGATATCCGCCGCGTGTGGTGCGGACCAAGCTGGACGGCTACACCGACACGCTGGCCACCTGGCTCAAAGCTGACGCCCATCGGGGCAAGCGCGACCGGCGAACCATGAAGTTGATGTACGAAGAGCTTGCCGCTCAGGGCTACCAGGGCGGCTACGGGCGCGTAGCGGCCTTCGCCCGCCGGTGGCGCCAGAGCCAGGCCGGCAATGCCGGCAAAGCGGCGTTCGTGCCGCTGAAGTTTGCGCTGGGCGAAGCCTTCCAGTTTGACTGGAGCACCGAGTACGCGTTCGTCGGTGGACTGCGCCGGCGCCTGGAAGTGGCGCACACCAAGCTGTGTGCCAGTCGGGCGTTCTGGCTGGTGGCCTATCCCACGCAAAGCCACGAGATGCTGTTCGACGCCCATGCCAGGGCGTTTGCCGCGTTCGGCGGCGTGCCCCAGCGCGGCATCTACGACAACATGAAAACCGCAGTCGACAAAGTCGGTCTCGGCAAAAAGCGCGTCATCAACGCGCGCTTTGAAGCCATGACCGGGCACTACCTGTTCGAGCCCGAGTTCTGCAATGTGGCCAGCGGCTGGGAAAAGGGCATCGTAGAGAAGAATGTGCGTGACCGCAGAAGCAGCATCTGGCACAAGGCGGTGAAGCTGCGCTGGGAGAGCATGGAGGTCCTGAACGCCTGGCTGGCCGAAGAGTGCCGTACCGGCTGGAGCGAGCTCAATCACCCGGAGTGGCCTACGCTCAAAGTGGTCGACGTGCTGCAAGACGAGCAAGCCCGCCTGATGCCCAACCCCAAGCCCTTTGATGGCTACGTGGAGGTGCTGGCACGCGTCTCCAGTACGGCTTTGGTGCACCTGCAGCGCAACCGCTACAGCGTGCCCACCGAGCACGCGCACGAGGTGGTGAGCTTGAGGCTGTACCCGGATCGCCTCGAAGTCGTCGCTGACAACACACGTGTTGCCAGCCACAGCCGCAGCTTTGAGCGTAGCCAGACCTTCTACGACTGGCGCCACTACGTGAGCCTGATCGAGCGCAAGCCCGGGGCGCTGCGCAACGGCGCGCCCTTTGAGACGTTGCCCGAGCCGCTGAAGAAGTTGCAAAGCATCTTGCTGCGTCATGAGGGAGGCGACCGGGTGATGGCCCAGGTGCTGGCGGCCGTGCCGGCGCATGGGCTGGACGCGGTGCTGGTGGCTGCTGAGCTGGCACTGGAGGCGGGCAAGCCCAGTGGCGAGCATGTGCTCAATGTGCTGGCGCGGCTGAAGTCACCGGCGAAACCAGCTTGCCTGGAGGCGGCCAGTACGCCTCTCAAACTGGCGGTGGAGCCACTGGCCAACGTGCAGCGCTACGACCGCCTGAGAAGCGCAGCCGGGGAGGAGCAGCCATGAGCGCCGACATCATCTTGGCCCTCAGGGCCATGAAACTGCATGGCATGGCGGCCAATTACCCGGAAGTGGCGGCCCAGGCGCGCCATACCGACTTCACGCCCGAGGCGTTTCTTGGCCAGCTGCTCAAGGCCGAAACGGCTGAGCGGGCGGTGCGCTCGACGGCCTATCAGATGGGCGCTGCGCGGTTTCCTGCACACCGGGATCTGGCAGGGTTCGAGTTTGCCGAGGCCGGTGTTGATGAGGCGCTGGTGAGGGCTTTGCACGCAGGCAAGTTCATCGAGGCAGCGCACAACGCGGTGCTGATCGGCGGGCCGGGCACGGGCAAGACGCATCTGGTCACGGCCGTGGGCATTGAGGCGATCCAGCGGCACGGCAAGCGGGTGCGTTTCTTCTCGACCGTGGAGTTGGTCAACGCGCTGGAGCAGGAGAAGGCCCAGGGCAAGGCAGGCCAGATCGCACACCGACTGGTTTACACCGACCTGGTGATTCTGGACGAGCTGGGCTACTTGCCCTTTAGCCAGGCCGGAGGGGCCTTGCTGTTTCATCTGCTGTCCAAGCTGTACGAGCACACCAGCGTGATGATCACCACCAACCTGAGCTTCGGGGAATGGAGCCAGGTGTTTGGCGATGCCAAGATGACCACCGCATTGCTGGACCGCTTCACCCATCACTGCCATATCGTGGAGACGGGCAACGACAGTTGGAGATTCAAAAATTCCAGCGCTGCAACGACCCCAGCAGCCAAATCCAGGGGCAAGACGAAGACCCAAACGAAAGGAGAAACAACACCTTTGACGTTAGACTTATCCACAACTGAGTAGCCCGGCTACTCCCCCAAGGGTGGGGTCAAAATGAAATGAAAAACCGGGGTCAAGATTCGGTGGAAATCAACACCTTGAGACCCGCGAGCTTGTAGGGCGCAATGTCACCGGTACTGCCCAGCAGTTTCTGAATTATCTTCGCGTAAGTTTCCTCGTCTACGCTGCGTAGCGACAGGCCGTTAGTGGCGCTGTGAAAATCTTCAGCGAAGCTGAAGACATATTGGTAAGGCGTTGCGGGCGCGAGCTGGCTTTTACCCCGTGTTCCCGTGACGACAAGATCCAGCGAAAAAACATACAGTAGCGCACAGATCTCATCCACGTCATCCACTTCTACAGCCAGAAGGTGCAGTTTTGTCAGAATCTTGCTGCGCTTGTAGGCATCGGATCCTTTGGTCGGAGGGGTAAGGGCATTTTTCAGTTTCTCGAGGAACTCGGCGCCAGTAAAGGAAGACGATTTTCTGCCCAATGCGGCAGCCTCAAAGGCTCGGACATACGCGGTTTGAGTGACAGCTGTTTCACTTGAGACGAGCAACTCTGGTACCACCAGTGCGAGCTGTGTTTCTTGCCTAGCCAGCGCGCTACGGGGCAGGGCGCATAAGGGAGCGCTTTTGCTGACGTGACCAAAATGTACTGGCGACATCTTGAGCTGCAGCCAGGACAGAGCTTCTGCAAGCAAGCCCTGCCATGACATTGAAGGTTTGTGGGCATGTTCATCATCTCGGGCGAGAAACTCCATCACTGAAGCCTTGGCTTCTTCATAGCTGGGCCAGGCAGTGACACGCTTCACGGCAAGCACCGTGAACGCGCTCAGGTTTCTTGCATTGATATTGACGCCATCCTGCCAGTCGAGTCGGACGGACCGTTCGCACTGAACAGCACTTTTGCACGCCTTGTATGCATTCTCTAGGTGTAGTTTCCCAAGAGGTTGTTCACCCGAGGTGAAGGAAGATGGAGGTTCTGACATCTCCCAACTTTCTCCAGGACTCCTCGGATGAACATCCACAAGAATGCCTCAATGACGCCCAAAGGTCGAGCCCATCTGGTTCGAGAAATTGATCGAATTGGTCTCAAGCCAGCGGCTGCAGCCGCTGGCTTGAGCACCCGCACGGCCGCCAAGTGGTGTCGCCGCTTTGTCCTGCACGGCGTTGCCGGGCTTGCCGATCTCAGCTCACGCCCGCACAAAAGCCCTGGGCGCAGTTGCCCCAGCAAGATCGAGCGGGCCGTGGCACTGCGGCGTAATCAACGCCTGACCTATGACTGCATTGCCGAGCGCGTAGGCTTGTCCAGAAGCGCTGTGGCACGCGCCTGCAAGAGCGCCGGGTTGGCCAAGCTGCCGTCCTTGCAGGATGCAGTGCCGGTGCGCCGCTATGAGCGCCAAGCGCCAGGCGAGCTGCTGCACATGGACACCAAAAAGCTGGGACGCTTTGACAAGCCCGGTCACCGCGTCACGGGCGACCGCACCCTGAACACCCCACGGGCGGGCTGGCAGGCGCTGCATGTGGCCATTGACGATCATTCCCGGGTGGGCTTTAGCCTGATGCTGGCCGACGAGAAGGCCGCCAGCGCCTGCGCCTTCCTGCTGGCAGCTTTGCGTTACTACAAGGGCCTGGGCGTGCGGGTGCACAGCGTCATGACCGACAACGGCTCAGCCTACAAGTCACGCCGCTTTGCCAAGCTGCTGCGCCGTTTGGGCATCAGGCACATTCGCACCCGACCCTACACCCCGCGCACCAATGGCAAGGCCGAACGCTTCATCCAGACCTTGCTGCGCGAGTGGGCCTATGCCTTCATCTATCCCAATTCGGACGTCCGCGCCAGCTCGCTGGCGCCATGGATGTACCACTACAACTTTCACCGCCCTCACTCAGCCACCGCCCATCGCCCTCCAGCTTCTCGCCTCGGCCTTGATGGGAACAACGTCATGAGAAACTACAACTAGCGAAGGGTCCGGCAGCCTCTTGCCGCACCTACTCCGCCAGACCCAGCGTGCAAATCAAGGCCTCCATAAACAGGCAGCGGCCACGCGATGACCAAGGACCCAACTCCTGAATTCAGGACTCGCAGTTCCCCGATCAATGACCAAAGAGTCCAGGGCAGCACAGCACGAGTGGCTGATTGCAGATGCGAAAGCCACGACTGTCTCTACTCTCATTTTCGAAGCGTGGAAGGTCTTCGAAGCAGGCCATGGCCCCTCGTCATCCAAACAGATGCTGGTCACGACAAAGGCCCAAGCCCGATTAAGATTAGTACGCATCTGCGTCCCCTTAAAACTAATCCTAACAGTCGAATTGCCGAGGCCCTTGTGATTCAAATCACTGACGCTCAACCCGCGCCTGCGGCGAATGCCCCATGAGATGACGGCGCTCCTACCCCGGACGCAGCGAACTGTAAACTCGACCCTCTTGAACCCCGAAGCTGATCAACTCTGGCGCGCGCCGCGCTGGGCCCTTGCCGTCCTGCTCGCCCTGTTGGGTATGCTGGGCCCCTTCTCGATCGACACCTACCTTCCCGCCTTCTCGGGCATCGCTGCGGCGCTCGGTGCCACGCCGGTCGAGATGCAACAAACGCTGTCGGCCTACCTGTTCGGATTCGCCTTCATGAACCTGTTTCATGGCGCGCTGTCGGACAGCTTCGGGCGCCGTCCCGTGGTGCTGTGGGGCATCGCGGTTTTCACGCTGGCTTCCGCCGGCTGCGCGCTGTCGCAGACCATCGGGCAATTGGTTTTCTTCCGCGGCCTGCAGGGGCTGTCTACAGGCGCCGGCATCGTGGTGTCACGCGCCGTGATCCGCGATATGTTCCCGCCGGCGCAGGCGCAAAAGGTCATGAGCCAGGTGACGATCTACTTCGGCGTGGCCCCAGCCATTGCGCCGATCATCGGCGGCTGGCTGTTCGTGCACCTGGACTGGCACAGCATCTTCTGGTTCCTGACCGGCGTGGGCGTGTTGCTATGGACGGCCAACTTCAAGCTGCTGCCCGAAACCTTGCACATCACTCATCGGCAACCCTTCAATGTTCGAAACCTGATGCAGGGCTACTGGGAGCTCGGCTCGAACGCGCGCTTCCTGCTGCTGGCGCTGGCCAGCGGCATCCCTTTCAACGGCATGTTTCTTTACGTGCTGTGCGCGCCGGTGTTCCTGGGTGAACACCTGCGCCTGGCGCCGACGCAGTTCTACTGGTTCTTTCTGCTCACCATCGCAGGAATCATGGGCGGAGCCTGGATCAGCGGGCGGCTGGCCGGCAGGATCACGCCGCGGCGGCAGATCCGCTATGGCTTCATCATCATGCTGCTGGTGTCGCTGGGCAATGTGGTGGCCAATTTCCTCGTGCCGGCCACCGCCGGCTGGGCCATGATCCCAATCGCGGTCTTCGCTTTTGGCTGGTCACTCATGGTGCCGGTCGTGACCCTCTTGGTGCTGGACATGTATCCGCTGCGACGAGGCTTGGCGTCATCGCTGCAAGCGGTCATCGGCTCCACCGCCAACGGCGTGATTGCCGGGGTGGTGGCCCCTCTGGTCATGCATTCCACCCGCATGCTGGCGCTGACTTCGTTGCTGATGATGGGTGTGGGCCTCGGGGCGTGGCTCTACGTCAACCGCCGCTGGCCCGAGACCGGCCGGGCCATGACCGCTTCGAGCTGACGGAGCGTGCGGGTGACCTGACAGCGCAGGGAAGCCGGCGCGGTAGCGCCGGCCGCCTTGTTCGAAGCGCCGCAGCCCGCCCGCACGCGGCTTTGCCGCCACCCCCCAAAAGACTGAACCCTTAGTTCGCCGGCTTGTAAGGCCGCTTCTTGATGTCACGCGGCACGAAGACCTTGCCGCCATTGCCGGGCTTGGCCGGCCTGGAGAGCGTTGTCTTACTGCGGCCGGCGAAGTCATCACGGGGCGCGAAGCCGTCGTTGGTGCGGGCGGCGAAGCCCTCGTTTCTGCCAGCAAAGCCTTCGTTGCGTCCACCGCCACCGAAGTCGCCGAAGCCGGGTTTGCGCCCATAGCCTTCGTTGCCGCCACGGCGCTGGTCGAAGCCGCCGCTGCGCGGGGCGCCGAATTTACGATCACGCGAGTGGTTGTCGCGGCTGCCACGATCAGCAAAATTGCTGCCCGGACGCGCTCCTTGCGGCGCTCGCTGCTGCGGCTCCATGCCGGGGACGGTCTCTGCCTTGAACGGCTGGCGCGTGTAGGCCTCGATGTCGAAGATCTTGCGGCGATCACGGACTTCGGCAAACGTCACTGCCAGGCCATCGCGGCCGGCACGGCCGGTGCGGCCGATGCGGTGGGTGTAGTCCTCAGCCTTCATCGGCAGGCCGTAGTTGAAGACGTGCGTGATGGTGCGCACGTCGAGACCGCGGGCGGCGACGTCGGTTGCGACCAGCACCTGCACCTGGCCGTTGCGCAGCGCCATCAGGCGGCGGTTGCGCAGGCCCTGGTTCAGGGCGCCGTGCAGGGCGACGGCGTCGAAGCCGGCCTGCTGCAGGTCGTTGGCCAGGCCGTCGCACTCGATCTGGGTGCTGGCGAAGACGATGGCCTGGTTGATGGTGGTGTCCCGCAGCCAGTGGTCCAGCAACTTGCGCTTGTGTTGTGGGTTGTCGGCCCAGAACAGCACCTGCTTGATGTTGACGTGCTTTTCCTGCGGGCTGTCGATCTGCAGCTTTTGCGGCTGGCGCATCACGCGCGCAGCCAGTTGCTGGATGCGCGGCGCGATGGTGGCGCTGAACATCATGGTCTGCTTGCGCTCGATGGTGAGTTGGTTGACTTCGGCCAGATCGTCGGCAAAGCCGAGGTCCAGCATGCGGTCGGCTTCGTCCACGACCAGGAACTGCACCTTGTCGAGCTTGATCTGCATCGAGCGCTGCAGGTCCAGCAGACGGCCCGGGGTGGCGACCACCAGGTCGGCGTTCTGCAGCTTGGCGATCTGCAGCTGGTAAGGCATGCCGCCCACCACGCTGGCCACGCGCAGGCCGCGGCAATGCTTGACCAGGTCGATGGCGTCGTGCGCGACCTGTTGCGCGAGTTCGCGCGTGGGGCACAG
>JBKJIV010000006.1:0-25228 GCA_046598365.1 Polaromonas sp. | reverse complement strand
ATAAAAACCTGCGACGCCACAGCTTCGATGATGTGGAGAATCAGGTCGCGTCCGTCGCTGGTGGCGGTGATGTCGAGGAAAGTCAACTCGTCCGCGCCCTGCTCGTTGTAGCGGGCGGCAATTTCGACCGGATCGCCTGCGTCACGCAGTTCGACAAAATTGACGCCCTTGACGACGCGGCCGCCGGTGACATCAAGGCAAGGAATGATTCGTTTGGCTAACATGCGCCCCCACGGTCGCTCACTGCGTGTAGCTTCCTGCCCCCCGAGGGGGCCGCTGCGCCTGCGGACTGGCAGAGCCAGATCCGCGGCCCCTGCTGGGTTGAAGAGGTGCTATTTGTGGCAGCTGCGGTCATCCGTTCAACTCATCCGCCCTAGCCTGCGCCGCCGCAAAATCAAGATCACCGCTGTAAATCGAGCGGCCGCAGATCACGCCTTCGACGCCTTCGTCTTCCACCGCACAGAGCGCTTCAATATCAGCCATATTGGACAGCCCGCCCGAAGCGATCACGGGAATCGTCAGCGCCTGAGCCAGCTTGACGGTGGCCTCGATGTTGATGCCGCTGAGCATGCCGTCGCGCCCGATGTCGGTGTAGATGATGGATTCGACGCCGTAGTCCTGGAACTTCTTGCCCAGATCAACCACCTCATGGCCGGTCATCTTGCTCCAGCCATCGGTGGCCACCTTGCCGTCCTTGGCATCCAGACCGACGATGATGTGACCGCCAAACGCCGTGCAGGCGTCTTGCAGGAAGCCAGGGTTCTTCACAGCCGCCGTGCCGATGATGACGTAGCGCAGCCCTGAATCAAGGTAGCGCTCGATGGTGTCGAGGTCGCGGATACCGCCACCCAATTGAACATCGATTTCGCTGCCGACTTCAGCCAAGATTTTTCGGATGGCTGCCTCGTTTTTGGGCTTTCCCGCAAATGCCCCGTTCAGATCCACCAGATGCAGGCGGCGCGCGCCCTTGTTAACCCAGCTGCGGGCCATCGCGGCGGGGTCTTCGCTGAAGATGGTGGACTGGTCCATGTCGCCCTGTTTCAGGCGCACGCAATGGCCGTCTTTCAAGTCAATCGCGGGGATAAGTAGCATGGGCAGGTGGAGAAAACGGTGAAGTAGGGGTAATAAAAACGGTGCGACGGAATCCGAAAGACTGCAGGCAGCGGCGGTTCAGGGGTTCCAATGGAGGAAGTTTCGGTACAGGGCCAGTCCGTGGTCAGCGCTTTTTTCGGGGTGAAATTGCGTAGCGAAAATATTATCGCGCGCAATCGCTGCCGTAAAGCGCCCGCCGTAATCGGCAAAACCCGCAGTGTGGCGCGCATCAGACGGACGCGCATAGAAGCTGTGTACGAAGTAAAAGTAGGCGCCATCAGGGACACCGGCCCACAAGGGGTGGGGCGGGGCGCCGTTTTGGGTCACCTGATTCCAGCCCATTTGCGGCACTTTGTAGCGGCTGCCGTCGGGCTGGATTTTCCCGATCAGATCAAATTTGACGACCTCGCCGGGTATCAGGCCAAGACCGGGGGTTCCGCCGGTGCTGGCGCCTTCAAGACTGCGATCCAGCAGCATCTGCATGCCCACACACACACCAAACAGCGGCTTGTGCTCGGCAGCATGCAACACGGCATCCTGCAGGCCGGACTCAGCCAGCGAGCGCATGCAGTCAGGTATGGCCCCTTGACCCGGAAGCACCACACGTTCTGCGTCCAGCACCTCCTGCGCGTTGGAGGTCACCACCACTTCATAACCACTGCCCTGTGCCACATGCTGGACAGCCTGCGACACCGAGCGCAGATTACCCGAGCCGTAGTCCACCACCGCTACTCTTTTCGACTTGGACATGGCGTCTAGAGCGACCCTTTGGTAGAAGGGATCACGCCCTCAGACCGGGGGTCAATCTCCAGCGCCATTCGCAGGGCGCGGGCAAAGGCCTTGAACACGGTTTCCGCCTGGTGGTGGGCGTTGTCGCCCTTGAGGTTGTCGATGTGCAGGGTGACGAAGGCGTGGTTCACAAAGCCCTGGAAAAACTCGTAGGCCAGCTGGCTGTCGAAGCCGCCAATCATGCCGCTCTTGAAAGGTACATGCATGTCCAGCCCGGGTCGGCCAGAAAAGTCAACCACCACGCGTGACAACGCTTCGTCGAGCGGCACATAAGCGTGGCCGTAGCGTCGCAGGCCTTTTTTGTCACCCACTGCCTGCGCCACCGCCTGCCCCAGCGTGATGCCCACGTCTTCCACGGTGTGGTGGCCATCAATGTGCAGGTCGCCCTTGGCCTGGATGTCGAGATCAATCAGGCCGTGCCGGGCAATCTGGTCCAGCATGTGGTCAAAAAAGCCGATGCCGGTGGACAAATTGGCCTTGCCAGTGCCGTCAAGGTTGAGCTTGACGGTGATCTGGGTCTCGGCGGTGTTGCGCGAAACCTCGGCGGTGCGGGGAGTGGTCATAGTGATTCTTTGAGGGCGGCCAGCATTTGCAGGTTTTCGTCAGCGGTGCCAACAGTCAGGCGCAAACAATTGGCCAGCAATGGATGCATTTTAGAAACGTTTTTGATGAGGACACCGCGCGAGCGCATGCCCTCAAAGGTTTTGGCCGCTTCGGGCACCCTCACCAGGATCATGTTGGCGTCGCTTTTCCAGGCCTTGACGCCCGGCAGAACTTGCAAGGCTTCAAAAACAAGCGCGCGCTGCAGCCTTAGTTCTTGAGCTTGCGCCGCAAAAATATCCGCATGCTCGAGTGCAAAAAGTGCGCACTCGTAGTTGAGAACGCTGATGTTGTAGGGCGGACGCACCTTGTCCACCTCGGCAATCAGCGCCTTGGGGCCGATCATGTAGCCAATACGAACGCCGGCCAGGCCAAACTTGCTCATGGTGCGCATCAGCAGCACATGGCTGTGTTTGGCGATACGGTCGACGTAACTTTTGCTGGAGAATGGCTGGTAGGCCTCGTCAAAAACCACCAGGCCGGGCGCCGCAGCAACGATCTTCTCGATGACCGCGTCATCCCAAAGATTGGCAGTCGGGTTGTTGGGGTAGGCGATGTAGATGATGGAGGGCTGGTGCTCGGCAATCGCTGCCAGCATGGCCGCCTCGTCCAACTCAAAGTCAGCCGTTAGCGGCACGCCGATGAACTTCAGCCCCTGCAACTGCGCGCTCATGGCATACATCACAAAACCCGGCAGGGGCGCAAGAATCGAAGCACCGGGGACATCGCAGGCCATGGCCAACAGCGAGATCAGCTCATCAGACCCATTGCCTAGCATGATGTCAAAGCCTTCCGGCATCTGCGCGTAATCAGCCAGTGCCTTGCGTAAATCATTGACACGGCCGTCCGGGTAACGGTTCAGGGCCACAGCGCCCAACCGCTGCCCCAGATGGGCTTGCAAGGCAGCGGACAGGCGGTGCGGATTTTCCATCGCGTCGAGCTTGACCATGCCGACCGAATCCTGAATGGCGTAGGCGTGCATGGACTGCACGTCTTGCCGGATCAATTTTTTGAGATCACATTCGCCTGCGCTCATTTTTTCATTCTCATTTCAGCGGCTTGGGCATGCGCCTGCAAGCCCTCGCCATAAGCCAGTTCGGCGGCAATTTTGCCCAGCGTCTGAGCGCCGGCTTCGCTGACCTCAATGATGCTGCTGCGTTTCTGAAAGTCGTACACACCCAGCGGGCTGGAGAAACGCGCTGTGCCACTGGTGGGCAACACGTGATTCGGGCCAGCGCAGTAGTCACCCAGCGATTCGCTGGTGTAGGCACCGAGAAAAATGGCGCCAGCATGGATAAGCAGCGGCTCCCAGCGATGCGGGTCGCTGCTGGAGACTTCCAGGTGCTCAGGCGCAATGCGGTTGCTGATGGCGCAGGCCTCTTCCATGCTGCGCGTGTGAATCAGCGCGCCGCGGCCAGTGAGGGATTTGGCAATGATCTCGGCTCGCGGCATGGACGGCAGCAGGCGGTTGATGGCTTCCTGAACGGCGTCGATGTAGGCCGCATCGGGGCATAGCAAAATGCTTTGCGCCAGCTCGTCATGCTCGGCCTGGCTGAACAAATCCATGGCCACCCAGTCGGCAGGCGTTGTGCCGTCGGCCAGCACCAGAATTTCACTGGGACCTGCAATCATGTCGATACCGACGGTGCCGAAGACCCTGCGCTTGGCAGCCGCTACATAAGCGTTGCCAGGACCGGTGATCTTGTCGACTGCGGGTATGGTGACGGTGCCGTAAGCCAGCGCCGCGACTGCCTGCGCGCCGCCTATGGTGAAAGCCCGGGTGACACCGGCCACATAAGCAGCGGCCAGTACCAATGCATTTTTTTCACCGCCGGGGGTGGGCACCACCATGATGATTTCGCCGACGCCAGCCACGTGGGCGGGAATCGCGTTCATGAGCACCGACGATGGATAGGCTGCTTTGCCGCCAGGCACGTAAATACCGGCCCGATCCAGTGGCGTGACTTTTTGTCCGAGCAAGGTGCCGTCTTCGTCACGGTACTGCCAGCTCTCGCCGTTGGCCTTCTTCTGGGCTTCGTGGTAGCTACGCACCCGCTGCGCGGCCGCCAGCAGCGCATCACGCTGGACGGCCGGAATCGCGTCAAAGGCCGCCTTCAGTTCGGTTTGCGTCAGCTCCAGGGCTTGCATGGAGGCGACATCGAGTCGGTCAAAACGGCGGGTGCATTCCAGTACGGCGGCGTCACCGCGCTGCTGCACGTCCGCCAGAATGCCGATCACCACCTGCTCAATCGCCAGGTCGGTCTCGGCCGACCAATGCAGCCGGGCCTTCAGCTCAGCATCAAATGTGCTGCTGGCCGTTGAAAGGCGGGCGGGGTTGGCTACATGACTCATGGCGCTGTCAGCCCACCGGTTTGCCAATGGCAGATGCAAATGCGTCAATGATGTCGCGCAGCGGCGCCTGCTTGAGCTTGAGCGCCACCTGGTTGACCACGAGGTGCGAGCTGATGTCCATGATGCGCTCGACCTCAACCAGCTGATTGGCCTTGAGGGTGTTGCCACTGCTGACCAGATCCACAATCGCATCGGCCAGACCCGTCAGGGGCGCCAGCTCCATACTGCCGTAAAGCTTGATCAGGTCGACGTGCACACCCTTGGTGGCGAAAAAATCACGGGCAATACTGACAAACTTGGTTGCCACCTTCAGGCGTGAGCCCTGCTTCACGGCGGCTTCGTAATCAAAACCGGCACGCACCGCCACACTCATGCGGCATTTGGCAATTTGCAAGTCCAGCGGCTGGTAAAGCCCTTGTCCGCCATGCTCGATCAAGGTGTCTTTGCCAGTCACGCCAATGTCGGCACCACCGTATTGCACATAGGTTGGAACATCGGTAGCGCGCACCAACACCACGCGTACATCAGCACGATTGGTCGACAAAATCAGCTTGCGTGATTTTTCAGGATCTTCCAGCACCTCAATGCCGGCGGCCTTGAGCAGCGGCAGGGTTTCGTCGAAGATGCGCCCTTTTGACAACGCAAGGGTAATCATGCTTTGACCCTTTCGATATCAGCCCCGATGCCACGCAACTTGGCCTCCATCTGGTCATAGCCACGGTCCAGGTGGTAGATCCGGTCTATCAGCGTTTCGCCTTCGGCCACAAGACCCGCAATCACCAGGCTTGCGGACGCCCGCAGGTCAGTCGCCATCACGGTGGCGCCCGAAAGTTTTTCAACACCCTCGATAACGGCAAACTTGCCATCGATCACTATGTTGGCACCCAGCCGCACCATTTCGTTGACGTGCATGAAGCGATTCTCGAAAATCGTTTCGGTCACCTTGGCAGAGCCCTCGGCTATGGAATTGAGCGCCATGAACTGGGCCTGCATGTCGGTCGGGAAACCAGGGTACTCCGTGGTGCGAAACGACTGAGCCTGCATGCGGCCGCTCGCCTGAATGCGAATAAAACCGTCACCCGAGGTAATGATGGCGCCGGCAGCGAGCAGCAGCTCGATCACCGCGTCCAGGTGGTCGGCGCGACCGTGGCGCAACACCACATTACCGCCTGTGGCTGCAACAGCGCAGAGAAAGGTACCGGTCTCAATCCGGTCGGCCACGACCTGATGTGTGCAGCCATGCAGCCGCTCGACGCCCTGGATACGGATGCGGGCGCTGCCATGGCCTTCAATCTTCGCGCCCATCTTGATCAGCATCTCAGCCAGGTCGCCAATCTCGGGTTCCTGCGCCGCGTTTTCCAGAATCGTTTCGCCCTCGGCAAGACTGGCAGCCATCATGAAGTTTTCGGTTCCGGTAACAGTCACCATGTCTGTGGTGATGCTGCAGCCCTTCAGGCGTTTCTGCCCTGGCGGCAATTTCGCAAGCATGTAGCCATGCTCCACCACAATTTCCGCACCCATGGCCTGCATGCCCTTGATGTGCTGATCCACGGGGCGCGAGCCGATGGCGCAACCTCCTGGCAACGACACCGTGGCGTCCCCAAACCGAGCCAGCAAAGGGCCCAGCGCCAGCACCGACGCGCGCATGGTCTTGACCAGCTCGTAGGGCGCTTCGGGCGAACTCAAGGGCCCGGCATTAATGTGCACCGTTCCCGGCGTGGTGGCGCTCAGGTCGGCAGTCACGCCCATGTTGCGGATCAGCTTGAGCATGGTGCTCACGTCCTGCAGGCGCGGCACGTTTTCCAGCGTCACCGGATCGGCGGTCAGCAAGGCGGCGCACAGCTCCGGCAAGGCAGCATTCTTTGCGCCAGAAATTTCAACGGTACCGGAGAGCGATTTGCCCCCCTTGATGCGTAGTTTGTCCATGTTCTTATTGTGCTTGGTTGACAGCCCATTCGGCTGGTGTGTAGGTTTTCATGGACAGGGCGTGTACCTCGTCCGTCTGCATGCGACCACCCAGCGTGGCATAGACCCGCTGGTGTCGCTGGATGAGTCGTTGCCCCTCAAAAAGCGAGGATACGATGGTCGCATACCAGTGCCGGCCGTCGCCGGACAGGTCAATGTGTTCGCAAGGCAGGCCCGCGGAAATGATGGCTTGGAGTTCTTCGCTGGTCATAATTCTTTTTCAAACGTGGTGGTCAATGTTTTTCCGCCGGGCCGTCCCAAGGAAAAATGCGCCCCCTCGGGGGGCAGCGCATTACACGAAGTGACAAGCGTGGGGGCCATATTTCTAGTGTCTGATTTTGTAGCCGATGCGCAGGAGGTTGACCGCGATGCCGCTGACCACCAGCAAAGCACCTCCGACAATGGCCAGGCTCAGCCACGGGGATACATCGCTGACGCCGAAAAAACCATACCTGAAACCGTCAATCATGTAGAAGAACGGATTGAAGCGGCTGACGGTCTGCCAAAACGGTGGCAGCGAATGAATGGAGTAGAAAACCCCGCTCAGGAAAGTCATGGGCATGATGACGAAGTTCTGGAAAGCCGCCATCTGGTCGAACTTTTCCGACCACAGGCCGGCAATCAACCCCAGAGCACCAAGCAAGCCAGCGCCCAGCACCGCAAACACCACAATCCAGACCGGCGCTACAAAACCTGGCTGGCCGAAGTAAACCGTGACCACAAACACGCCCAGACCGACGAGAAGTCCGCGCGCAATGGACGATCCTACGTACGCAAAAAACCAGTGCCAGTGCGACAAGGGGCTGAGCAGGACAAACACCAAGCTGCCCATGATCTTGCTTTGAATCAGCGAGGAAGAACTGTTGGCAAATGCGTTCTGCAACACGCTCATCATGACCAGGCCGGGAACCAGAAACGCGGTGTAGCCAACGGTGCCGTACACCTTGACCTGATCCTGCAGAACATGCCCAAAAATCAGCATGTACATGACGGCCGTCAGGATGGGCGCGCCCACAGTCTGGAAACCAACTTTCCAGAAACGCAGAACTTCTTTGTAGAAGAGCGTCTGCCAGCCAGTCATGCTGGAACTCCCCTTTTTTCAGCCATCACTTCAAGGAAAACATCTTCGAGATCGGCCTTGCGGATTTCCACGTCTTCGGCCACCAGACCAGCCTCCCGGATGGCGCTGAGGTATTGCTCGATTTCGTGCGCGTTGTGCGCAGGCAATTGGACAATTCGACCCGTGATACGAGCCTTGTCAGCCAGAGCCTTCGGTAGCTCGCTATCCATTTTGAATCGGAGCACATTGGAAGATGCGGCTTTCAGCAGTTCGGACGTCTGCGCCAGCGCGACCACGCGACCCTGCTTGAGCATGGCTATGCGGCTGCATAAAGCCTCGGCTTCCTCCAGATAGTGGGTCGTCAACAGCACGGTGCTGCCCTGCTTGTTCAGCCTGGCGATGAATTGCCACAGGGTCTGGCGCAACTCGACATCCACCCCGGCTGTGGGCTCGTCCAGCACAATGACCTGGGGCTTGTGAACCAGCGCCTGCGCCACCAGAACACGGCGCTTCATGCCGCCAGACAACTGCCGCATGTTGGAATTCGCCTTGTCGCTCAAGCCCAGGCTGGCCAGTAATTCATCAATCCAGTCGTCATTGTTCTTGACGCCAAAATACCCGGACTGAATGCGCAGCGCCTCACGCACGGTGAAAAAAGGGTCAAAAACCAGTTCCTGCGGCACCACGCCGAGCTTGCGGCGGGCAGTGGCGTAGTCGTCCATGACATCACTGCCATGCACCAACACGCGGCCACCACTGGCGCGCGTCAGCCCCGCCAAAATGCTGATCAACGTGGTTTTTCCCGCTCCGTTCGGACCCAGTAAGCCAAAGAACTCCCCAGGCTGGATATCAAAGCTCACCTCATCAAGGGCTTTGAGCCCTGCATCGGACTGGCTGCGTTTGCTGTGGTAGTTTTTGGAGACGGACTGGAACGAGATGGCAGGCATGAGCCGACTATTTTAGAGGCTCAGGTCGCACGCCGCCCGGGAGGTGGATATCAGGGGCTTTGATGAAGCCCTGAATCCCCCATATTCTGGTCAGGCGGTGGCTGGCAGCAAGGTTTCTACGCCGTAGAGACTTGCCAGACGCCGCAGGCGCTCGTTCAAGCTTTGCACCGCGAACGCCTTGCCGACAGCAAGCGCCTCTCTGCGGCAAGCCAGCAACACCGCCAGAGCAGAAGAATCAAAATTCATCAGCGCGCTGGCATCCGCTACGACCACCGTACCCGACTCACGGGCAACGGCAGCCTTGAGGGCCAGCATTGCTGGCGCCGATTGGTCATGCGTGAGATCGGCGGGCAGCAACAGCACTAACGGATCCTCAGGATTTCTTTTCGCTGTTGGACTTGTTGCGCTGGGCCAGCGCAGCGATCAAGCCGTCCACACCTCTGGCTGAGATTTCCTGCGCGAACTGGGTGCGGTAAGTCTCCACCAGCCAAATGCCCAGCACGTTGAGATCATAAATTTTCCAGCCAGTTGCCGTTTTTTCCATACGGTAGTCGAGCTGGATAGGGTCGCCGCGCCCGATGATTTCAGTGCGCACCTGCACTTCAGTGTCCGCTGGCGCTGCGCGAAGCGGCTTGACGTTGACGGTCTGGTCTTTCACCTGCGACAAAGCGCCGGAATAGGTACGCACCAGCAATGTCTTGAATTCGTCCTGCAGGCGCTTTTGCTGCTCTGGTGTGGCCTGACGCCAGTTACGCCCCACTGCGGCCGCAGTCATGCGTGTGAAGTTGACGTGGGGCATGACTTTGCTGTCAACCAGCGCAATGATCCTTGCCGCATCACCAGCCTGGATGGATTTGTCGCCCTTGATGCTGTCGAGGACCTCACTCGAGGTCCGTTTGATCAGCGCGTCAGGTGCCTCGTCGGCGGCCCGCACGGTGAAACTGGTACCCAGCAGGGCCAACGCGAGGGATGCACCAACAACATGACTAAAAATTCGACGGTTCATGGATATCTTTCGAAGGGGAACAAATGCCCGCCCGGCCGGGCCGCATGTGCTGAAGTTGCACATCTGATGGCAGACCACTGATTTGACGACAGTTCAGCGCTTCCGTTCGGCCAATCAGGTGAAGTTTTGAATCAGTCTTGTAAATGTTCTTTACTTGGACGGCGTCTTCGGTGCTGCCTCAGGCAAGTCATAGCGTTCCTCGGCCTCTGGTTTGTCACCGTTAACCCTGGTTTCAAGCACGGCGCCTCGCCGCTGCAGATGGGCGTCACGCGTAAAGCTGTATTTGTCCAACGCCGCCTGATCCAGAACATCGCTGGCGCGCAGCAAACTCGCACGCTGGTCAACTGCCCGCAGGACATACAGGGAATTGCGGGTACGGATATGGTCAACATGCATCACCAGATCACCCTTGGCGTCTACCACCAGCGCGGCCGTGTCACGAACAGTGGAAGAGCCCAGAACTGGCAGCACGAGATAGGGACCGGTGGCCACACCCCAGCGGCCCAGCGTTTTCCCGAAATCCTGGCGATTGCGCTCGAGGCCCATTTCGGTGGCTACATCCAGCACCCCACCCAAGCCGAAGAAAGTGTTGACGCCTACGCGCATCAGACTTTCATTCGCGGCCAGCGGCTTTAACTGGAAGACGCTGTTGAAAAACGACCAGACGTCCGAAAGGTTTCCGAAAAAGTTATTCACGCCAGTGCGCACTGGAGAGGGCATCACGTCCTGATAAGCCTGAGCAACCGGCCTGACGATGGCTTTGTCCAGACCTTCATTAAAGCGGCTCATGCTGCGATTGAAGGGTTCAAACGGATCGCGCGGGTTAGGTCCTGTCGCGCACCCCTGCAGCATGGCGAGGACCAGCAAGCCAGCCCACAGGCCGGGCCATTTCATCGATATACGTGTTTTCATTTCTTTTCACTCGTCCCTGCCGGAGTGGCAGTACTTGAGGCGGAACTGTCCGCCGCTTTGCTGTACAAAAATTGGCTGATCAGGTTCTCCAGCACCACGGCCGACTGTGTCTGCTTGATCACATCGCCCGCCGCCAGATTTTTTTCGTCAGCACCCGCTTCAACACCGATATATTGCTCTCCCAACAAGCCGCTGGTGAGGATCTTCAGCGAACTGTCTTTGGGAAACAAATAACGAGTCTCCATCGCCAGATTAACACTGGCTTGGTAACTTTTGTCATCGAAAGTAATATTTTCAACCCGCCCGACGATGACTCCCGCACTTTTGACAGCTGCGCGCGGTTTTAAACCGCCAATATTGTCAAATTTGGCGATTACGGGGTAGGACTTGTCAAAGTTCAAGCTCAGCAAATTAGCCGATTTCAGCGCCAAGAACAGAACGGCTGCTGCGCCGGCCAGCACAAAAAGGCCGACCCAGAGGTCATTTTTAGAGCGTTGCATCGTGATTCCTTGAACGGCACTGGTCGCGGCAAACGCCGGGCAGTGGGTGAGTAATGAATTTTCGCATTGAACCAGAGAAATTTTGACGTGACATAAATCACACGCTAAACATAAGCGCCGTGAGCACGAAGTCCAGAGCCAGAACCGCCAGCGAAGCCAGTACAACAGTGCGCGTGGTGGCGCGGGCAACGCCCTCAGGGGTGGCTTGAGCCTCAAAGCCTTGATAGAGGGCAACAAAAGTCACGGTGATGCCAAAAACAAAACTTTTAACGACGCCGTTACCAACGTCGCGCCAGACGTCCACCCCAGACTGCATCTGACTCCAGAAGGCACCAGCATCCACCCCGATCATCAACACGCCAACCACCCAGCCGCCGATGATGCCGACAGCGCTGAATACCGCGGCCAACAGAGGCATGGCAATCACGCCACCCCAAAAGCGTGGAGCGAGTATCCGGCGAACCGGGTCCACCGCCATCATTTCCATGGCCGAGAGCTGCTCGCCGGCCTTCATCAGGCCGATTTCTGCCGTCAGGGCGGTGCCGGCCCTGCCCGCAAACAGCAAAGCAGTTACCACCGGCCCCAATTCACGCACCAGGCTCAACGCCACCAGCAGGCCAAGAGCCTCGGAAGAGCCATAACGCTGCAGCGCGTAGTAGCTTTGCAGACCCAGAACAAACCCGACAAACAGCCCCGAAACCGTGATGATGGCCAGCGAGTAATTGCCCAGAAAGAAGATTTGGTCGCGGATCAGGCCAAAGCGCCGAAAAACCGGCCCGGTCAACGCGAGGAGCCGCAGCATCAGGCGGGCGCCATAACCCATTTCGGCAAGCTTGCTGCGCGTGGCAAAACCGAGGTCGGACACCAGGGTTACAAATTTGCTCATAATCGCCGCCCTTTGCGGTCGCCAGGCTGGCGCCCGAAGTCGTCGGCGACAGACGGGCCCGGGTAGTGAAACTGCACAGGCCCTTCAGCCAGCGCGTTAACGAACTGGTGCACCAACGGGTCTGTGGAGTTGCGCACTTCGTGCGGCGTGCCCTGCGCGGCAATACCGCCATTGGCCAGGATGATGACCTTGTCGGCAATCCGGAAGGTTTCCTCCAGGTCATGCGAAACCACGATGCTGGTGATGCCCAGCGTGTCATTGAGCTGGCGAATCAGTTGTGCGGCGGTGCCCAGGGAAATCGGGTCCAACCCGGCAAAGGGCTCGTCGTACATGATCAGCTCTGGATCCAGCACGATTGCACGCGCCAACGCCACCCGCCTGGCCATGCCGCCGGAAATCTCGCTGGGCATCAGGTCGCGGGCACCGCGCAGACCAACCGCGTTGAGTTTCATCAGCACGATGTCGCGAATCAGCTCTTCCGTGAGGGAGGTGTGCTCGCGCAACGGGAAGGCCACGTTGTCGAAGACGCTCAAGTCGGTGAACAGCGCACCGAACTGGAACAACATGCCCATGCGCCGACGTGCGGCGTAAAGCTCGGTCTGACTCAGCCGGCCAATGTCACAGTCGTCAAACAGCACTTCGCCCGTGTTAGCCTTCTGCTGGCCTCCGATCAAACGCAACACCGTCGTTTTTCCGCCGCCCGAGGCGCCCATGAGCGCGGTGACCTTGCCGCGTGGCACGGACAGGGTCACGTCGCCCAGGATCACACGATCACCCTTGCCGCCGGGATAGGCGAAGGAGACGTGCTTAAACTCAATCAGGGAGGGCGAGCGATCGGACATGAAAAGGGGAAAGCTGGCGAGAGCCAGCTTGATTACGTTTGCCCAATGATAAGGGCTTGGGGCTCAAGCCCCTTGAATATCCGCGCCAATAGCCCTTACTCTCATCGTAACGTCAAACGTCTAACGGTCGCCTGGCGAAAGTCGGGGATCGGAGCTGTTCTAGCGCGGCAGGTCGCTGTAACCCATCAGGAATTCGTCGACCGAGCGAGCGGCCTGACGGCCTTCCCTGATCGCCCACACCACCAGGCTCTGTCCACGGCGGATATCGCCGGCCGCAAACACCTTGGGCACGTTGGTTACATAACCACCGGTGAAATCGGTGCTGGCTTTGGCGTTGCCGCGGGCGTCCTTCTCGATGCCGAACGCGTCCAGCACAGCCGACACGGGCGCCACAAACCCCATGGCCAGCAGCACCAGATCGGCCTTGAGCGTCTGCTCGGAGCCGGCCACTTCCTGCATCTTTCCGTCTTTCCACTCAACGCGCACCGTTTTCAGGCCGGTGACCTTGCCGTTGTCGCCCATCAGCTCCTTGGTGGAGATGGCAAATTCGCGCTCGCAGCCTTCCTCATGGGAAGAAGAGGTGCGCAGCTTGATGGGCCAGTACGGCCAGGTCATGGGACGGTTTTCTTCTTCGGGGGGTTGGGGCATCAGCTCAAACTGCGTCACACTTGCTGCGCCATGGCGATTGCTGGTGCCCACACAGTCGGAGCCGGTGTCGCCGCCGCCAATGACGATCACGTGCTTGCCATCAGCGCGCAACTGGTCCTTCAGTTTGTCGCCTGCATTGATCTTGTTTTGTTGCGGCAAAAACTCCATGGCGAAATGGATGCCAGCCAGGTCCCGTCCCGGCACCGGCAAATCGCGCGACTGCTCAGCACCGCCAGTCAGCAGGACGGCATCAAACTCCTTCTGCAATTGCTCGGGCGTGATGGTTTCCTTGGCCCAGTTGGTGACTTTGGAGTCTTTGCCCAACGGGTCCTGGGCAGCGCCGACCATGACACCGGTGCGGAAAGTCACGCCTTCCGCCTGCATCTGTTGGACACGGCGGTCGATATGGATCTTTTCCATCTTGAAATCAGGAATGCCGTAACGCAGCAGGCCGCCCACACGGTCGTTTTTCTCAAACAAGGTCACGTCGTGACCCACGCGCGCCAGTTGCTGCGCTGCAGCCATGCCGGCTGGACCGGAACCCACCACGGCTACCTTTTTCCCGGTCTTGTGCTGGGGCGGTTGTGGCTTGACCCAACCTTCGGCCCAAGCGCGGTCGATGATGGCGTGTTCAATGGACTTGATGCCCACCGCGTCGTCATTGACGTTCAAGGTGCACGCCGCTTCACACGGCGCCGGGCAAATACGCCCGGTGAACTCCGGGAAATTGTTGGTGCTGTGCAGCGTGTCAATCGCGCTTTTCCAGTCAGCGCGAAACACCATGTCGTTGAAATCCGGAATGATGTTGTTGACCGGGCAACCGCTGTTGCAAAACGGCGTACCGCAGTCCATGCATCGCGCCGCCTGCTTGTTGGCCTGCGCGTCATCAAGCCCAATCACAAACTCTTTGTAATTTTTCAGCCGCTCGGGGACGGGCTTGTAACCCTCTTCGATGCGCTCGAATTCCATGAAACCGGTGACTTTTCCCATGAGGCTACTCCAGATACTTTCTTGATTACGCTGCCGCTTTGGCGACTTTGACGGATGTTTTACCTGCCGGTTTGGGAGATGTATCGAAGGCCGCCTTCTTAGCAGCCATCTCACCCAGTGCGCGCTTGTATTCCATCGGGAACACCTTGACGAACTTGCCGCGCGCTTCTGCCCAGTTGTCCAGCAATTCGCGGGCGCGCTTGCTGCCGGTCCAGCGGTTGTGGTCTTCCAGCAGTTTTTTCAGTTGCGCCTCATCGGTCTTGCCACCGTGCCAGAGTCCATGGTCGGCTCCAGCTTCCTGCTGAGCGGCAGGCTGGACATTTTCCAGTGACACCATGGCCGTGTTGCAACGTTTGGCGAACTGTCCGTCTTCGTCGTACACATACGCCACGCCGCCGCTCATGCCGGCTGCAAAATTGCGACCCGTTTTGCCCAGGACCACAACAGTGCCGCCGGTCATGTATTCGCAGCCATGGTCGCCCGTGCCTTCTACGACCGCGGTGGCGCCCGACAGACGAACTGCGAATCGCTCACCAGCCACGCCACTGAAGAAGGCTTCGCCCGTCGTGGCACCGTAGAGCACGGTGTTGCCGACAATGGTGTTTTTGACGGCCTCACCGCGGAAATCTATGCTGGGGCGGACCACAATGCGGCCACCCGACAGGCCCTTGCCGGTGTAGTCATTGGCATCGCCAATCAGGTACATGGTGATGCCTTTGGCCAGGAAAGCGCCGAAGGACTGGCCGCCCGTTCCCTCAAGCTGGATGCGCAGGGTATCGTCCGGCAAACCTTCCGGATGACGGCGCGTCAGCTCGCCCGACAGCATGGCGCCCACGGTGCGATTGACGTTACGTGCGACTTCGATGAACTGGACTTTTTCACCTTTTTCCAGAGCTGCTTTTGATTTTTCAATCAGGCGCACGTCCAGCGCTTTTTCCAAAGCATGGTCTTGCTGCATTACATGCAAACGGGGCACGTCGGCAGGCACATTCGGCTGGTAGAACAAACGACCAAAATCCAGGCCACTGGCTTTCCAGTGTTCAATGCCCTTCTGGGTATCGAGCAGATCGGCGCGGCCAATCAGCTCGTCAAATTTGCGCACACCCAACTGCGCCATCAGCTGGCGGGCCTCTTCGGCCACGAAGAAGAAATAGTTGACGACATGTTCCGGCTTGCCGCTGAATTTTTGACGCAGCACCGGGTCTTGCGTGGCGACGCCGACAGGACAGGTGTTCAGGTGGCATTTGCGCATCATGATGCAGCCCTCCACCACCAGCGGTGCAGTGGCAAAACCAAACTCGTCAGCGCCCAGCAGTGCGCCGATCACGACGTCGCGGCCGGTTTTCATCTGGCCGTCAGCCTGAACGCGAATGCGGCCGCGCAGGCGGTTGAGCACCAGCGTCTGCTGGGTTTCGGCAAGGCCGATCTCCCACGGCGAGCCAGCGTGCTTGATCGAAGACCAGGGCGAAGCGCCCGTGCCACCGTCATGCCCAGCAATCACCACGTGATCGGACTTGGCCTTCGCCACACCGGCAGCAATTGTGCCAACGCCGACTTCGCTCACCAGCTTGACGCTGATGCTGGCGCGCGGATTCACATTTTTCAGGTCGTGAATCAGTTGCGCCAAATCCTCGATCGAATAGATGTCGTGATGCGGCGGCGGCGAAATCAGTCCCACGCCGGGAACGGAGTAACGCAGCGCGCCTATGTACTCACTGACCTTGCCACCGGGCAGCTGGCCGCCCTCCCCGGGCTTGGCACCCTGCGCCATCTTGATCTGGATCTGGTCGGCGGACACCAGGTACTCGGCCGTGACGCCGAAGCGGCCAGAGGCAACCTGCTTGATGCGCGAGCGCAAGGAGTCGCCATCTTGCAATGGCAAATCAACTTCGACCACGCCTTCGCCGATCACGCTTTTCAGGGTTTCACCGTGCTTGATCGGTATGCCCTTGAGCTCCTGGCGATAACGGTTGGGGTCTTCGCCGCCTTCACCGGTGTTGCTCTTGCCGCCTATGCGGTTCATGGCCACAGCCAAGGTGGCATGCGCCTCGGTACTGATAGAGCCGAGCGACATGGCGCCGGTAGCAAAGCGCTTGACGATCTCCTTGGCCGATTCGACCTCATCAATCGGAATGGCTTTGGATGGATCAATTTTGAACTCGAACAGGCCACGCAAAGTCATGTGGCGGCGGTTCTGGTCGTTGATCAGTTGCGCGTACTCTTTGTAGGTATTCCAGTTGTTGGCGCGGGTGGAATGCTGCAGCTTGGCAATGGCATCCGGCGTCCACATGTGGTCTTCGCCACGGACGCGCCATGCATATTCGCCACCGGCATCCAACATATGGGCCAACACCGGGTCGCCACTGAAAGCGGCTTTGTGCATGCGCAAAGCCTCTTCAGCAATTTCAAACACACCCATGCCTTCAACCTGGCTGGCCGTGCCAGTGAAGAATTTGTCAATGGTGCGCCGGTTCAAACCAATCGCCTCAAACAATTGCGCGCCACAGTAACTCATATAGGTGGACACGCCCATCTTGGACATGATTTTGGACAAGCCCTTGCCCACCGCCTTGATGTAGTTGTAGACCGCCTTGTCAGTGCTCAGGTCTCCTGGCAGGTTTTTCGACAGCTCGGCAAGGGTTTCCATCGCGAGGTAGGGATGCACGGCCTCGGCGCCATAACCGGCCAACACCGCAAAGTGATGCACTTCTCTGGCCGAACCGGTTTCCACCACCAAACCTGCCGTGGTGCGCAGGCCTTCCTTGACCAAGTGCTGATGAATGGCCGACAAGGCCAGCAGCGCCGGAATGGCGATTTGCGTGGGGCTGATGGCCCGGTCGCTGACGATCAGGATGTTCTTGCCGCTCTTGATGGCATCCACCGCTTCTGCACACAGCGAAGCGAGCTTGGCCTCCACGCCTTCGTGGCCCCAAGCCAGGGGATAAGTGATGTCAAGCGTGTAGCTTCTGAACTTGCCCTGTGTGTGCGTCTCGATGTCCCGCAGCTTGAGCATGTCGGCAACCGTGAGCACGGGCTGGCTGACTTCCAGCCGCATGGGCGGGTTGACCTGGTTGATGTCCAGGAGGTTGGGTTTGGGTCCGATAAAGGACACCAGCGACATCACGATCGCTTCGCGAATCGGGTCGATAGGCGGGTTGGTCACCTGCGCAAACAACTGCTTGAAGTAGTTGTAGAGCGACTTGTTTTTGTTGGACAGCACAGCCAGCGGGCTGTCGTTGCCCATGGAGCCGGTGCCCTCTTCACCATTGACGGCCATTGGCGACATCAGGAATTTGATGTCCTCCTGGGTGTATCCGAAGGCCTGCTGGCGATCCAGCAACGAAGGCGACTCTGTCAGGCCAGAGCTGGAAGCAGATGTTGCGCTGGCTTCGTCAGAGCCCATCTTCTGACCGTCGGTTGGTGCAGGCACGGTCGCAGCCTGCACGTCGTCGAGGCGGATGCGGAGGTTCTCGATCCATTGCTTGTAGGGCTTGCTGTGCGCCAGCGTCGCTTTGATCTCCTCGTCGTCGATCATGCGACCCTGCTCCAGATCGATCAGGAACATCTTTCCAGGCTGCAGACGCCATTTGCGCACGATCTTGTTCTCGGGAATGGGCAACACGCCGGACTCCGACGCCATGATGACCAGGTCATCGTCGGTCACGCAGTAACGCGAGGGGCGCAGGCCATTGCGGTCCAGCGTCGCGCCAATTTGGCGGCCATCAGTGAACACGATGGAAGCCGGGCCATCCCACGGCTCCAGCATGGCGGCGTGGTATTCGTAGAACGCCTTGCGCCGCTCGTCCATGGTGGTGTGCTGCTCCCAGGGTTCGGGAATCATCATCATCACCGCCTGGCTGATTGGGTAACCGGCCATGGTCAGAAGTTCGAGACAGTTGTCAAAAGTCGCGGTGTCTGACTGGTCGGCGAAGCTGATCGGGTAAAGCTTTTGCAGATCGGCGCCAAGCACGGGTGACGACATCACGCCTTCGCGCGCTTTCATCCAGTTGTAGTTACCCTTGACGGTGTTGATCTCGCCGTTGTGAGCTACGTAGCGGTAGGGGTGGGCCAGCGGCCACTCGGGGAATGTGTTGGTCGAGAAACGCTGGTGCACCAAGCCCAGGGCCGAGACGCAGCGCGGATCAGTCAGGTCCATGTAATAGGTGCCGACCTGATCGGCCAACAGAAGGCCCTTGTAGACCACGGTGCGGCTGGACATGCTGGGAACGTAGTATTCCTTGCTGTGCGTGAGCTTGAGGCGCTGGATGGCTGCGCTGGCAGTTTTCCGGATCACATAGAGCTTGCGCTCGAGCGCGTCCTGCACGATGACATCGTTGCCGCGGCCGATGAATATCTGGCGCAGGATGGGTTCTTTCTTGCGCACGGTTGGCGACATCGGCATGTCGCGGTTGACCGGCACGTCGCGCCACCCCAGCAGGACTTGGCCCTCGACGCGCACAGCCCGCTCAAGCGCTTGCTCACAAGCCAAACGTGAGGCGTGCTCTTTCGGCAAAAATACCATGCCGACGCCGTATTCCCCGGGTGGCGGCAGGTTGACGCCGTGTTTTGCCATTTCTTCGCGGTACAGCGCATCTGGCAGCTGGATCAGAATGCCCGCGCCGTCGCCCATCAATTTGTCGGCACCCACTGCGCCGCGATGGTCGAGGTTTTCAAGAATCTTCAAACCCTGCTGAACGATAGCGTGGCTTTTGTGGCCCTTGATATGTGCGACAAAACCGACACCGCAGGCGTCGTGCTCGTTGGCGGGGCTGTATAAGCCGTGTTGTTCGAAATGTTTGATTTCAGCAGCCGTAGTCATGGCGCACTCCTTTTCAAAAGGCAGAACAGGCCCGTGCTCTGCCAAGTTTCAAATTTTTTACATCGATGGAAGAGCATAAAACAGAGCAACAACAATGCCAAACGAAATAAATGGGGTCAGATTCCAATTAAATGGAAATGCCATGGTTGTTCTATTAATTGGGGACATATTAAAATCGCAAGTACTCCTAAGGCGCGCAAATGCCGCTTAAGGACCAGTGACGGGGGTTTTGCGAGCGGGGCGACCGGGCGGTATTTCAGCTACTCTACGAGCAGTGCGTTTTTGCAATTCGGCGACGAAGTCAGGATCGCCCAGCGCCCACCCACTCAAAACTGAATCGGTCAAAGCTTTTTGCTGGTCAGCCGGCACACCACCCTTGACCAGTTCGGCGTAGGCTACTTCGCGGGCAAAAGGTGTGTTCCCAAGCGTCCAGTAAAGCGGATGCGGCGTCACTGACTTGTCGTTGCGCAGGCCGATATACCTGCCATGACTGGACCACGGATAGTCACGCGCCTCGACAACTAGGCCGGCGCGCACAGGATTGAGATCGATATACGCCATGCAAGCAAGCAGATAAGCATCTGTCTGGATCAGGGTCGAACGATAACGACCTTCCCATAAAGTACCCGTGCGAAGCTGCGAGTCGTTGAAATAGCGCACGTAACGCCTGCCTACGGCCTGCATCATCCGCGGTAACCCATCCAATGATTCCGGAGTAAGCAACAAATGGAAGTGGTTGCCCATGAGCACATAGGCATGCAGGGAAACACCGAATTTCCTGGCATTTTCCTCGATCAGACCCAGCAGCATCTGGTAGTCAGCCGTTGACGAGAAAATGGTCTGCCGGTTGTTGCCACGTTGAATAACGTGGTGTGGATAACCAGGGAGAGTCAGTCGGGGTAGTCTAGCCATGAAGGTGCGTGATACAACTGCACCATCATAAGTGGAATCTGACCCCGATTATTTTGACCTCGTTAGTTGTCGCGCTTGACCGCCGCCCATAACCGTCTGGGCCAAGGGGTCTACCGAACTACTTTGCCATCAGGCGTGATGGTAACCAGGTCTACAAGCCGCACTGACTCATACTTTTTCGCGCGCAGATTGACGCGAAAACCACCTACGTCATAGTCGGTCATGCCCTCGAAAGCTCTTTGCAGACCAGATCGATCCACTTTGCCGCCACCTGATGCACTGCGGCGTACGCCTTCTGCAAAAGTTCGCGCCGCGATATATCCTTCTACGCTTTCATAACTCGGGCTTTGATCTGTCTGGTTCACCGCGTCAAGATATTCCTTGATGATGGGCGTGCCTGCGCTTCGGGGCGATGGCACAACCTGCGAGATCACGACTCCACCGATTTCCTTGCCCAGCGCTGTGAACAGGGGGTCAATTCCGACCACTGAGAAGTTCAGAAACTGTCCGGCAAACCCTGTCTTGCGCATGGCCCGGATGAAAGCGGCCGACGTGTTGAACAAGCTGACCTGAATAATCGCCTGCGGCTGAGCTTTAGCCAGCAATGCGACGGCCGCATCTACCTTGGCGCTGTTCACCGGCGCAAAGGCACTGGCAACTATCGGGGGAAGCTTGAGGTCTATCAATGCCTGGTTGACCGCAGCCAGACCGGCGCGTCCCATCGCATCGTCTTCGGCAAAGACAGCGATGCGGTTCTGATTAAGGGTCGCGCAGTGTCGCGCCATCTTGTAGGCCTCATCGGCCAACGCCGGTCGAACGTGAAATACATTGCTCAACGCAGCGTCCCGCAGCGTATCGGATGCGGCAAATGGGGCAAAGAACAAGGTGTTGCTGTCTTTGGCGGCAGCAAAGGCCGCGTCGCAGCTGGCAGTACCGACAAAACCAAACAGCGCATCGACGCCATCGTCTATTAATTGCTTGGCGTTCGCGGCGGCTTTGGTTGGGACGTAGCCATCGTCGAGCGCCTTGACCTCGATCTTGTAGCCGGCAGCGCCATTCTTGGCATTGATCGCATCGAAATAGAGCTTGGCGCCGTTGAGATAGGCAAGCCCGATCTGGTCTGCGGCCCCCGTCAAGGGAACGGATTGCCCGACAACCAGTTTTCGCGCTCCTTTCGCCGCCTGCGACCACACTGCAGGGCTAGCGAGTACCGCGGCCGTTGACAATCCGCCAGCAATAATTTCACGTCGATTCAGTTTCATGACACACCTCTTGATAGTTCACATGCGTCAAGCACGATTGATGCCTGCCCCTGCAGAATCCATCATTCGTAACAAATTGAACGCTCAATTGCAGAATAATCCTTGCGCGACAAAAATGATAGCCATGTAAATGCTAACCCGTCATAACGCTATGCAAATACGCTGTTTTACGGGGTAAACCCGATCGTGTTGATCAATCGACGCAGCGGCCGTACTGAAATAGCCTGCTCTTACAGAGGGAAGGCGACCCGCCCATGCAATCGCTCGTGCTCTTTGGACGCAAATCGGTCCGTCATCCCGGCGATGTAGTCTGCGACGACACGTTCTGGCTTGGGGTGGCGATCCGGGCTTGCTCCCGAACTGCTTTCAAGGCGATCAAACCGATCGGTATGCGCCTGAGGCATCTGCGCAGGGTCAGCCATGTAGGCGGCGAACAGGTCGCGTACGACCTGTTGGGCGGTTAGTGTTGTTTCCGCCACCTGGGCATGTCGATACAAATTTTGTAGCAGAAAGCGCTTCAGGAGCGACGACCTGGCAACCATTTGATGGCTGAAACACACGAGCGGGCGACAGTGCCTGGCCGCGTCCACGCTATCGGGTGCCGCATCTCGCAAGGCCCGCCGAGTGGCATCCATCACGTCGTAGACTTGCGCACTCAGCATGCGACGTATGGTCTCGAACAACAAGCGGCGGTTTTGCAAGCCGGGATGCTGCGCCAGCGTTTCTCGCCGGTATTGATCGAATAGATCGACTTCTTCGAGCTGCTCAAGAGTCAACAGACCGGAGCGCACGCCGTCGTCGATATCGTGCGCGTTGTAGGCGATTTCATCCGCTAAATTGATCAGTTGGGCTTCAAGGCCCGGTTGCGCTAGCTGCCCGGGTGAAACCATGAAGCGCGCAGCGACACCGCCCGGCTCTACCGCTTCAATGCGCCGGGCATTGCGCCGCGAGCAGTGTTTGAGAATGCCTTCCCGTGTCTCAAATGACAGATTCAATCCGTCGAAATCGGGGTAGCGCTCTTCCAGCATGTCGACAACCCGCAGACTCTGCAGATTGTGCTCAAAGCCCGCGCTATCCGGGTTGTGAGCTTTGAGACAACTATTCAGGGCATCCTGCCCCGCATGACCGAACGGGGTGTGCCCGAGGTCATGCGCCAAGGCGATAGCTTCCACCAGGTCTTCGTTCAAATTCAGCGTGCGTGCTATGGAACGCCCCAGCTGAGCGACTTCGAGGGAGTGCGTCAGCCGGGTTCGAAAAAGATCGCCCTCGTGATTCAAAAATACCTGGGTCTTGTACACCAGCCGACGAAACGCGGTTGAATGAACAATGCGATCACGGTCTCGCTGAAAGGCAGAGCGGGTCGGCGCCGGTGCTTCAATGTAGCGTCGACCGCGCGACTCCAACGGGTCACAGGCGTAGGAGGCCAGCATGGTCACGCTTCAAACATGGAAGCGAAAGCATGCCCTTTGAGCAAGGACAAAGTTTGCTGCCATTTTTATGGCCAACATGAGTTGAAGGCTTAAGTGCAGCATGAGTCAATGACAGATCGCACGAGCGCGTCTGGCGCACTGCGCAAAGCTGCGCTGCCAGGGGCGGCAATGACGACAAATTTGATCTCGCCGGCCTCTGCCTTTTTATCCACGCGCATCAGCTCCAAGTACCGACCCGCATTGTCGGTTGGCGAGAGAGTCGGACCGGTCACTGGCAGTCCAGCACGCGCAATCAGGATGCGCAAGCGGTCAACAAAAGAAGTGTCAACAAGACCCAGCGCATGCGACAAGCGGGCTGCCATCACCATGCCGCAACCCACGCCCTCCCCGTGCAACCATTGACCGTAACCCATACCAGACTCGATGGCATGACCGAAAGTATGCCCAAAATTCAGAACAGCTCGCAGTCCCGCCTCTCGTTCATCCTGGGCGACGACCACGGCCTTGATTTCGCAGCTGCGACGAATAGCATATGCCAACGCCTCCCTGTCGCGCGTCAGCAGGGCATCCATATTCGACTCGATCCAGTCGAAAAAGTCCATGTCTGCAATAGGTCCGTACTTGATGATTTCCGCAAGCCCGGCGCTAAGCTCGCGAGGCGGCAGCGAGTTGAGTACATCCAGATCACAGATCACCCGCTGCGGCTGATAAAACGCCCCCACCATGTTTTTACCCAAGGGATGATTGATGGCGGTTTTTCCGCCCACTGACGAATCCACCTGAGCCAGCAAGGTCGTAGGTACCTGCACGAAGGGAACGCCTCGCATATAGCAAGCGGCGGCAAAACCGGTCATATCGCCAACCACCCCTCCGCCAAGCGCAAAAAGTACGGTTTTACGATCGCAGCCGTTTTCAAGCAACGCATCGAAAATCAACTGCAAGTTAGGCCAGTCCTTGTACGCCTCGCCATCGGGCAGGGCCACGAGCAGTACCCTTTGATAATGCTGCTTCAGCGCCTCCTGCAACGACGCAGCATAGAGAGGTGCTACCGTGTTGTTGGACACAATCAAGGCGGTATGAGCGGAGGGAAGGTTTTCGTAACTGGCCGGATTACCCAGCAGGCCACTACCGATGGCTATGGAATAGCTGCGCTCATTGAGAGAGATGAACACTTGCTGACTATCAGCCTTTGAAGAAATTTTCTGCATACCCACAAGTGTAGAGGCAGCCGTTACGGGAGATATATGACCTGGCGGACGCGACTATAGTTCAAACTGTGGCGCTTCTGCCCTTACCCACTTTGCTCCAAAAGCGGTTTTCCTGTCAGGCTGGAGGAGCGACCGCGATACCAGCCAGTTCAAGTTGCATCGCGACGTTATTGACCAAGCTTGAAACCGATGGGCGTCCAGTTTCAATGACGATACGAGCGCTCTCGCGGTACAAGGCATCGCGCACAGAATAAAGTTCGCGCAAACGCGCGAGCGGGTCGGCTACTTGCAGCAAAGGACGGTTTTGGTCGTGCCGAAGGCGACGAAATACCTCTTCTGGCGGGGAGTGCAGGTAAACGGCGTGGGTCCGCTCTTTCAGGTGTTGCCGATTAGCCGCGCGCAGCACAGCACCACCGCCGGTTGACAACACACAGGCAGGACCTAGCGTCAACTCATCAATGACCGACTGCTCAAGGTCACGAAAGGCCTCCTCGCCTTCCCGCTCAAAAAATTCGCGAATGGACAGTCCGACGCGACTTTCGATGACATGATCGGAATCCAGAAAAGCCCAACCAAAACGTTTGGCGAGCTGGCGTCCGACCGAGGACTTTCCAGAGCCCGGGAGACCCACAAAAGCGACATGGGCAGGTGTAGTCAAAAGGCAACCGTGTCGATAACGATGAAACGCACAAGGAAAGCGGACGAGCGTCCCGCGGGAAGGCGGGGTGAAACTCAATCTAGCGCAGGGGAGCGCCGTTGGTTATCATTTTCGGTGAAATGAAAACCAGCAATTCTGACTTGTTGGCCGTGCGCGTGCGGGTCTTGAACAAATTTCCTACGGCCGGCAAGTCGCCCAGAAAGGGCACCTTGGTTACGTCTTCCCGCTCAGTCTGCTCAAAAATTCCGCCAATCACCACGGTGCCGCCGTTTTCAACCAGCACCTGGGTTTGGATATGTTTGGTGTCAATCGCAAACCCGTTGTCCGTGGACCGCCCAACGCTGTCCTTG
>JBKJIV010000136.1:0-11582 GCA_046598365.1 Polaromonas sp. | reverse complement strand
GGCGTAGGGCAGGGCGCCCTTTTGTTTCATCCACAAGAGCGCGGCGCTGGTGTCGAGGCCGCCGGAGAAGGCGATGCCGACCTTTTGGCCGGCGGGGATGTTTTGCAGGATGGTGTTGGACATGTAGTGGCCTCTAGCCGTTGTAATTTTTGCGCAAGCTGCTATGAAATCAGGAGTAAGTTGCCCTGCGGATCAGCCGAAGTGGCAGATGTAGTGGTAGGCCTCGCCAACGCGGATGTCGAAGCTCGAGTTGCCCGGCACGTTGAATTTTTCCCCGGGCGAGGACTTCACCCAAGCGTCGCTTCCGGCAAGTTTGTACTCGCAGGATCCGGCCACGCACTCCATGATCTCCGCCGCACCCGTGTTGAAGGTCAGCGTCGATGGCAGCACCACACCGACAGATTTTTTCGTGCCATCGGCAAACGTGATGCCGTGGCTGACGCATTTGCCGTCGAAATACACATTAGCCTTGGTGGTGACGCTGACGTTGTCAATTTTTTCGGTAGTCATGGTGATTTCGGTAAATTGGCGTGGCAAAAGGCCTGCACGGTGACGGCAGGCGCAAAACAGGCGATTTTAGGTCACGCGGGACTGTCTGCGGGGGGCAACGTTGAATCCATTGGCCTGTTTTGGGCGTATCGGTTATGCAGGACAATGATGTCCATGAATGCAGAAAGCCCAGATACCCAATTGATTGCCTTGATTGATCGCGTTGCTCTGGCCGACGAAGCGGCTCTCAAAGAGCTTTACGAGTTGACCTCGTCAAAGCTCTACGGTGTAGCAGTGCGTGTCGTGACCAACAAGAGCTGGGCTGAAGACGTTCTGCAGGAGGCCTTTCTCAACGTCTGGCGCATAGCTGCCGACTACAAGGCGACCCTTTCTCCGCCCATGGCCTGGCTGTGCCTGATTGTGCGCAGCCGTGGGCTCGATTTTTTGCGACGACGCACCTCGGAGCGGGCCGACCAGGGGGTCGAACTGGACGACGTGCTCAGCGACACACTTGAAGGCGACTCCGCCAACCCGATGGACACGGCTTTGGCCGGCGAGCAAGCTTTGGCGCTGCACCAGTGCCTGAGCCAGCTGGACAACAAGCAGCGTGAGGTGGTCAGTCTTGCCTACCTGCGTGATTTAAGCCACGGCGAGCTTGCAGAGCAGCTCAAGCTCCCGCTGGGCACGGTGAAAACCTGGATCCGACGCGGGCTGGAGCAGTTGCGCGGCTGCATGTCGCGCTTTGCCTGAGTGCGATGGGCCTGAATGTTATTGCTGAATGTTTTTGATATGTTTGTTCCCGCCAAGTGGGGCGGGAAACTTCGGAAGAAGGTGATGTATGAATTTGATCCGAAACCCATCGCTGCTTGACCAGCTTGGAGCCAGTTATGCGCTGGGCACCTTGCGCGGTGGCGCACGCCGCCGCTTTGAAGCGCTGGCGCGGGTGCACGCTCCAGTGCGGGCCGCGGCGCTGATCTGGCAAAGCCGCCTGGCTTCTGTGACGGAGCTGCAGCCGCAGGCAGCGCCCAGCCCCGCGGTCTGGAAGCGCATTCAAAATCTCGTCACCGCCGAAAAAGAAGCCCAACGCATGCTGGCCGCAAGGCAGGTGCCTGCGGCATCGTCTGGTGGCTGGTGGGCCAGCCTGGGCTTGTGGCGCGGTGCAACGGCAGCCGGAGCCATGGCGGCGGTGCTGGCTGTGGTGACCGGCGTCAACCTGAACAGCACACTCAATGGCCAGGTTCAGGAGTTGAGTGCCAAGCTGTCCGCGACGCCGGAAATTCAGTACGTCGCCGTGCTGGCTGACGATAAAGCCGCAGCGTCAATGCTTGTCACCTTTGATCCCAAAAATAACAAGCTCGTGCTCAAGCGAGTCGGTGGGTTCCAGGAAAGCGCCGACAAGTCACTCGAACTGTGGGCGCTGCCGCAAGCCGGTGGTCCCAAATCACTCGGTGTGCTGGGCAGTGAGAAAGTCATCCGGCTCACAGCGACCGACCGCGATGTGAAGGAAGTGCCGACGCTTGCGATCACGCTGGAACCCAAGGGCGGTGTGCCACCGGGCAGCGGACCTACGGGGCCGGTGCTATTCAAGGGCGCGCTGATTCAGACGACGCTGTAAGCCTGAGGGCGGCAAAAAAGGGCGGCTTGCCGCTCAACGCCAATGCCCATGGTGGCCATGGCTACCCCGGCTGTATCCGAAATTAAAAGTCATGCCCACCGGAGGGTAGTAATGCCGGGGGTAGTAGCCCGGGTACACCACGACCGGCGCTGGCTGCACGTAGACAGGCTGTCCGTAAATGGGTTGTTGGGAATACTGCTGCACCGGAGCCGGGCTATAGGGCTGAACGTAACCCTGCTGCACGTTGGACTGCGGGGCAGGCACGGCGCCGACGGGCGTAACCTGAAGCCGAACATAAGGCCCGGGGTCGTTTACCAGTTGTGCGCTGTACTGTTTGCCCGCGTATTCGTAAACCACGTTGTAGTGGGAGGTGCGGTTTTCGTACGAGGTCTGAACACTGCACTGCTGCACGTTTTGGACTTGCTGGTTGGCGCCTTCGATGTTGCTGCCCAGCATGGCACCACCGATCAGTCCGATCATTGTTGCCAGCGCGCGGCCTCCTCCGTCGCCAATCGCATTTCCCATGGCGCCACCTGCAATGGCACCCATCACGGCGCCCGCGCCCGACCGGGGTGATTCGGTGATCATGGGCTGGGTAGTACACACCTGCCGGGGTACGCTGACTTGTTGAACGACAGGGGTGCTGGACAGGACACGCGCCAGAATGTCCGTGGCCGATGCAGGGCTGGCAAGCAGGCTCAGGGCTGCTCCTGTGGCGGCAGACAAAACAATTGCTTTTTTCATGGTTTGAACCTCTTTCGACCCAATGGATGGGGTGGTGGCCAAGGCGGCCAGAGTGACACTCGCGAGTTTAATGAAACAGAGCCATTTTGGGTACTGTTGCGGGGCGGGTAGCACTGTAAAGCTCGTGTGCTTTACACAGAGCGTCAAGGCTGGTGGTGAAGCCTTCCGGCCCAGTTTTCCTCGTCGAAACCCACACTGACCGGCCCGTTCGGTCCCGACCATTCGACCACCGGACGCTTGATGGCGCTGGTGTGCAATTGCATCAATTCGACCGCGCTGGCGGCATCGACAGTGGCCGTCTGGGTCTCAAGGCCCAGTTTTCGCCATGTTGTGCCCTTGCGGTTGAGCAGTTTGTCCCATCCAAGCGCTTGTTCCCACGCTATCAGGCGTGGTAGGGGCACGCCCTGCTTCTTGAAGTCATGAAATTCGTAAGCGAGTCCGTGGCCGTCGAGCCACGCACGGGCTTTTTTGACGGTGTCGCAATGGGAAATACCGTAAACAGTGATCATGGGATTATTTTGGCACAGCTCGTATAAAAATAAGAGGCCAACCCATTGTTTGCAAGGAATGTACGCTATTGAATAAATAGCAAATTCAGTGTGCAAATCAACTGTTCCGGTAATTGCTGGCGTGCCAGCGGTGACAATACAAGCCTCTATGGACAATCTGAACACCCTTGACGACTGGCTGGCCCATTGCGAGCGGCTGCACCCAACCACTATCGACCTGGGCCTGGCCCGTGTGCGCGGCGTTGCCGACAGCATGGGCTTGCGCTTTGACTGCCCGGTTATCACCGTGGCGGGGACCAATGGCAAGGGCTCCAGCTGCGCGATGCTGGAAGCGATCCTGCAGCAGGCCGGTTACCGCACGGGTCTGTACACCTCGCCGCATCTGGTTCATTTTGAGGAGCGCTGCCGCATCCGCGGCGAGATGGCTCAAGCGGACCAGTTGTTGCCGCATTTCGCGCGCGTCGAGGCCTTGCGCGGCGAGACTTCGCTGACTTATTTCGAGTTCACCATGCTGGCGATCTTTAGCCTCTTGGCTGCGTCAAATCTGGATGCGGTGATTCTGGAGGTGGGCGTGGGGGGCAGGCTGGACTCGGTCAACATCATTGACGCGGACTGCGCACTCATCACCAGCATTGACCTGGACCACACCGAACTGCTGGGCCATGACCGTGAAAGCATTGGCCGCGAAAAAGCCGGCATCATGCGCGCGGGCAAGCCGGTGGTGGTGGGTGATCCCGTTCCGCCGCAAAGCGTGTTGAATCACGCCGCCGAAGTGGGTGCTGACCTGTGGCGACTCGGGCACGACTTCAATTTTTCTGGCGACAAGCAGCAGTGGGCATGGGCAGGCAGGGGCAGGCGGTACGCTGGCCTGGCTTACCCGGCTCTGCGCGGCGCTAATCAGCTGGTTAACGCTTCAGGGGTGCTCGCCGCCTTGACAGCCCTGCGTGAGCGCCTGCCGGTGACAGCGCAAGCGGTGCGTAACGGGCTGGCGATGGTAGAGCTGCCGGGACGCTTCCAGATTATTTCCGGCCAGCCCACGCTGGTGCTGGACGTGGCGCACAACCCGCATTCGGTGGCGGCATTGGCCGCCAACCTGGACGCCATGGGCTTTTATCCATGCACCCATGCGGTGTTTGGCGCCATGGCCGACAAGGACCTGGCTGCGATGCTCGCGCGGGTCAACCCCCTGGTCGACCGCTGGTACTTCACCGATTTACCAACAAATCGCGCTGCGTCCGGCGCGGACTTGATGGCGCAATGGCAGGGGTTGAACACCCGCCCGGATGTGCTGTCCAGCACCCACAAGGGCCCTGTGCAAGCCCTTCAGGCAGCCATCGCCGCCGCAGACCCCGCTGATAGAATCGTTGTGTTCGGATCGTTCTATACGGTGGGGGGGATTTTGAAAGACGGCCTGCCCCGAATTTTTGCGCCGCATGCCCCGCCGCATCGCCCCGCTTCATCAACCTAGACCCCGCCCATGCCCCTTTTCAACTTTCGTCGCAGCCAACCCTCAGCAAAAGCCGCCGGTTCGGCCGTTTCGTCCGAGAGCGTGGAAGTGTTGCGCAAACGAGCCAAGCACCGCTTGATTGGTGCTGCAGTGCTGGTGCTGGCCGGCGTGGTGGGTTTTCCTTTGCTTTTTGATACCCAGCCCCGTCCCGTGGCGGTTGATATCCCGATTGAAATTCCTGCCAAAAACGCGGTCAAACCGTTGGTCATTCCCGTCGCGCCGCAGGTTGCCAGCGGCAAAGTGGCCGCGCCAGCCAGCCTCACGCCACGCGAAGAAATAGTGACTGAAAAAAAGGCGTTAACCCCTGAGCCTGCAGCGTCCGCCCCGGTCCAAAAAGAAGCCAAGGCTGATCCGAAACCCGAACCAAAAGCTGAACCAAAGCCAGAACCCAAGGTGGCCGCTAAAACGCCGCCTGTGATTGATGAAGCCGTTCGTGCCAAGGCTTTGCTGGAAGGCAAGGCGGCTCCGGAAGCAGACGGGCGGCTGGTCGTACAAGTGGGCGCTTTTTCGGATGCAGACAAAGCGAAAGAAGTACGCCAGAAGCTGGAAAAAGCGGGCCTGAAAACCTACACCCAGGTCGCAGATACCAAAGACGGCAAGCGCATTCGGGTTCGGGTCGGGCCTTTTGCCACCAAAGCCGATGCTGACAAGGCCGCCAGCAAGATCAAAGGACTTGATTTGCCGGCGGCTATCCTGACCTTGTAGGGTGTAGGCGGTGGCTGTCGCCGATATGGCTTTGCTGGGGGTGTTGGCGGTGTCGCTGATCCTTGGTGCGTGGCGTGGTTTTGTGTATGAAGTCCTGTCGGTGATTGGCTGGGCCCTATCGTTTTATCTGGCGCAGTGGTTCGCTCCTGAACTGGCGACCAAGCTTCCCTTGCAGGGGGCGGCCAGTCCGGTGCGTTATGCGGCGGCGTTTGCGCTGATATTCATCCTGGCCGTGTTTGTGGCCGGGTTGCTGGCGGTGCTGATTAAAAAACTGGTGGAGGCCGTGGGCCTGAGGCCAGTGGATAGAACACTGGGTGCCGCTTTTGGCTTGGTGCGCGGCCTGATTTTGTTGCTGGCAGCGGCTGTGGTGATCAACATGACAGCGTTCAAGTCCAGCCTGTGGTGGCAAGAGTCCAAAGGCGCTGAAGTTTTAACGGCAGCACTCAAGGGTTTGAAGCCCGTGCTGCCTGAGCAATTTGCAAAGTACCTCTGATGAATGGCAATGTGATGAACGGAAACATATGTGCGGAATAGTCGGCGTTGTCAGCAACGCCCCGGTAAACCAGCTGATTTATGACGGGCTGCTCCTGCTGCAACATCGCGGTCAGGATGCAGCGGGTATCGTCACGCAGCAGGGACGCAAATTTTTCATGCACAAAGCCAAAGGCATGGTGCGTGACGTGTTTCGCACGCGCAACATGCGCGCCCTGCCGGGTACGGTGGGGCTGGGCCAGGTACGCTACCCCACTGCAGGCAACGCTTACAGTGAAGACGAAGCGCAACCGTTTTACGTTAATGCACCTTTCGGTTTGGTGCTCTCGCACAACGGCAACCTGACCAACGCGGCGGAATTGAAGGCCGAGCTTTTCAACACCGATCACCGCCATATCAACACCGACAGCGACTCTGAAGTGCTGCTGAACGTGCTGGCGCATGAGCTTGAAAAAACAACCCGCGGCCTGCCGCTCAAACCGGTCGACGTGTTTGCTGCGGTGCGCGGCGTGCACAAACGTGTCAAAGGTTCTTACGCTGTGGTGGCGCTGATCGCGGGCCACGGATTGCTGGCATTTCGTGACCCCTTCGGTATTCGTCCCTTGTGTATTGGGCGCGGCCAGAATGAAAGCGGCAACACCGTGATGGTGGCCAGCGAGTCGGTCGCGCTGGAGGGCACAGCCCACCAGTTCGAGCGCGACATTGCGCCGGGCGAAGCCGTGTTTGTTGACCTGCAAGGCGCGGTGCATGCCGAGCAGTGCGCAGCCAATGCGCAGCTCAAGCCCTGCATTTTCGAATTTGTTTATCTCGCCCGTCCCGACTCGGTGCTGGACGGTATTTCGGTGTATCAGGCGCGCCTGAACCTGGGCGAAACGCTGGCCAAACGGGTGGTCTCCACCGTGCCGCCCAATGAGATTGATGTGATCATCCCCATCCCTGAATCCAGCCGCCCCAGCGCGACACAACTCGCACACCTGCTGGGCATCCCCTACCGCGAAGGTTTCGTGAAGAACCGCTATGTAGGCCGCACCTTCATCATGCCGGGGCAGGGCGTGCGCAAAAAGTCGGTGCGCCAAAAACTCAACGTGATTGCCAGTGAGTTCAAGGGCCGCAATGTGCTGCTGGTGGACGACTCCATCGTGCGCGGCACCACCAGCCGTGAGATCGTGCAGATGGCGCGTGATGCCGGTGCCAAAAAAGTGTACCTGGCCAGCGCCGCGCCGCCGGTGCGTTACCCCAATGTTTACGGCATCGACATGCCAACCTCCAACGAACTGGTGGCGCACGACAAGACTGTTGAAGAAATCCGCGTCGCCATCGGTTGCGATGCCCTGATTTATCAGGATGTCGAAGGCATGAAACGCGCCATCGGTTCGCTGAACAAAAACCTCGACGGTTTTGACGCATCATGTTTTGATGGCGTTTACATCACCGGCGACGTCACGCTGGAGACCATTGAAAAAATGAACGCAGAGCGGGTGGACAGCAGCGAAGAAGGAGACGTCGATGTCTCGCGCCTGGCGCTGCCCAATCCGCAAGAGGCCTGAAGCATGACGCCCAAGAAACTGCCCGACAACCTGCACCGCGACACACTTGCCGTGCGCGTTGGGCTGGAGCACAGCCAGTACGGGGAAAACTCCGAAGCGCTGTACCTGACCAGCGGCTTTGTGCAGCCGGATGCCGAAACCGCCGCCCGGCGTTTTGCCGGAACTGAAGAGGGCTACACCTACGGCCGCACGTCCAACCCCACGGTGACCAGCTTTGAGCAGCGTCTTGCTGCGCTGGAGGGGACTGAAGCCGCCATCGGTGCTTCCACCGGCATGGGCGCGATTCTCATGATGTGCATGGGCTTGCTCAAGTCTGGCGACCACGTCATTTGCTCGCGCTCGATGTTTGGCTCCACCATCAACCTCATCGGCCGCGAGTTTGGGAAGTTTGGTGTCGAGACCACCTTTGTGTCGCAGACCGATACAAGTGAGTGGAAGGCCGCACTCAGGCCCACCACCAAACTCCTGTTTGCTGAAACACCCACCAACCCGCTGACCGATGTCTGCGATATCGCTGCGCTGGCCGATCTGGCGCACAGCGTGGGCGCCTTGCTTGCGGTGGACAATTGTTTCTGTACGCCTGCGCTGCAACGGCCGGTCGAATTGGGTGCTGACCTGATCATTCACTCCGGCACCAAATACCTGGACGGCCAAGGCCGGGTCATGGCCGGCGCGATATGTGGCCCTTCGAAATTGATCGTCGACGTGTTTGGCCCGGTGGTTCGAACCGCCGGCATGACGCTCTCACCGTTTAACGCCTGGGTCGTACTCAAGGGGCTGGAAACGCTCGGCATTCGTATGCAGGCCCAAAGCGCCAATGCGCTCGCTTTTGCGCAGTGGCTGGAAAAGCAACCTGCCGTTTCACGCGTTTACTACCCGGGCCTTGCGTCGCATCCCCAGCACGATCTGGCCATGCGCCAGCAGTCGGGCCAGGGCGGGGCGGTGGTGTCTTTTGATGTCCGCGGCGACAGCCCTGAAGCGGCGCGGGCCAATGCGTTTCACGTCATCAACAGCGTACGTGTGATGAGCATTGCCACCAACCTTGGCGACACCAAAACCATCATCACCCACCCGGGCACCACTTCGCATGGGCGCTTGAGTGAAGTGCAGCGCCAGGCCGCCGGCATCGGGCAGGGCCTGATTCGTGTGGCCGTGGGACTGGAGCATATTGAAGACCTGAAGGCCGACCTGCTGCGTGGCCTTGGTGGCCTGGACGCCCTGACATGACACAGAAAACAAGAACGCGTTTTGCACCTTCGCCCACAGGTTTTATTCATCTCGGCAACATCCGCTCGGCCCTCTACCCCTGGGCTTTTGCCCGCGCTACAGGCGGTGACTTTGTTCTGCGCATCGAAGACACAGACGTCGAGCGCTCCAGCCAGGAAGCCGTTGATGTGATCATCGAAGGCATGCGCTGGCTTGGCCTGGACTACGACGACGGACCGTTTTACCAGATGCAGCGCATGGACCGCTACAAAGCTGTTCTCGCACAGATGCAGGCTGATGGCCTTGTTTACCCCTGTTACATGAGCGTGGCCGAGCTGGATGCCCTGCGCGAAAAGCAGATGGCCGCCAAAGAAAAACCCCGCTACGACGGCACCTGGCGCCCAGCCCCTGGCAAGACATTGCCTCCAGTGCCCCAGGGCGTGCAGCCGGTGCTGCGGTTCATGAACCCGCAAGGCGGCAGCGTGGTGTGGGAAGACAAGGTCAAGGGCCGCATCGAAATCAGCAACGATGAACTAGACGACCTGGTGATTGCGCGGCCCGACGGCACGCCGACCTACAACTTCTGCGTGGTGGTCGACGACATTGACATGGGCATGACCCATGTGATTCGCGGCGACGACCACGTCAACAACACGCCGCGCCAGATCAATATCTTCCGCGCCCTGGGAAAAGAAGTGCCGGTGTATGCGCACCTGCCCACCGTGCTCAATGAGCAGGGTGAAAAAATGAGCAAGCGCAACGGCGCCAAGGCCGTGACGCAGTACGCGAAAGAAGGCTACCTGCCCGACGCCATGGTCAACTACCTGGCGCGGCTGGGCTGGAGTCACGGTGACGATGAGATTTTCAGTCGCGAACAGTTTTTGCAATGGTTCAATCTGGATCACCTCGGCAAAAGTGCGGCGCAGTTTGACGAAGCCAAATTGCGCTGGGTGAACGCCCAGCACTTGAAAGCAATGTCCGATGATGTTCTCGCGCAGTTGGTAGCGCCTTTCCTGAGCGAGCAATCCCTGGCAAAGATTGACGCGGCTCGCCGTGTGTCGGCCTGCGCTTTGCTTAAAGACCGTTGCAGCACACTGGTGGAACTGGCGGAGTGGATCGGTGTATTGCTCGGCGAAGAGCCTGTCAGCGCGCAAGACATCCAGACGCATGTTCCCGCTGGCATCATGCCGGCCGTGGCGAAATTGGCAGAGCTGCTGACGAGCTGCGAGTGGAGTAAAGCGGGCATTGCCCTGGCCATCAAACAAGTGCTTGGCGAGACAGGGCTGAAGATGCCGCAACTGGCCATGCCGGTGCGCGTATTGATCGCTGGCCGGCAGCAAACACCGTCGCTCGATGCTTTTTTGGCTTTGATGGACCGGGGACAGGTGATTGCCCGCCTCAACCGCTTGAATGCGCCCTGAATTTCGGGCTATAATTCAAGGCTCGACAATTGCAGGGAAACCCGCATTGCAGGACGGTACGGGGGTATAGCTCAGCTGGGAGAGCGCTTGCATGGCATGCAAGAGGTCATCGGTTCGATCCCGTTTACCTCCACCAATCAACTGTCCTGAAATATTGTCGAAAAAGTTTTGAGTTGAGTTTTTTTGAGCGGGTTTGCAAAGACCTGCTTGCCGGAAGTTCCAAGGTTTAGACCCCATCGTCTAGAGGCCTAGGACACTACCCTTTCACGGTAGGTACCGGGGTTCGAATCCCCGTGGGGTCGCCAGCATTCGCCACACCTCGTGTGGTGCACAAGGCACAAGTCGGACAACATCAAGCCTGCGCAAGCAGGCGACTTGGCTCGCAAGAGCGAATGTTGTCACTACCAGGAGCGGTAGTTCAGTTGGTTAGAATACCGGCCTGTCACGCCGGGGGTCGCGGGTTCGAGTCCCGTCCGCTCCGCCAAAACTAGGAAAGCCCTGTAATTCATTGATTACAGGGCTTTTTTCTTGACCGTTCGTGCCCAATGATCTCCCAGAGATGATGGGGATGTTGAATAAGCTAAAGTGCAATCTACTTAGGCCAACGAGCAGTCCAAGGCAACTACACGGACGAAGGCGTTGAAACGGTGATCCCTTGGCACGAGCCCCTAAACGCACGAAGCGGGCTGCTAGTAAGTTGTGCAGTTGACGCTACTTCCACTTCGCGTGCAATTGGTGGTAGTGGGGCGCGGACGTTGTTGCTGAGGCTGGTTCACAATCACCGGAGGCGGCACGTATCCCTGTCCTCTGAATGCAAACTCGGGCATCCTGCCATCCGACGGTCCGCACATATAGGTCATGTTGTACCAAGTTACGGGGCCAGGAAGAATGTCAGCCAGAGTACCGCCAGCATTGCTGTGACTCGATACCACCTGGTATGAGCCGCCCGCCTCTTTACAGCTTTCGGAGGCCGAGACAAAGCATTTCTGCGAGTCCATATTGCACTTCACGTTTTTCATGCTTGAACCGTCTGGTGATCGCAGTTCGTTAACCGTGGTGCCAGCGCAGCCAGCAAGTGAAGTGAGTGCCGTTATCAGGATACCAAGTTGCATTTTTGTCTCCATCGATATTAGTTCAAAAAGTTTACTGCATTCGACCGCTTTTCTGCACCAGCCGCTGACCTCGATCCTGGCATGCCATCCGCTGGGTAGGCAACAGCATCCTGTCCTCTGCCTTCAACTTGATGATCGTGGCGCTGAGCATTAACATGGTGGCCAGTTTCGCCGAGAACCTGCGATTCAACGTTCGTTGATTTCCTTCTTCAATGCCATTTTTTCATCGCGTCGA
>JBKJIV010000113.1:0-12851 GCA_046598365.1 Polaromonas sp. | reverse complement strand
ATTATTCAATGGGCTCGCATACACACTGCAGCGGGTGGCCATTTTTTCGTGCTGCTTCCGTGACCTGATCCACCTTGGTGGACGCCACATCCTTGGAAAACACGCCACAAACGCCTTTGCCGTCCAGATGTATCTTCAGCATGATCTGGGTGGCGGTTTCGCGATCCTTGTTGAAAAACTCCTGGATCACCTCGACGACAAACTCCATCGGTGTGTAGTCGTCATTGAGCAGCACCACCTGGAACATCTGTGGCGGTTTTGTTTTCTGCGGACGCCGCTCAAGCACGACAGAATCCCCTCCGTTGGCGTCGTCCGGCTTGAAGACCGGTGCCTTAGGGATTGCGGGGGACTTAGGGGGTTTACTTGCCATGGAATTCATTCTAGCCATCGGAATACGCCGGTGTGTCTGACAGGGAATTTGGTGGCGGGAACGCGACAATCAAGCGCATCCAATTGACTTTTGAGGCGACAGACAAAAGCCCATGAAAAAAGCCGCCCGGCAGTGCCTGCGGCGGCTTCAAAGCGAGTGGTGCGGGCGCGCAGTGCCGCACCAGTCGGCTTGGTTTACATGTGGTCGATCATGACCTGGCCGAAACCGGAGCAGCTGACCTGCGTTGCGCCTTCCATGAGGCGCGCAAAATCATAGGTGACCTTTTTGGACGCTATGGACTTTTCCATCGAGCTGATGATCAGGTCGGCAGCCTCTGTCCAACCCATGTGGCGCAGCATCATTTCGGCCGACAGGATTTCGGACCCGGGGTTCACATAGTCCTTGCCGGCGTATTTGGGCGCCGTGCCGTGGGTGGCTTCAAACATGGCGATGGTGTCGCTGAGGTTGGCGCCGGGTGCAATGCCGATGCCACCAACCTGGGCTGCCAAGGCGTCGGACACATAGTCGCCGTTCAAGTTCAAGGTCGCAATGACCGAGTATTCGGCCGGGCGCAGCAGAATTTGCTGCAGGAAGGCGTCGGCTATCGAGTCCTTGACCGTGATGTCCTTGCCGGTCTTGGGGTTCTTGAACTTCATCCACGGGCCGCCGTCGATTTCAACCGCGCCGAACTCCCTGGCCGCCAGCGCATAAGCCCAGTCACGGAAGCCGCCTTCGGTGAACTTCATGATGTTGCCCTTGTGCACGATGGTCAGGCTGGGCTTGTCATTGTCAATGGTGTACTGCAGGGCCTTGCGAACCAGGCGCTCGGTGCCTTCACGCGAGACTGGCTTGATGCCGATGCCCGAGGTGTTGGGAAAGCGGATTTTCTTCACGCCCATCTCGTCCTGCAGGAATTTGATGAGTTTTTTGGCTTTGTCGGACTCGGCTTCGAACTCAATACCGGCGTAGATGTCTTCCGAGTTTTCGCGGAAGATCACCATATTGGTCTTGTGCGGCTCTTTCACGGGCGATGGCACGCCGGCGAAGTACTGGATCGGTCGCAGGCAGACATACAGGTCAAGTTCCTGGCGCAGCGCCACATTCAACGACCGGATGCCGCCGCCGACCGGCGTGGTGAGAGGACCCTTGATGGAAACCACGTAGTCCTTGACGGCGTGCAGGGTTTCTTCAGGCAGCCAGACATCGGGGCCGTAAACCTTGGTCGACTTTTCACCGGCATAAACCTCCATCCAGTGGATTTTTTTCTTGCCGCCGTAGGCTTTGGCTACAGCAGCGTCGACCACCTTGAGCATGACCGGCGTAATGTCCGCCCCCGTACCGTCACCCTCAATGAACGGAATAACCGGCTCGTCCGGCACATTCAGTGAATTGTCGGCATTGACGGTGATTTTCTGACCCTGGGCGGGCACCTTGATGTGCTGATACATGTAGTGAAGTCTCCGGTGATGGCTGGTAACGTCAACGCGTCACTTCAGCGAGTTAGGTAAAAACCCCTAAATTCTATCCGTAAATGCCTTCATGAAAAGATTTTGGTGCGGCGTGTCAACCGGTTGTGAAGAGGTGCCGTTACTGGAAGACCTCCGAAAAGATCGGGGTATTTTTGCAAAAACGTTATTAAGGAATTCCCAAATGAACAAAATTCTTGCTGCCCTGATTACCGGCCTGTTCGCCGCTTCCACTTTTGCCGCTTCACACGCGGGCGCCCCTATGGCTGCTACTCCTGCCAAGCCAGCAACGCCTGCAATGCCTGCTACGCCAGCAACGCCAGCAACCCCAGCCAAGCCAGCAATGCCTGCAATGCCAGCTACGCCAGCAATGCCTGCTACGCCAGCAGTGCCAGCCACGCCAGCGGCCAAAGTTGACGTGAAAGCCGAAAAAGCTGAAAAAGCTGCAGCCGCCAAGAAGGCTAAAGAAGAAAAAGCCGCTGCTGCCAAAGCTGCTAAAGCCGAAAAAGCTGCTGCTGCCAAGAAAGCCAAGGAAGACAAAGCTGCTGCTGCCAAGAAAGCCAAAGAAGACAAAGCCGCTGCTGCCAAGAAGTAATTCTCGGCTGCAGACTGAAAATGCCCGCTCTGCGGGCATTTTTTATGGTCGTCGTTTATGCTGGAACCCCGCTCAACTTCTCATCACACCATGTTCAAAAAACTTGCATCCGGTCTGGCTGTCCAGGGCGCGTCCGCGGCCTTCACAGTCTCCGTCCTGTTGACCTCTGGCGCAGTGATGGCCCAGGACGGGCCACAAAGGAATCTGCAGCGGATCCCGTTAACCGCAGGCATGCACCGGATCGACGCGCAAGTTGCATCGACGCCCCTGCAGCGGCAGATCGGGCTGATGTTCCGTACTGACATGCCGCGCAATGAAGGCATGCTGTTTGTGTTTGAGGAAGCCAGCAAACAGTGCTTCTGGATGAAAAATACGCCCCTGCCCTTGACGGCAGCCTTTGTTGCCGATGACGGCACCATCGTGAACTTGGCCGACATGAAACCGAAAACCACGCAATCCCATTGCTCGGACAAACCCGTGCGTTACGTGCTGGAGATGAATGCAGGCTGGTTTGCAAAAAAAGGCATCAAGGCCGGCAGCAAACTCGCCGGCCCGCCATTTGAGACGGCGCGCTAGCAGCAACCGCTGGCATCACAGACAAAAAAGCCGACATGATGTCGGCTTTCTTACGAGCAAAACCGGTTCAACCGAAATTGGCTTCCGCAAAAGACCAGTTCACGAGATTGGACAGGAAGGTCTCGACAAACTTGGGCCGCATGTTGCGATAGTCGATGTAATAGGCATGTTCCCACACGTCAACCGTCATCAGGGCTTTGTCGGCGGTGGTCAGCGGTGTGCCGGCAGGGCCAGTGTTAACAATATCAACCGTGCCATCGGCCTTCTTGACCAACCAGGTCCAACCCGACCCAAAGTTGCCAACGGCAGACTTCACGAAAGCTTCCTTGAAGGCAGCATAGGAGCCAAATTTGGCATTGATGGCTGCAGCCAGTGCACCACCGGGTTCGCCGCCGCCAGCCGGCTTCATGCAGCTCCAGAAAAACGTGTGATTCCAGATCTGGGCGGCATTGTTGTACACGCCACCACTTGATTTTTTGACGATCTCTTCGAGCGTCATGGCCTCAAATTCGGTGCCTTTTTGCAGGTTGTTGAGGTTGACCACATAGGCGTTGTGGTGCTTGCCATGGTGATATTCGAAAGCCTCCTGGCTGTAATGCGGCGCCAGCGCGTCAATGGCATAAGGCAGTGGGGGCAGTTTGTGTTCCATGTTTTATTCCTCGGGGGTGTTGTGATGGTTAAAGAAAGCTATTTTCAACAACCATTGTAAAAACTAAATAAGACGCGGGGCCGACACCGTCAAATCGACCTCTCCGTCGGAAAGGGTAGCGCGCAAGGCCTGACCCGGTTTTGTCTCCGACGAGCTGGTGATCGGGCGACCCTGCATGTCTGCTAGCCAGGCGTAACCCCTCTGCAGCACAAGTGCGGGGTCCAGCGGCGCGAGACGCAATTGTGCGCGCTCAAGACGCCTGTGCCGGTGCTCAAGTGATTGCGTTAGCGCTTGTGGGAAAGCGGCCTCCTGCGTCTGCATACGACTCGTTTCATGCTGAAGGCGAGACTTCACCGCATGACGCAGCTGCTGCGCCATGCCAGCGAGCCGGGCCTGCTGGCGTGTCACGAGGTGGGAGGGTCGGCTAACCCGGGAAGCTGCCCAGTCGAGCCGCTGGGCATTGCCCTGAAGTTGCCGCTCAATGCTGCCCTGCAAGCGCCGCTGCAACTCATACAGTGTGTCCAGCCCCGTCTTTTGATCCTGAACGCACATTTCAGCCGCTGCCGTTGGCGTGGGCGCGCGCAAGTCCGCGCAAAAATCTGCAATGGTGAAGTCGGTTTCGTGCCCAACGCCACAGATAACCGGCAGGGGCGAAGCGACCAAAGTGCGGGCGAGTTGCTCGTCGTTGAAGGCCCAAAGGTCTTCCATTGGTCCACCGCCACGCACCAGCAGCAACACATCCACCTCGGCGCGCTGCCAGGCTTTGCGCATCGCCTGACGCAACTCCTCCGGCGCCTGCGCGCCCTGTACGCTGGCGGGGTAAATCACCACCGGGATGTGTGGCGCCCGCCGCTGGAGAGTGGTCACCACATCGCGCAAAGCCGCCGCACCCAACGAGGTGACGATTCCGATGGCCTTGGGCAGCAATGGCAATGGTTTTTTTCTCGCCGCGTCAAACAATCCCTCGGCTTGCAGCTTGGCTTTGAGTTGCAGGAATTGTTCGAACAGGTTGCCCTTGCCTGCCAATTGCATGGTTTCAACAATCAGCTGCAACTCCCCCCTTGGCTCATAAACACCCAGGCGACCACGGACTTCAACCAGTTGCCCGTCGCGCGGGGAAAAGTCCAGCAAGCCTGCCGCACGCCGGAACATCGCGCAGCGAATCTGGCCTTGCTCGTCCTTCAGTGAAAAATAACAATGTCCGCTCGCGGCCTGCGAGAACCCGCTGACCTCGCCCCGCACCGCCACGGGGTTAAATCGAGCCTCCAAACTGTCGGCTATGGCGCGAAGCAGCGATCCGACCGGCCAGACACGCACACCCGTCACCCCCCCGACGGGCATTGACCCAGCATCAGACATGCCTAAATCCCCTTGCGGGACGGGGGTAATACTCCACAGAGGCGCGTGGATACGAGGCAAAACCGCCCATTTGCCGAGGAAGATCACATGAATTCGTACAAACCATTGATTTATATAGGTTTTATTCTGCTCAAATTTTCATCGTTCTGTCACACGCACCATTTGGCGCGGCTTGCGGGCGCTCCACGGGGTACTTGCTAACAAAGTTATCCACAAGTTCTGTGAGTTACGTCCTACATCACAACTTTTTCACGCAGGGCGCAAGCCCGGGAAAACAGAAGGTGGCCGCTACACCCGGGTAGTCCATAATCCACAGCAATTATCTGCCGGGAGATTCGCTTTGTTTTCCATCATACAAGCCGCAGGTTGGCCGATCTGGCCCCTGGTGGCCTGCTCGATTTTGGCGCTGGCCCTTGTCATAGAGCGCTTTTTCAGCCTCAAAACAGCAAAAATTGCTCCTCCCCGGCTGCTCGATGAAGCCCTGACGGTCTCCCGCATGGGCGTACCCAGCCCGGATGTAGTCTCCCATCTAGAGCAAAACTCCCTGCTCGGGGAGGTGCTGGCCAGCGGATTCAGGGCATTGAATGTCAATCCGCGCATCAGCGAAGAAGACCTGCGGTCCACACTGGAAGGCGCTGGCCGGCGTGCCGCCCATACGCTGGAGCGTTACCTGGCCGCTCTCGCCACCATCGCCTCAGCTGCGCCCTTGATGGGATTGTTGGGCACCGTTATCGGCATGATCGAGATTTTTGGATCCCAATCCGGTTCTGGCGGTGTGGCCAATGCGGCCGGCGGCAACCCTGCACAACTTGCACAGGGCATATCGATTGCGTTGTACAACACGGCGTTTGGACTGATCGTCGCCATTCCTTCGCTGATTTTCTGGCGCTACTTTCGGGCCCGCGTGGATGGCTACCTGCTGACGATGGAAATCGCGTCTGAGCGCTTTGTGCGGCACCTGAACACGCTGCGCAAATCATGAACCTCCGCACTTCCGAAGACTTTATGGCCCAGCTTGACGGAGGCTTGTCATGAGGTTCCACGGCCCTTCGCGCGATGAGCCCGAGATCAACCTGATCCCCTTCATTGACGTATTGCTGGTAGTTCTGATATTTCTGATGTTGTCCACCACCTACAGCAAATTCACCGAGCTGCAGATCAAATTGCCTGTCGCCGATGCGGAGCAGCAGCGTGACTATCCCAAGGAAGTCATCGTGGCGGTCAGCAGCGACGGGCGCTACATGGTCAATAAAACGCCAGTGGAAGGACGCAGCATGGAAGCCATCAGCGCCGCCCTGATCGCGGGCGCCAAGGCTGGCAAAGACAGCGTCATCATCATCAGCGCTGATGCCAGCGCCACTCACCAGTCCGTCATTACCGTGATGGAAGCGGCGCGGCGTAGCGGCATGACGCAGATAACCTTTGCCACGCAGAGCACGGCCCAGGCCGGCGCCAAATAAGCGTGGAGCAAACGCTGCAGCAGGCCTGGCTGCGGCGCGGTCCATTGGCCATCCTGCTGTTGCCTCTGGCGCAGTTATATGGCCTGCTGGTAGGGTTGCGCCGCCTGTTGTATCAGTCCGGTTTATCCCCTGCTGCGAAGGTCAACGTGCCCGTCGTGGTGGTGGGCAACGTCGTCGTTGGTGGCGCGGGCAAAACACCCGCCGTCATTTCCCTTGTACGCCATCTGCAAGCGAGAGGCATACGTGCAGGCGTGGTCTCACGCGGTTACGGGCGTGCAAGCAGGCAATGCCTTGAGGTCTTGGCGCAGACCCCGATTGAGGAGTCGGGCGATGAGCCGGCCCTCATTCGGCGGACCACCGATGTGCCTGTATTTGTAGCAAATAATCGCATCGACGCGGCACGGGCCCTGCTCAAAACACACCCCGATATTCAGGTCATTGTTTGCGATGACGGACTGCAACACTACGCGCTGCATCGCGATATCGAAATTGCGGTGTTTGACGAACGCGGAGTCGGCAATGGCTGGCTGCTGCCTGCGGGCCCGTTGCGCGAGCCCTGGCCGGCTCGTCTGGGAGCCAGCGGTCGCGTTGGTGGCGGGGGTGTTGACCTCGTTCTTCATACCGCGGGGATTGCCGCGTTCGAGGGGTTCACATCCTGCCGCAGCCTGGCAGACCATGCGCTGCACGCTGATGGAAGCAGCATCGCCCTGAGCACCCTGGCCAACCAACCCCTGCTGGCATTGGCCGGCATCGCCAAACCCGAGGCCTTTTTTGCCATGCTGAGAGCAAGAGGTCTGCAGCTGACTGAAACAAGGTCACTTCCAGATCACTACAGTTTTGATAGTTATCCACTACCGGCTGATAGAGGAAAGGTCATGATATGTACGGAGAAGGACGCCATCAAGCTCTTTCCAAGGCAGGCCGAGGTGCTGGCAGTGCCGCTGACATTTACGCCGGAGCCCGCGTTTTTTGCGGCCCTTGATGCTTTGCTGATCCCCCTGCTTTCTCAATTACCATCCCACCATGGACACCAAACTGCTTCAATTACTGGTCTGCCCCGTGACCAAAGGCCCCCTCGACTATGACCGGGAGAAACAGGAGCTGGTCTCTCGCAGCGCACGTCTGGCGTACCCCATCCGGGACGGCTTGCCGGTGATGCTGGAGAACGAGGCTCGCACGCTCACCGACGAAGAACTGGGTCTGTGACACTTTTCGCATGAGTTTTACTGTCCTCATTCCCGCCCGTCTTGCCTCGACACGTCTGCCGAACAAACCGCTGGCCGACATCGCCGGCATCCCCATGGTCGTCCGGGTTGCCCAGCGCGCTTTGAAAAGTGGTGCGTCCCGCACCGTCGTTGCGACCGACAGCGCGGAGATTGTTGAGACATGTCAGGCCTTCGGTGTTTCGGCGGTGCTTACGCGTGCTGACCATGTCAGCGGCAGCGACCGGCTGGCTGAGGCCTGCGATTTACTCGACATGGACGACGAGGATCAGGTGGTTAACGTTCAAGGCGATGAGCCCCTGATAGGTCCCGCGCTGATTGATGCCGTGGCAAGTTTGCTGGCGCAGCGCACCGATTGCGTCATGAGCACCGCCGCTCATGCCATAGGCACCCTGGAAGAACTGCTCAACCCCAACGTGGTCAAGGTGGTGGTTGATGCGCGCAACACCGCGCTGTACTTTAGTCGCTCTGCGATTCCCGCCGCGCGGGATTTCCCCCAACAGGCGTGGTGGGCGTCACCCTCTTCTTTGCCCCCGGCCTTGAGACATGTGGGCATTTACGGGTACCGGGCGGGCTTTCTGCGTAAGTTTCCAACCCTGCCGCAGGCTCCGCTGGAGCAGTTGGAGCAGCTGGAGCAGCTGCGCGCCCTCTGGCATGGCCATCGCATTGCTGTCCATGTCACCGGGGAGGCGCCGGGGACCGGCGTGGACACTCCCGAGGATCTGGAGCGCGTGCGGCGGCTGTTTGTGTAAGCCGGGTGCCGGGTGCGCATGTTATTCTCAAGTGACAGAATAATGCGAGTGAGGCCTCGACGCAGGGCCGGCCATTTCGCTGTCAATTCACAAGAAATCCGAGGACATCCATGAGACTGATTTTGTTGGGCGCTCCAGGCGCGGGCAAAGGAACGCAAGCGACTTTTATCTGCCAAAAGTATGGCATTCCCCAGATATCGACTGGCGACATGCTGCGCGCCGCAGTCAAGGCAGATACCCCCTTGGGCGTTGAGGCCAAAAAAATCATGGACTCGGGCGGGCTGGTCAGCGACGATCTGATCATCAATCTGGTGAAGGAGCGGATTGCTCAGCCCGACTGCGACAAGGGCTTTTTGTTTGACGGATTCCCTCGCACCATCCCGCAAGCTGACGCCATGAAGATCGCCGGGGTGAAGCTCGACTACGTGCTTGAAATCGATGTTCCTTTTGAGGCCATCATCGAGCGCATGAGTGGCCGCCGCTCACACAGCGCGTCGGGCCGCACCTACCACCTGAAATACAACGCCCCCAAAGTCGAGGGAAAAGACGACGTCACGGGTGAGCCCTTGATCCAGCGCGACGACGACAAGGAAGAGACCGTTCGCAAGCGGCTGGAAGTGTACAGTGCGCAAACCCGTCCGCTGGTGGACTACTACTCGAACTGGGCAAAAGCTGAGCCCGATGCTGCGCCCAAATACCGTGCAATCAGCGGCATGGGCGGCGTCGATGAAATCACCGAAAGAGCCTTCAAGGCTTTGATGGACTGATGCGCTTCGCAAAAGTTGAGAGCGCAGAACATCGGCCTACTCCATCAAACTGAGTATCAGCGCCACACGCGCCTTAACCGGGCTCAGGCCTTTCGAATCGGCAAAAGCGTCAGCGGCAGTGGGAATGACGCGACCCTGGAGACATCGCGTTGCGCGCACCACCCGTACGCCTGCCGCCTGGGCTTTGCGCAACGCAACTTCCAGCGCATGGTGCAAAGCGCCGTTTCCTGTCGCCGCCACCACCAGGCCCCGCACTCCTCCCTGCGCCAGCAAGGCCTCTACCACTGCGCCGCTCGCACCGGCATGGCTCATGACGATCTCTACCCGGGGCCAGTTGGAGTCGCCCCCCAATTCAGCTATTTTTTCCAGGGCAACGGAAGGCCATCCTTCTTGGCGAGAAGGCCAATTTTTAAATAGCCTGAGATCACCCGCCTCCACACAACCTATCGGCCCGGCATCGCCAGAGCTGAACGCGTCGAGGCGGTAGCTGTGAATTTTTTGCACATCCAGCGCGCTGTGAATGGCGCCCGCACAAACAGCCACCACGCCGCGCGCACCGGGATGGCGGGCCACCGTTAAGGCATCAAGCAAATTTTGCGGACCGTCCGGGGCAACTGCCGTTGCCGGGCGCATGGCACAGGTCAACACCACCGGCTTATCCGGGTTACACACGGCTTGCAGAAAATACGCAGTTTCCTCCAGCGTATCCGTGCCGTGCGTGATGACAATACCTTGAACATCAGGCCGTGCGAGATGGTGATTGACCCTGCCAGCCAGATCGGCCCAGATCGCAAAGCTCATATCCTTGCTGTCCACTTGAGCGACCTGCTCAGTCTCAACCGGTCCGCCGTCCGCGACCATGGGAATTGCTGCCACCAATTGCTCTATGCCCACCTGGGCAGCCACATACCCGATGGAGTCAGAGGCGCAAGCTGCTCGCCCCGCTATCGTTCCACCGGTTCCCAGAATCACAATTTTTTGAAGTTTCATAAGTGATGGACTTGCATTTCCGTTAAAACTGGATGAAAATACAGTTACTGGGTATTAAAACAGTCTTACCCAATGACCAAGCCAAGCAACGGATTGTCCACGTGTTTGGTCCTTTTGTTCGCCTGAGGAGTCACCCATATGAGCAGCTTTCAAGATTCTCCCGAAATGCCCAAACTCACGGCGCGGCAGCAACAGATTCTCGAGCTTATCCAGAGCGCCATCGCACGCACTGGCGCCCCACCCACCCGGGCGGAAATCGCCAACGAGCTGGGCTTCAAGTCAGCCAATGCCGCAGAAGAGCATCTCCAGGCACTGGCTCGCAAAGGCGTTATCGAGCTGGTCAGCGGAACCTCACGCGGTATACGCCTGCGCAGCGACACCTTGCGTTCCATCCATGAGTCCCGCTTCAAACAGTTTTCCCTGCCGTTGCAAAGCCTGGCCCAACTCGCCCTGCCTCTGGTGGGGCGAGTTGCTGCTGGTAGTCCCATCTTGGCGCAGGAGCATGTGGACCATACATACTATTTCGAGAGCAGCCTGTTTCAACGCAAACCCGATTACCTGCTCAAGGTTCGCGGCATGAGCATGCGGGATGCCGGCATCATGGACGGCGACCTGCTGGCGGTTCAGCAAACCAAAGACGTCAAAAATGGACAGATTGTGGTGGCGCGCCTCGGTGATGAGGTCACCGTCAAACGGTTTCGCCGCAACAAGCATTTGATTGAATTGCTGCCCGAAAACCCCGATTTCAAAACCATTGTGGTCGAGCCGGGTGAACCATTTGAGCTTGAAGGACTGGCTGTCGGCCTGATCAGAAACACGATGCTGATGTAGCGTAAATTTGCCTCGTGCCGAACGGTTGCAGTTGATGAGACCGTTCACACCATTTCCGCGCAGCAGGTGGCGGGCGTTTGGTCAACAAGTTGATCAACACCCTGCTTTCGTGGATCGTTTGCTTACCTGTAATCCTGCCTGTGTAAACCTCTAAATTTAGGAGTTCTCATGGGAATCGCCAGTTTTTCACGTTCACCGGTGCTGACAGTTCTGCTGGCACCTCTGCAGGCCCTTGTGGCATTGTTTGTGCCAGACCAATCCGCCTCCGCAGGCAACCAGATGCCAACGCACCTGCCCAAGCATCCATTACCCGGCAGCACTGCGCTTGCGACAAAGACGGTAGCATTGAATGCGCTTTCGACAAGAACGGAGGGGCAAAAATCATGTCAAACCGTGGCAAAAGCCGCCTCCCCCCGTCGTCTGAAAATCGTGCGTGAATTTGAAGCAGGCATCAGCCCCGCGTGCGCCGGGCGCATGGTTATTTCTGGTCGCATGGCTGACGTTTGTGCCGAGCTTGATCGCATGGCTCAGAGGGAAGCTGCAAGACCAACTGCTTGACCGCGACCAGTTCGGTCGCGCCCTTATTGCCGTTCGGTCGATATAGACCGGAATAACCTGGGTCAACCGGTTGCCTTCGGGTACAAGTTGCGCCTTTGCTGGGGCGGGCGTGGCGTAACTTGCAGGCACAATACCGGCATGAATATTGTGATCCTTGACGACTATCAGGACTCTGTGCGCAAGCTGGTCTGTGCATCCAAGCTCGATGCGTATCAGGCCAAGGTTTACACCAACACAGTCAAGGGCATCGGCCAGCTCTCGGTCAGACTCAAGGATGCCGATGTGGTGGTGTTGATCCGCGAGCGAACCCATCTGCATCGCCAACTGATTGAAAAACTCCCCAAGCTCAAGATGATTGCGCAAACCGGGCGGGTCGGCAGCCATGTGGATGTAGGAGCATGTACCGAACGAGGCATTGTGGTGGCCGAGGGAATTGGTTCTCCGACTGCGCCTGCCGAACTCACCTGGGCGCTCATCATGACCGCCATGCGCCGTATTCCACACTATGTCGCACATCTCAAGCATGGCGCCTGGCAACAGGCCGGGCTCAAAAACGCGTCCATGCCAACCAATTTTGGGCTGGGGTCTGTACTCAAGGGAAAAACGCTCGGGATATGGAGCTACGGAAAGATCGGGCAAATTGTTGCTGGATACGGCCGGGCGTTTGGCATGCGGGTTCTTGTGTGGGGCAGCCAGGCCTCACGCGCAAGGGCCCAGGCAGACGGTTTTGAAGTGGCCCCATCCAAAGCCGAATTTTTTCAGGACAGCGACGTGCTCACCTTGCACTTGCGTCTGCTGGACGACACGCGTGGAGCAGTCACACTCGACGACCTCTCGCGTATGAAGCCTTCTTCGCTCCTGGTCAACACATCCCGAGCCGAGCTGATTGAGCCGGATGCGCTGATTGCGGCGCTGAACCGCGGGCGCCCCGGTATGGCTGCAATCGATGTGTTTGAGTCCGAGCCCATCTTGCAAGGACATGCCCTGTTGCGGCTGGAAAACTGCATTTGCACGCCGCACATTGGTTATGTAGAGCAGGAAAGCTACGAGATGTACTTCAGTTCCGCGTTTGACAACGTGGTCAACTTCATCAAGGGCACGCCTACCAACATCGTCAACCCGGGTGCATTGCAAGTCCGGCGCTAATGAAAATCATTTTGGCTTGCCGGTATCCGGCGGCGACGATACGCTGGAGATTTCGAAATCCATCAGATTGAAGTTGGCAAAATCGCCTCCCGCTGATGGTGATGGTGAT
>JBKJIV010000073.1:0-4768 GCA_046598365.1 Polaromonas sp. | reverse complement strand
TCCATCAGTTCAAAGGGCCCCAGCTTGAAACCAACCTGGTCTTTCAGGATGCGATCGATGGTGATGAAATCGGCAACGCCCTCGCTGACTATGCGCAAAGCCTCGGTACCGTAGGCTCTGCCCGCATGATTGACGATAAATCCGGGCGTGTCCTGAGCTTGCACCGGGGTGTGACCCATCAGCTTCGCATAGTCGGTCAGCGCGCTGCAGGTGGCTGCATCGGTTTTCAGGCCGGCGATGACTTCCACCACCTTCATGAGGGGCACGGGGTTGAAAAAGTGAAAGCCGGCGAAGCGCTCCGGATGTTTCAATCCAGCGGCAATAGCGGTGACGGACAGTGAAGAGGTGTTGGTAGCTAATACCGTCTGCTGTGAAACAACAGTCTCCAGCGAAGAAAACAGTGACTTCTTCACATCCAAAAGTTCCACAATGGCTTCGATCACCAGATCGCAATCGGCCAAGTCTTGCAATGTAGCGGCGGTCAACAGGCGGGTTTTGTACTCAGCGGCCAGCGGACCTTCCAGCCGACCCTTTTCGACCAGTTTGTCCCACTGGGCATCTATCGCATCGCGCGCCTTGCCCGCTGCCACTGCATTCGCGTCAAACAACCTGATCTGACTGCCCGCCTGGGCTGCTATTTGGGCGATGCCCCGGCCCATGGCACCCGTGCCAACAATGCCTACAGATTTAAAGCGTGGTTTCATGGAAAAGTATTATCAACCAGCGAAGGTGGTCCTTTGCTGGCTCGCGCCACAGGCGTAAACTGATCTGGGCAGGGTGCTTGCGCCTGTTGAAAAGGCTTTCAACGGGTATAGGCCCTGGGTTAATGAGAACCCTTTTAGGCGCACTCCCCAAAGCCGGGCCTGGTTCGTGCATTCAAGTTTTGTGACGTCTATGCCAAAATCAACTTCGTGAACATTTTTTTAGAGATCCTGAAAAAGCGCCATCTTTTCGCAGGTGCGCTGTGGCTGTGCGCGGCAGCCGGTGCCGTCGCGCTCACCCTGGGTCCGAACACACGTTCAGCTGTACTGGGTCAACCGCTGGATATTTCCATTCAGATGATGCTGGATGCAGGCGACGACCCCCAGGCCTTATGTCTGGATGCGGAAGTTTTCTATGTTGACAAACTGCTTGACAAATCGCTCGTCCAAATAGGGGCAGAAAAATCTGGCAGCGCCCAGGATTTTGTGATCCGTATTCGCTCGTCCACACCTGTCGAAGGTCCGGTGGTAACCGTACATCTCCGCGCTGGCTGTGTTCAAAAAACGTCCCGTCGATATGTGGTGCTTGCCGCGACCAAAGCGCGCTCGCAAGCTGGCGCCGCCGGGCTGCAGACGGGTGTTCAAACACCCGCAGCTGCGGGTTCCGCAGTTGCAACGGGCCAGGACGCCGCGCAGGACGCGGAGAAGGTTCAGGTCATGGAGACCGAGCTGCGTCAGATGCGCGAGGAGCTGCAAAAAAATCAGCTGGCCATGGCCGAAAGCAAGATCCAGCTTGAAAAGGCCGAGACAAGCCGTTTGGTGAGGATTGTGTTGTTTGGTCTGCTTGGTCTTTTGACAATAGCCGGGCTGATATTCCTTTCGCGCCAACGCTCACCCGGCTCCGGCGGGCCGGCAGACGGCTTCGTCGAGGCCCAGTCGTCCACGGCGATGCCCGTTTCCGGCTCTGGCGACGGCGCCGAGCTTGATCTGCATGAGTCGCTGTTTGACGAGTTGAAGCGGCCGTCCCGCCGCGCGGCGCTAGAGTCCATTCCGCCTTTGCCGCCTCGTGACCGGGCCAAATTTGCGGTGAGCGTGCCTTTTGTTCCGCGCACCGTTAAAGTTCCGGAGCTGTTTGACCTTCAGCAAGAAGTTGAGTTTTTCAGCTCCCTCGGGCAGCAGGACAGGGCCATCGCCTTGCTTCGGGAACACCTGGTCGACAACGTTAAAACCAGCGCGCTGGTTTATCTCGATTTGCTCGATCTTTATCATCAGACTGACAACGAAGAAGATTACGAAGATCTCAGAGCCGACTTCAATCGGGTTTTCAACACCGAGGTTGCGGCGTTTGACAGCTATACCTCTGACGCCGTAGAGGGTACCAGCGCCAATGACGCAGTGCTCGAACGGATACAGGCTGCGTGGGGTTCCCGCCGCGTTCTGGACGTCATTGAAGATGCCCTCTTTCGTGAGCCCGGCAACCCGGCAGAGGTGCTTTACCTGGAAGCCTACCGCGACCTCCTTTTGCTGCATGCGGTAGCCCGGGAAATCGCCGATCTTGAACCCGGGGCGTCGCGCCGCAGCGTTGATAGCCACTTGCCAGATCTGGCCATGCAACCCCGGTCCTCCCCGCGTCTGGGCCTGGATATTGACCTTAGCCAGTTGTCAGAGGCAAGCGATCCCCCCGCCATGGCGGCCAAACATCGTACGGGTTCCGGTGTGGCAAAGGTCACGCGCCGGGATGTTGCCCATTTTGTTCCAGGCACATCAGGTGATACCAGTGTGCCCGCAGAGTCGACGGTACTGGATTCCCTGGTGGACTTCGATGACTACGACACGGGCTATCGGCCCGATGACTTTGACAGGTTACCGTCTCGATAATCGTCGCCAAGTCAGCGCGGACGTGCTGACGGCTTAAACACCTGCGGTCATTCAACCCCGGGTTCAGCTACCTCGCCCCAAGGATTACCTTGGTGTGTGAAAATGCAGCATGCGTATTTTTTGCCTGCTCCAGTGACATTTTCACGATTGGTCATAGCAGGAATATTCTGGGGTATAGCATCCAGCGCATTCGCGGTTTCCCTTGGGCGCAGCCAGGGACTTGCGTTATTGGGTCGGCCACTGGCTGTCTCGATTCCACTGTCGCTTGACGGAGCAGATAGCTCTCTTGAGTCGTGCGTCAGTGCTGAGGTTTTTTTCGGCGATAACCGCCTGGAAAATGCCCGTGTCCGGGTTTCCGTGGAAAAAACGCCTTCCAGTCGGGATGCCTTGATCCGAATTCGGACAACCGTTGCGGTGGACGAGCCGGTCGTAACGATGCAGGTGCGGGCTGGTTGTACACAAAGCATCGAAAAGCGTTTTGTGCTGCTTGCTGACCCGGTGCCTCAACAGCGGGGCGCGGCAGCCCCACAGCTTGATCCGGCTCGCGAGGAGGCCGTCAACAAACCGTCCTCTCCCCAGAGTCCCCCACTGGTCGTATCCCCTGGTATGCGTCCAGCGACGGGTCAAAACCGCCCGCCGGCGATTCGCAACCTCGAAGGCATTAGCCCAGCGACCCGCATCACCCCCGCGCGTCCGGCTCCAAGATCTGTTGCGCGGCTCAAGCTGGAACCTCTGGATCTCTCGCTGGATACATCGCCTCAGCTCAAAATGTCTCGTGAGCTGTCCGGGTTGCCCGAGGCCAGCGCCGGCAAACGCACGATGGCCGCAGCCTGGTGGAAAGCATTGATGGCTGAACCGGAGGATGTACTCCGGGAGGCGGAGAAAATAAATTCGATTGAAGCCGATTTGAAGCGTCTTAACGCTGAAAGCCAAAAAAACCAGATTGCGATGGCTGATCTCCAGACCCAGCTGCAACGACAGCAGCGCGAGTCGATGTGGTGGATAGGGGGCCTGCTTGCTGCGCTGGTGTTGGTGATTTCCGGCTTTGCGCTCTGGTTGCTAACGCGTGGTCAACGCCGGACCCCTTGGTGGGTTAAAAAGCCGACTTCCGAGACCCACTGGTTTAGCAGCGAGCCAAGCGGACTTGCCGAGGCCGCGCGCGACAGCCATCCTGCTGACTCTGACTTGCTGTATTCATTGCCGCCTGAAAGGAGTGGGAATGCAGTGCCGCCGGCCAGGCCGCCTCGGGCCGCATCAAGGCATGACTCCGGGTTCAGGCGGTCGACGCGAGGCGGGCATTCTGACTTTGCCCTGAGCATGCCCCACGTGCCCCGCACAGTGAACGCCGAAGAGCTTTTTGATGTGCAGCATCAGGCGGAATTTTTTATCTCCGTTGGGCAGTATGAACAGGCCGTCGCAGTTTTACGCAGTCATATTTCAGAATCCCAGACCAGCGCACTCGTTTATCTGGACCTGTTCAATCTTTATCACCAGTTGAAGCGCCGAGTTGAGTTTGACGAGTTGCGTGTGGAGTTCAGCCACCTTTTCAATGCCGAAATTCCACCTTTTGATGCATACATGATGGTTAGCTTGGGACTGGAGGCGCATGAAGCGGTGCTGTCCCGAATCGTGTCCTTGTGGCCAGGCCCGCAAGTGCTTGAAGTGATCGAAGAGGCTGTTTTTCGCGAGCCCGGTGGCCAGGCTGAAGTATTTGGTCTGGAGGCTTATCGCGAGTTGCTTCTTCTTTACGGCGTTGCCAAGGACATTCAGCAGGCACCTTCCGCGCTTAACTCCAGCCTGCTTGACTTCGACTTGCCGGCATTGCCGAATGTGGAAACCGGACTAACCGGCAGCGTAAAACATGGCTTTGAGGCAAGCAGCGATGCGGGCGTTCTGCGCAGGCCAGCCAAGCAAGGCAAGAGCCGCGCAGCGAATTCAAAAATCAAAGATCCTTTTTCTAAACCGCGAGTGGATATTGATTTGAATGCGCTTGAGACTGAGGAGCCCTTCATCACTCCCGGTGCACCGGGGCGGGAGCCAACTGTGGCGCACGAGCCGCTATCACCATCACCATCACCATCACCATCAGCGGGAGGCGATTTTGCCAACTTCAATCTGATGGATTTCGAAATCTCCAGCGTATCGTCGCCGCCGGATACCGGCAAGCCAAAATGATTTTCATTAGCGCC
>JBKJIV010000166.1:0-5436 GCA_046598365.1 Polaromonas sp. | reverse complement strand
AAGCCGCTGGACCAGCTGGAAAAACGCATACGCGCACGCAAGTCCGACGACATGAGCCCGCTGGACGAAACCATCGTGCCGGAAGAAGTTGCGCCGCTGGTGTCGTCCATCAACGACCTGCTCAGCCGCCTCAAAGTGTCACTCACGACGCAAAAGCGATTTCTTGCCGATGCCGCGCACCAGCTCAAAACCCCGCTCGCCGGTTTGCGCATGCAGGCCGATTTGGCTCAACGCGAGACCGACACGGAAGAGCTGAAAAAATCCCTCAAACAAATTGGCCGCGCCAGCATACGCGCCACGCACACGGTCAACCAGCTGCTGGCGCTGGCCCGCGCCGAGACCACGGGCCGAAGCCTGCCCAAGCAGCCGCTGGACCTGGTACAGGTGCTGTCTGAGGCCATCCAGGACTCGCTGCCGCGCGCGCTCGAAAAAAACATAGACCTGGGCTACGAAGGCCCACCCCCCGGCGAGCCTGCCAGCGTGCTGGAAGCGAACCCAACGCTGCTCAAGGAGCTTGCACGCAACCTCATCGACAACGCCCTGAACTACACACCCGAGGGCGGACAGGTCACCGCACGGTTGTTGACCGACCGTTTCAGCGGTGTGCTTTTGATGCTGGTGGAAGACTCAGGGCCCGGCATTCCGGTCTCAGAGCAGGAACTCGTGTTTCAGCCTTTTTACCGGGCGCTGGGTACCAACGTTGACGGGTCCGGGCTGGGGCTGGCCATCGTTCTTGAAATTGCCAAGCAACACGGCGCCACAGTCAGCATTGAAGACGCAAACCTGCCAGGCCACCCCGAAACACCGGGTGCCAGAGTGACCGTACGATTTGTCGGCATGGATACACCGTTTGATGCAGAACAGGACTTCAAACCGGGAACCGCCGCGCTGATTTGAGATCATTCAGACATGGAAATCAAAAAGCTTCAGTCCGCTGGAGCGCCTGCTTAACCCTCCCCATGAACAAGACCTCCTCCAAGTTTCGCCAAGCCGTTCGTCCACGTAACGGCTGCGCCGGGGCCACCTGATGCCCAGCGCCCGCCGCCTCAAGATTGGCCTTTCGGCCTGCTTCTCCCACGCCGATCCGACGCGTTCGCTTTTCACCGGCAAAACATTGCAATATGTGGAGCAGACGATTGCGCATTGGTTGATGTCCACCGGTGCGATGGTGGTCATGGTGCCCTGCCCGACCGGCAGCACCCAGCGCGGTGACGTGACCTATGCGCACTATGCGCATTGGCTCGATGGCCTTGTGCTGCACGGCGGTGCGGATGTCTGGCCCGGTAGTTATGGCGAGGCCCCGCTGCAGGAGCAATGGTCGGGCGACCGTGTGCGCGACGACTATGACAAGGCGCTGGTGGCGGCGTTTGAAGCGGTAGGCAAACCGATTTTCGGCGTCTGCCGCGGCCTGCAGCTGCTCAACGTGGCGTATGGCGGGACGCTTTTTCAAGACATCCAGACCCAGGTGCCCGACTCTTTTATCCACCGCGACGCAACGACCTACGAACAGAATTTTCACAGCGTGGACATCGTGCAAGGCTCGCAACTGTCGCGCCTGTACCCCGGTGTAGAACGGGTCCGTGTCAACAGCATTCACCACCAGGCCATCAAAGACCTGTCGCCCGAGTTTGAAGCCGAAGCTTTCAGTGTGAGCGACGGCATCGTGGAAGCGATTCGCCGCAAAGACCGGTCCAAAAGCTACATCGCGGCGCTGCAATGGCACCCCGAGTTTCATCAGCCCGGCTCGGACACGATTGATGATGCGGCGGTGTTGGATGATTTTTTGGCGGCGGTGACGGCTGCCAAAGCTCTTTCGTCTTAAGCATTAAGTGAGGTCAGGGCCCCGCCTTCCGGCGGGCGACTTACTCTGCCGTCAGATGCTTCCCAACAATCCCGGCCAACTCAAACATGGTCACCTGCGGCTTGCCAAAAACAGCAAGCAACTTCGCATCAGCATTAATCGCTCGCTTGTTGGCCGCATCCTGCAGGCCTTCAGCCTTGATGTAGTCCCACAACTTCTTGATCACTTGGGTGCGAGCCACCGGCTCAGAGCCAATCACCGCGGCCAGCGCATCGCTGGGTTTCAGGCCACTGCCAGGTTTGGCGACGCGTGGGGCTTTTGGTTTGGCCGTTTTTGCCGCAGGCGCTTTCTTCGCTGCGACTTTCTTTGCAGCCACTTTTTTGGCAGCAGGGCCCGCTGACTTTGCCGCGACGGTTTTGCCGAAAGGCGTTTTCACCGTTCCTGTTCTTGGGGGACCTGCCGTCTTGCGCGGCGGAAATTTGGACGGCGCAAATTCGAAGTTGACCTTGCCGGCCTCGGCGTCCCAAGCCAGCATGGCCTTGAAGGGACGGCGCGTGCGCATGGAGACAAACTTGTCGAGCAAATCGGTTTTGCCAGCAGTCAAGAGCTTGACCATTTGCTCGCGCTCCACCGGCTGCTGCAAGATCACCTGCCCGGTCTTGAAGTCGCAGCTTGGTGTCGGCTGGGCATTGGTCGGCACGGATTTGTCGCACACATAGTTTTTGCCGTGCTCGAAAACCCCGCCGCCGCACTTCGGGCAAGCGCCCAGCGATTGCTGTGCGCTGAAGTCGACAATCTCGCCGGTCTCGGCGTTTTTGTCGTCGCCAAAGTCAAACTCCAGCTTGTAGTTCTTGGTTTCTTCGTCAAACTTGATGACCATCTCGGCGGTGAAGGGCCATCCGGCTTTGGAGCGAAAGCCGTCGAGTGGGCCAATCTTTTTGTCACGCAAAAACTGCTCGACCTCGGCCACTTCAAAGGTGCGGCCTGCTGGCGTTTTGCCGAATGAGAAACCGCAGCCTTCGCCGTTTTTGCCGGTGCAGGTGTAGCGCCTGTAGTTTTCCTTGATGACGCCGCCGCAGTTGGGGCAGGGCGCGCTCAGGGTGGCGTAGTCGCCGGGGATGGTGTCTTTGTCGTAACCCTTGGCCTTGGCCACCAGGTTTTTGGTCATGTCGGCAATCTCAGCCATGAAGGTCTCGCGACTGAGCTTGCCTTTTTCCATTTGCGCGAGCTTGTGCTCCCAGTCGCCGGTGAGGTCGGCGCGTGAGAGTTCTTCCACGCCCAGGCCGCGCAACAGCGTCATGAGCTGAAAGGCCTTGGCCGTCGGAATCAGCTCGCGGCCTTCGCGCAGCATGTACTTCTCGTTGATCAGGCCCTCAATCGTGGCGGCGCGGGTGGCTGGCGTGCCCAGGCCTTTTTCCTGCATGGCTTCGCGCAGCTCGTCGTCGTCGATCGTCTTGCCAGCACCTTCCATGGCGCCCAGCAAAGTCGCCTCGGAGTACCTGGCCGGTGGCCGGGTTTTCAGGCCCTTGGCCTCGACCACTTCCGCGCGCACCATCTCGCCGGGCTTCACGGCCACCAGGGTTTTGCTGTCTTTCTCGTCCGTGTTTTCGTCTTCGGCTTCCTTGCCGTAAATCGCCAGCCAGCCCGGCTTGACCAGCACTTTGCCCTCGGTCTTGAAGCTGTGACCGACGGACTGCGAAATACGCGTGGTGACCAGGTATTCCGCGCTTGGGAAAAACACAGCCATGAAGCGGCGCACCACCAGGTCATAGAGCTTTTGCTCGGCGTCGCTCAGGCCGCTGGGTGCCTGCAGGGTTGGGATGATCGCAAAGTGATCACTCACCTTGGCGTTGTCAAAAATGCGCTTGCTGGGCTTGATGTAGTTGCCCTTGAGCGCCGTAGCCGCATGCGGGGCCAGGTGCTTCATGGAGCTGCCGGCCAGCATCTCAAAGGTTTGTTTGACGACGGGCAGATAGTCTTCAGGCAAGGCACGCGAATCGGTACGCGGGTAGGTCAGCGCCTTGTGGCGCTCGTACAGGCTTTGCGCAATCGACAGCGTGGTCTTGGCTGAAAAACCAAACTTGCCGTTGGCCTCGCGCTGCAGAGATGTCAAATCGAACAGCAAGCCCGAAGCCTGCGTTGTGGGCTTGCTCTCTTCCGTCACCGTGGCGGCCTTGCCGCGCACGGCCTCGGCAATGGCCAGCGCTTCGCGCTCAGACCAGACGCGGTCGGCCTTCAGCTCGGCATCGGGCTCGGTGTTGTCGGCATTGGCCGCGGCTTTTTTCCACTTGGGGTCAAACCACTTGGCCGGGTACTCGCCGGCTTCAGCCAGAAAGCTGGCGTGGATTTCCCAGTAGTCGCGGCTGACAAACTTGCGGATTTTTTCTTCACGCTCGACCACCACAGACAGCGTCGGCGTTTGCACGCGGCCCACGGTGGTCAAAAAGAAACCGCCGTCGCGCGAGTTGAAAGCCGTCATGGCGCGGGTGCCGTTGATACCGACCATCCAGTCGGCTTCAGAGCGAGAACGGGCGGCGTCAGCCAGACCCTGCATCTGCTTTTCCGAACGCAGGCTTTCAAAGCCATCGCGGATAGCGGCCGGCGTCATCGACTGCAACCACAGTCGCTTGACCGGGTGTTTGCTCTTGGCGTACTGCTGAATCAAACGGAAGATCAGCTCGCCCTCGCGGCCCGCGTCACAGGCGTTGACAAGTGCATCCACGTCTTTGCGTTTGGTCAGCTTGACGATGGCGTTCAGCCGCGTCTTGGTCTTGTCCATCGGCTTCAGATCAAAGTAGGGCGGGATCACCGGCAGGTTGGCAAAACTCCACTTGCCGCGCTTGACGTCAAATTCTTCCGGTGCCTGGATTTCCACAAGGTGGCCCACGGCTGATGTGATGACCCAGTCGTCACTCTCGAAATATTCGTCGTGCTTTTCAAACTTGCCCGCCGTCGGCGTGATGGCGCGGACGATGTCCTGCGCCACCGAAGGCTTTTCTGCAATCACCAGTGTTTTCATAAAAACTTCTTCAAACCTTGTACATCTTCGGGGAACATTTCCCCGGCCTCTGCAAACACTACTTTTCCGCCGCCGCTGCGATTGACCTTGAGGACCACCACCACCGGCAAACCGCGCGGCTTGGCCAGCAAGCGGGCGCCGTCCGGCAACATGGCCGCCGGAAAGCTATAACCTTTGGTCTTCATATAGGCCTGCGCCGCCCCCGGCACGCGGTCAATCGACAGGGCCAGCACTTCCAGCCCGCTGGCTCTATGGGCCTTCCACAGGGCTTCAATATGGGGCGACTGCACCGCACAAAAAGGGCACCAACTAGCCCACCAGTAAACCACAAGCGTCTTTCCCCGCACCTGAGTGGGACTCCAGGTGCCCCCGTCAAGCAGCGTCAGCGTGGGCAGCTTGAGCGTGCTTCCCAGCTCCGGCAAGGGCGCCGGCGCACCCTGGGCCAAGACAGGCACAGCCAGGCCGGTCGCGGCCAGCGCAGGCACAAGCTGAATGACTTTTCTTCGGTTGAACATCGTCTGGAATACCCGGGGCATCACTACAATAGCGGCTCGCGCGCCCATACGCGCGCACCCGCATGTGCGCGCACATGCATGAATTAACCATACCAAAAAAA
>JBKJIV010000125.1:0-8741 GCA_046598365.1 Polaromonas sp. | reverse complement strand
GGGACAGGTGATCCGCATGGACGAAGTGCTGGCCAAGCTGAAGGACCACTGGCTGGTGAAGGAAACCACGGGCGCGCTGCGCCGCACGCTGGCCCGCATCGACGTGACAAGCCGCTCATTGATCGCGCTGGTTGATGGCGGCTCGTGTTTTGCCGGCACCTTCTACGAACTGGCCCTGGCCTGCGACCGGATCTACATGCTTGATCTACCGGATTCACCCGACGCTGCGCCTGCGCTGCAGCTGAGCCCCGCCAACTTCGGCTGGTTCCCGGCCGTTAACGGCTTGAGCCGGCTGCAGACCCGCTTTTACGAAGACAGCGCCACCATCAGCCAGCTGGAGAAACTCGGGGACAGCAAGCTGCGCGCCGACCAGGCGCTGGAGCTTGGCCTCGTCACGCTGACACCTGACGACATCGACTGGGACGACGAAATCCGCATCACGCTGGAAGAGCGGGCCTCTATGTCACCCGACGCCATGACCGGCATGGAAGCCTCCTTGCGCTTCCCCGGCAAGGAAACCATGGAAACACGCGTGTTTGGTCGCCTCAGCGCCTGGCAGAACTGGATTTTCATTCGCCCGAACGCGGTGGGTGAGGACGGAGCTCTGAAACTTTTTGGCACCGGCAAGAAAGCCAAATTCGACTGGAAACGCATTTAGCCACTTTTCTGTCATGCCGGACCTGATCCGGCATCCATGCTTCGCCAGCCAACGGTCCGCGCGACATGGATTGCGGATCAAGTCCGCAATGACAAACCCTCAAAGGAAACACCATGAGCACCATTGACCTGCAAGCACTGATCCCCAACAACGTCAACCTCGGCGAGAACCGCCAGCTTCAGCGTGCGCTGGAGCACTGGCAGCCAGCCTTCATGAGCTGGTGGGACGAAATGGGCCCGAGCGACTTCAACGCCAAAGAGGTCTACCTGCGCACCGCCGTCGGTGTGGACGCCTCCGGCTGGGCCAGCTACGGCTACACCCCCATGCCCGACTACCGCTGGGGCATCTTTCTGGCCGACAAGGAAGAAAACCGCAAGATCGGCTTTGGCGACCACATGGGCCAGGACGTCTGGCAGGAAGTGCCAGGCGAATACCGCAGCGCCTTCCGCCGTCTGATCGTGACCCAGGGCGATACCGAGCCGGCTTCCGTCGAGCAGCAGCGCCTGCTGGGCCACACCGCCCCTTCGCTCTATGACCTGCGCAACCTGTTCCAGGTCAACGTGGAAGAGGGCCGCCACCTGTGGGCCATGGTTTACCTGCTGCACGCCCACTTCGGCCGTGACGGCCGCGAGGAAGCCGAAGAGCTGCTGACGCGCCACAGCGGTGACGCGGACAAGCCGCGCATTTTGGGTACCTTCAACGAGCCCATGGACAACTGGCTGAGCTTCTTCATGTTTACTTATTTCACTGATCGAGACGGCAAGTTCCAGCTCAAATCATTTGCAGAAAGCGCATTCGACCCACTGGCCCGCACCACGCGTTTCATGCTGACCGAGGAAGCGCACCACATGTTTGTTGGCGAGACCGGTATCGGCCGCGTGATCAAGCGCACGCTGGAAGTCATGAAAGAGCTGGACACCGACAACGTCGATACCCTGCGCAAGGCCGGCGTGATCGACCTGCCCACCATCCAGAAATTCATGAACTTCTGGTTCACATCTTCCCTGGATTTGTTCGGCTCGGAAGCCTCATCGAACGCTGCCAACTACTTCAGCAACGGCATCAAGGGCCGTCCGGACGAAGCGAAGTTTGCCGACCATGTGGAGCTGGAGACGGAAATGACCATCCAGGTGCCGGACGGCAAGGGCGGGCTGAAAAACGAAACCATTTCGACGCGCAACGGCATGAACGAAATCACGCGTTTGGAATACGTGAAGGATTGCAATGTCGGCGTGACGCGCTGGAACATGGGCATCAAACGCGCGGGTGTGAACTTCGAGCTGAGCCTGCCCAACACACGTTTTCGCCGCAGCGTCGGCTCTTGGGCCGGTGTGCACACCGACCCGCAAGGCAAGCCGATCAGCGAAGCCGAGTTCGAGGCCCAAAAAGACAACTGGCTGCCCACGGACGAAGACAAAACCTTTATCCACAGCCTGATGCACCGCGTAACCGAGCCCGGCAAGATGGCCGGCTGGATTGCGCCGCCGGATCGCGGTATCAATGCCAATGCGATTGAATACGAGTACGTGAAACTGTAGTATCTTGCGGCTGCCCACCGCGCCCGCATACCGGCGGGTGGGGTGTTACTCCGCGCGAAATGGTTGTTGGCGATCAGGCTCGTTAGGGCGTGGTGCGGTGCTTTTGGTCTGCCCGGAGGGGATCGAACCCCCGACCCTCAGCTTAGAAGGCTGATGCTCTATCCAACTGAGCTACGGGCAGAAAAACGGATACGGCGAATGTAAACGCAGATGCGAAAAAAGCCCACAATTGTGAGCTTTTTTGGATGATTCAATGGTCGGAGTACAAGGATTCGAACCTTGGACCCCCTGGTCCCAAACCAGGTGCGCTACCAGACTGCGCCACACTCCGACAAGTCAAATATTATAGCCCGAAGCGCCCGAAATTCAGCGACCTATCGAATTATTTGCCCGGTCTTGGGGCGACAACCCTGACAATTCAGCGCTTCTGATACTGTGTGCTGCCAAACAGGACTTCACGGGCTTTGTCGTCGCGCAGGGGTTGGCGCAGATCGGCCACACCCTGACGCCGCGTTGCACGGCGGGGCGGGCGGCAATAAGGTCGAACCACTTTTTCAGGTGCGGGTAATCTGTCTGACCATTTGGCGTGGGTCAGGAATAAGCTGTAAGCATGAATATGACCTTTCGAACTATGATGTTTGAAGCACTGTGAGGGAAAAGCGAAAATCATGTTCGAGCGCCTGAAAAAAGTCTTTGCGCCAGGGGCGGCGGCGGCACCGCGGGCAGGACCAACTGACCCGGTGTCGGAGTGGGCTGGAACCCAGGGTTTCAGCTACGCGAGCGAGGGCATGGGAGATGGTTTCATGCTGACGGGAAAAGTCGGCGGAAAAACCTGGAAGCTTGAGCGCGGACGGACATCGCGTGACTACATTCACGGTGAAGAGCTTCGGGCCCGGGCCGATCTGGGCATCAACGAAGACGCGGCCGTGCTGATCATGAACCGCCCGCTTAAAGAGGCACTGGAAAAACGTGCCTACGCAATTTACACCGACACCTTGCAAACCACAGCGGATCCCAGCTTGCCGGAAGAAATGCGTTGGCTCGCGATGTACGAAGAAGTGGGCTGGGCCAGCCTCCCGTCAGAGTTCTGGGAGCGCTACACGGTGCTGGCTGACCAACGCCAAAATGCGCTCGCCTGGATTGACAACAACCTGGCTGAGCAGCTGTTGTCATGGCCAGTGCCAGGCCCCGATGCAGAGACACCTTTTATCCTGATGCTGCTGCGGGGAAAAGCATATTTGCGTATGCAGTACACGCCCGCTGATATCGCAACATTGCAGCATGCGGCTGTGACGTACACCAGTGCTTGCGCTGCCGCGCTAGCGGGCTTGGGTACCGACATCGTTCTGTGATGCAGGGAAGCAGGCTCTATGCCCGGAAATGACGGGCCTAGTTGGCTGTTTCCATAGCGGCAGACCCGCGCGGGTTTGTAAGTTCAGTAGCTTCAGCTGCCTCGGGTAACGGGCATTTCCACTTCACCCGGCATAGCCAGGTGTTTGGCCAGTTCGAGCTTGGCCAGCGAGGCGCGGTGTACCTCATCCGGGCCGTCGGCCAGGCGCAGTGTGCGCTGGTGCGCGTAGGCGTAGGCCAGCGGGAAATCGTCTGACACGCCGCCACCGCCGTGCGCTTGAATAGCCCAGTCGATGATCTGGCAGGCCATGTTGGGTGCCACCACCTTGATCATGGCGATTTCGGCCTTGGCGACCTTGTTGCCAACCGTGTCCATCATGTAGGCTGCTTTCAGCGTCAACAATCTGGCCTGGTCAATCATGCAGCGCGCGTCGGCAATGCGCTCGTGCCACACCGACTGGCGTGCCACGGGCTTGCCAAAGGCAATACGGGTGTTCAGGCGTTTACACATCAATTCCAGCGCGCGCTCGGCAATGCCGATGCTGCGCATGCAGTGGTGGATACGTCCAGGGCCGAGGCGGCCCTGCGCAATTTCAAAGCCACGACCTTCGCCGAGCAGCAGGTTGCCCACTGGTACACGCACGTTGGTCAGGCGCACTTCCATGTGGCCGTGCGGTGCGTCGTCATAGCCAAAAACGCTGAGGGGGCGGATCACGGTGATGCCGGGCGAATTGGCCGGCACCAGGATCATGGACTGCTGTTCATGGCGGCCTGCGTCGGGGTTGGTTTTGCCCATGACGATGTAAACCGCGCAGCGCGGATCGCCCGCGCCGGACGACCACCATTTCAGGCCGTTGATCACGTAGTCGTCGCCGTCACGCTCAATGCGGCATTGGATGTTGGTCGCGTCTGAGGAGGCCACTTCGGGCTCGGTCATGAGGAAGGCCGAGCGGATATCGCCCTTGAGCAGGGGCTCTAACCAGCGGTCCTTGTTTTCCTCAGAGCCGTAGCGGGCAATGGTTTCCATGTTGCCGGTGTCGGGAGCTGAGCAGTTGAAAATTTCTGGCGCAAAGGGCACCCGGCCCATGATTTCACACAGCGGCGCGTATTCCAGGTTGGACAGGCCCTCTGGCGCGCGCGGTGAGTGTGGCAAAAACAAATTCCACAAACCGGCCGCACGGGCTTTGGGTTTGAGTTCTTCGATGATGGTGGTCGGAATCCAGGGGTTGCCTTTGGCGCGGTTCTCGGCAATCTCGCGAAAGAAGCGTGCCTCGTTCGGGTAAACATGCTGGTCCATGAAGGCCAGCAGGCGGGCCTGCATGTCCTGAACTTTGGGTGTGTAGTTGAAATCCATGGAATCTCCTGAAGGTGGCGGTTATTTCGGGTCGGCCACTTGGCCTGATTGACTTTTCTGGGCAAAGTCCCAGGCCATTCGCGCAAGGGCGGGCGCGCCTTTGGCCGAGGCGACGGCCTGCGCGCTGGCGGCTGTGCCGGCTTCGACGCGTTTGGCAATGCCTTGCAAAATTGCGGCAAGGCGGAAGAGGTTGTAGGCGAGGTAAAAATTCCAGTCGGCCTTGATCAGCTCCGGGCTGGCAAAACCGGTGCGCTCACAGTACTGGCGTATGTACTCGGCTTCACCGGGAATGCCCAGGCTGGCGACATCAAGTCCGCCAATACCGCGAAATGCGCCTGGGGGAATGTGCCATGCCATGCAGTGGTAGCTGAAGTCAGCCAGCGGATGGCCCAGGGTGGACAGTTCCCAGTCCAGCACCGCCAGTACACGTGGCTCGGTGGGGTGAAACATCAGGTTGTCGAGCCGAAAATCTCCATGCACGATGGAGACCATGTTCTCGTCGCGTGCGCTGGCGGGGATGTTGGCCGGCAGCCAGGCCATCAACTGATCCATCTCCGGGATGGGTTGCGTGATGGATGCGGTGTACTGCTTGCTCCAGCGACCAATCTGGCGCTCAAAATAATTGCCGGGCTTGCCGTAGTCCGCAAGGCCACGATCTGCAAACCGGACCTTGTGCAAGGCGGCGATCACGCGGTTCATCTCGGCGTAAATTTCTGCGCGCTGGGTTGTGGTCATGCCGGGCAGAGCCTGGTCCCACAGCACACGGCCCTCGACAAATTCCATCACGTAAAAGGCGCGCCCTATGACGGCTTCGTCTTCACACAGGCAATACATTTTTGCCACCGGGACGTCCGTGCCCTGCAGCCCGCTCATGACCTTGAACTCACGTTCCACCGCGTGCGCAGATGGCAGCAGCTTTGCGACGGGCCCGGGCTTGGCACGCATCACGTACGCCCTGTCGGGAGTGATCAGCTTGTACGTTGGGTTGGACTGGCCGCCTTTGAACATTTCTACAGTCAGCGGGCCGTGGAAGCCTTCCAGCTTGTCCATGAGGTAGGTGCTGAGAGCGGCGGTATCAAAAGCGTGCTGGCTTGATACCGCACGCGTCCCGAGGAAATGGTCGAAGTTGCTCATCAATTATTTTTCAAGGTCGGCTTCGGATATGCGCATCAGCGCTTCGCGGTTGCGCACCACCAGGCCGCCCGGCTCGATTCGGATCGCATCTTCGCGTTCCATGGCCTTGAGCTCCTGGTTCACGCGCTGGCGTGATGCACCCAGCAGTTGGGCCAACTCTTCCTGCGCCAGCTGCAGGCCGATGCGCACTTCGCGCCCGTCGCTCAGGCTGCTGACGCCATAGCTGCGCACCAGGTGCAACAGTTGCTTGGCCAGGCGCGCCCGCAGAGGCAGCGTGTTGAGGTCTTCCACCAGGCCGTAAAGCTGGCGAATGCGGCGCGCATGCAGGCGCAGCATGGCTTCGTACAGCTCCACATGCATGGACAGGATTTTTTTGAAATCTGCCTTGGCCACACACAGCAGCGTGGTTTCGCCATGCGCGTAGGCATCGTGCGTGCGCCGGTCGCCGTCGAAAAAAGCCACGTCGCCAAACCATATGCCCGGCTCCACATAGGTCAGGGTGATTTGCTTGCCCGAGATGGAGGTTGAACTCACTCGCACGGCACCTTTGGCGCAGGCAATCCATTGCTCCGGTGGGTCGCCGCGGGCGCAGATCAGTTGGCCGTCTTTGACCCGTTGGACGTAAGCGCATCGAAGTATGTCGTGCCTGAGCGAAGGTGATAGGGATGAAAACCAGCGGCCACTATTGATGGCCTCTCTTTCGTCTATCGTAAGAATGGGATCGTCCATAGCCTGTCTTTTGTGTGACTCAGAAGACTTCTATTGTCGCGCCAGAGACGGGACATGGACCATCCACCTGTCGCCTCGGTGTCCCTGCCTTTTTGACCGGGCGCAAGAGGCGCCAGGCCCCAGTCACTCGTAATGAGGCGTTCTTTTTTCCAGAAAGGCCGCAATACCTTCACCGGCGTTGGGGTGGTGCAGGTTGCGTACAAAATGCGCGCGCTCGGCATCCAGGTGTTGGCTGAGGGTGTTGGTCTGCGCGTCGTTGACCAGCTCCTTGATGCTGGCCAGCGCATTGGGCGCACGCGCGTTGAGGGTGTCGGCCAGTTTGAGGGCTTCGTTGAGTGCGTCGCCTGCGGGCACTCTGCGGTTGACCAGCCCCATGGTGTGCAAGCGCTCGGTGCCCAGGCGTTCACCGCACATCAGCAGCTCGGCGACAAGGGCGCGGGGCAGGGCACGGCTCAGTGACCAGCTGCCACCTCCATCGGGCGACAGGGCCACGTTGCTGTATGCCATGACAAAGACCGCGTTATCGGCTGCGACCAGAAAATCGCACGCCAAAGCCAGCGAAAAACCGGCGCCAGCGGCAGCCCCTTCGACTGCCGCGATCACCGGTTTGGGGAATGTGCGTATCGAGTCGATCCAGCTGTGCAGGCCGTCGATGCTTTGGGTTTGTACCTCAGGCGCCAGCTGCCGGTTGGCCTGCAAGCGATGCAAGTTGCCACCTGCGCAGAAATTGACGCCTTCGCCGGTAATGACCACGCTGCGTATCTCGGGGTTGTTCTCGGCGGCGTTCAGTGCCTCGACCCCGGCGGCGTAGATTTCAGGCCCAAGCGCGTTTTTGAACTCGGGATTGCTCAGCGTCAACACCAGGGTGCTGCCGTCGCTGGTGCTTTTCAGTGCGCCTGTCATGTTGGTTTTTCCAGTACGGTGAAATGGAGAACGGGAAGGAAGCATGTAGTGGGTGCCGCGGAACTGGCTTCGCCAGGCCGCAGGCGCCGCCCCCTTGAGGGGGCAAGGCGCTACACGAAGTGAGCGTCCGACAGGGGGGAGTCATGACTCTTCGTGCATCAGGCTCAGCCCAATGGCGCCGCGGCGGCGCAGCCACGGCGAAGGGCGGTAGCGCGGGTCGCCATACACGGTTTGCATGTTAAAGAGCACTTCCAGGATGTTGGTGGGACCATAGCGGTCCCCCATGGCCAGCGGGCCGAGGGGATAACCCAGCCCCATGGTGACGGCTGTCTCGAGGTCTTTGGGACTGCAAATGCCCTGTTGGCAGATGTCACTGGCAATGTTGACGATGGCTGCCACCACACGCTGCGTCACGAATCCCCCACTGTCGCGGATGACGCTAACGGCTTTGCCGTCACGAGCGAATAGCGCGTGCGCCGCCTCGCGCATGTCGATGCGCGTGGCTGGATTGGTCGCCAGCACGCGCCGTTTGGTCGATTCATCATCGATCAGCATGTCAATGCCAATGGTGCGCGCCGGGTCCAGCCGCTCAACCACTGCGACCGTGGTGATGTCAAATCCCAGGGGTGCCACCAGTGTCAACGCGGTCATTGACGGTGAGGCGCCGGTTTCAATGTTGGCACCCAGGTTTTTGAGAAGTTGCAGCAGCTCTGACCGGCGGGCCGAACGGGGAGACACCCAGACCGGAGGCATCTCGGCCACGATGGGCGCAGGTGCTTCCTTGGCAATTTGGGGGGCACCGTCCACATAGCGGTAAAACCCCTCACCGGTTTTTCGCCCCAGCATGCCACCGGCCAGCCGCTGCGCGGTGATGACGCTGGGCCGGTAGCGCGGTTCATCGTAGTACTGCCGGTACACCGACTCCATCACCGGGTGGGACACATCCAGTGCGGTCAGATCCATCAGTTCAAAGGGCCCCAGCTTGAAACCAACCTGGTCTTTCAGGATGCGATCGATGGTGATGAAATCGGCAACGCCCTCGCTGACTATGCGCAAAGCCTCGGTACCGTAGGCT
>JBKJIV010000184.1:0-53248 GCA_046598365.1 Polaromonas sp. | reverse complement strand
AGCGCGTGGGCGAGCGCCTGGTCATCCAAGGATGTGCCCGCCTATTTGGCTGCGTATGGCAAGGACTTCTCCCCGCCCAGCAATCAGTCCCGCAAAGCATGGGAAGACGACAGGCGCAGCCGCATCGTGGGTAAATCCCGAATCAGCGTCAAACTCAGTAACGTGTCCGTCGCGGTCAAAGGCAGCAAGGCTACTGCCAAGTTCAAACAGGACTACAGCGCCGACGCCCTCAATATATCCAGCCGTAAAACGCTTGAAATGGCAAAGGCTGGCGATCGCTGGCTCATCGTCAAGGAATCGACCGGCAGCTAGTGCCGTGTTGCACTTCCCGCGCAGTCCCCAGCGCCCATCCATTGACACGGTTTCCTGATTACATGCAACGGGCATCGGCAGCACTACTTTTCACGGCATCGTCGCTGCTGTGCGGCGCAGCCGCATCTGCGCAAACCCTGCTTCCGCAAAAGAACGGGGTGCGGTCAACAGCTGAGCAACACAAGTCATCGCCCCGTCCTGCCGTGCGAGCCAAGTCCAAGGCCAAGGACGGCGAAGCCGAGGCGCGTTTGATCGAAATCTACAAGCTGGCAGGTCAGGCCAAAAGCCGTGATGCATTGGCTCAGGCAGAGCGTCTGGTCAACGACCACCCCAACTTCCAGCTGGCACAGTTGGTGTATGGCGACTTGTTGGCAGCCCAGTCGCGACCCGTGCGCACCCTGGGTGACGTGCCCGGCAATACCGCTGCGGCCAACGCCACCATACTGGCCGACTTGCGCCAGGAATCACTGTTGCGGCTGAAGGCCCTGAGGGAACGGCCTGCGCCAGGAACCATCCCCTCTCAATTTCTGCAGCTGTCGCCCCGCAACAAACATGCAATAGCGATCGACGCATCCAGGGCACGGCTTTACTTGTTTGAAAACACCGCAACAGGTCTGAAACTGCTGGGGGACTATTACATTTCACTGGGAAAGTCAGGCATAGAAAAAGCGGTAGAAGGCGACCTGCGCACCCCCTTGGGTGTTTACTTTGTTACCAGCAACCTGGATCCGAAGTCATTGAAAGACTTTTATGGCTCCGGTGCGCTGCCCATCAACTACCCCAACCCGCTGGACGTCAAACGTGGCAAAACCGGCAGCGGTATCTGGCTGCACGGTACACCGCCTGCACAGTTCTCCCGCCCACCCAAGGCCACTGACGGCTGCGTGGTGCTGGCCAACCCTGATCTGGAACGCATCATCAAGACTGTTGAGGTGCGCAGCACACCAGTGGTGATCGCGCAAAGTCTCAAGTGGGTGGCCGCCGACAGCGTCAAGGCGGATACACAGGCCTTCGATCAGGCGCTACAAACGTGGCACAAGGCCAGATCGTCAGGGGATGTGGCAACCTTGGCCAGCCTGTACACCGGAGACTTCGACAGCTACGGCAAAAACCTCGCTGCCTGGACTCTACAGCAGCGTGCTGAAGCCGAAAAAATGCGCGGTCGTCCTGTGCAACTCAAGGACCTTTCTTACCTGCGCTGGACCGACAATGACAGCGACATCATGGTGGTAACCTTTGGCGAAGTGGTCGACGGATCACGCACGGGCCTGGTTAAGCGCCAATACTGGGTCCGGCAAAGCCGTCAGTGGAAAATATTCTTTGAAGGAGTGATTTGATGATTTCAACAAGCTTTGCAAGTGGGCGCCGTGCATGGCTGGCGCTGGCTGCATGCAGCCTCATCGTAGGTCATGCTGCTGCTCACGATGCGTCAACCAAAGTTAAATTTGCAACTTCGGCAGGTGACTTTGTGGTCGAGGTATACCCCGACAAAGCGCCCAAAACCGTTGCAAACTTTTTGCAATACGTCAAAGATAAACACTATGACGGCACCGTGTTTCACCGCGTCATTGAGAACTTCATGGTGCAAGGTGGGGGCTACGACGCCCAATTTGGCGAAAAGAAAACCCGCGCTCCGGTAGCGCACGAAGGCCGGGAAGCACTGGCCCGCGGTGGCGACAAAAACGTCGTCGGTACGCTGGCCATGGCGCGCACCAATGACCCCAACTCTGCGTCCGCCCAGTTTTTCATCAACGTGAATGACAATGATTTTCTGAACCCGACCGCCAGCGCTTTTGGCTACACCGTGTTCGGCAAAGTCGTGAGCGGTATGGACGTGGTGAACAAAATCAAGTCCACGTCCACCGGCCCCGGCGGGCCTTTTCCCAGCGACGTCCCCAAAACACCCGTTCTCATCAACTCTGCAACCCTGCTGAAATAACCCATCATGAGCAATCCCAAAGTCGAACTCCACATTGCCGGTCACGGCGTCATCACCCTTGAGCTGGACAGCGAAAAAGCGCCCAACTCTGTTGCCAACTTTCTGGACTATGTGGCCAAAGGCCACTACAACAACACCGTGTTTCACCGCGTGATTCCTGGCTTCATGGTCCAGGGCGGCGGCTTTGAACCGGGCATGAAACAAAAACCCTGCGGTGCACCCATTGCCAACGAAGCCAACAACGGCCTGAAGAACGACAAGTACACCGTCGCCATGGCGCGCACCAACGTGCCTGATTCGGCTACCGCACAGTTTTTCATCAACGCTTCCGACAACGGTTTTCTCAACCACACCTCCCCCACACCTTCGGGCTGGGGTTATGCCGTGTTTGGCAAGGTCGTTTCGGGCCGCAATGTGGTGGACGCCATTGAGGCCGTCGCCACTGGCAGCAAAGGCGGCCACAGCGATGTGCCAAAGGCCGACGTGGTGATTGAAAAAGCCGTCGCCCTGAGCTGATCGCTTATCGCCTATTTGCCTGGCGCCCGACCCCATCTCACCTGTGAACAGCCCCGCAGCCTTACCCAAGATTGCGGAGTTGCAGGCGCCCTCTTCCTGGCGGACGGTTGACTTTATTTCTGACCTGCACCTGCAGGCCAGTGAAGCCGCCACGTTTGGCGCCTGGAAAAACTATCTGCTCTCCACACCGGCTGACGCCGTGTTCATGCTGGGCGACCTGTTTGAAGCCTGGGTCGGTGATGACATTGTCACCGCCGATGCCTCGGGCTTTGAGGCGCGGTGTGCAGAGGTGCTGCAACAAGGTTCGGCACGACGGCCCCTGTTCTTCATGCATGGCAACCGCGACTTTCTGGCGGGCCAGCAACTCATGGCCTTATGCAAAACCACGCTGCTAGATGACCCCACGGTTTTGACTTTTTCCGGCCAGCGCTGGTTGCTCAGCCATGGGGACGCACTGTGCCTGGACGATGCGGACTACATGGCTTTTCGCCTACAAGTGCGCAGCCCGGTGTGGCAGCAGGACTTCCTCTCCAAGCCTCTGGCAGAGCGGCAAGCCATTGCGCGCGAACTGCGCCAGCAAAGCGAGGCGCGCAAGCAATCAGGCGCCGAATACGCCGACGTTGACACCACCGCTGCCCTGCAATGGTTGCGCTCTGCCAATGCCCCCACGCTGATTCATGGCCACACCCACAAGCCGGCAACGCATGACCTCGGGGAAGGTTTTTCGCGCGTCGTGCTTAGCGACTGGGATCTCAGCGCCACGCCGCCGCGGGCCGATGTTTTGCGTCTGAGCGCTAGCGGCGTACAGCGCATTCCGCTCGTCTGAGCACCGTTGCGATGCTGAAGTGGCTGCGGCGTTGGGCGAGAAGCAAGGCGGCGACGCACCCCATCCCCGATGCCATGTGGCACAGCACGCTGGCTCAATACTTTTTTCTCGCACAACTTTCCCCAGCGGCGCAAGACCATTTGCGCGTCCTGAGCAGTCGTTTCCTCGCGCAGAAAGAATTTCATGGTGCCCAGGGCCTGGTCATCACCGATGAAATGGCCGTAAGCATCGCGGCTCAGGCTTGCCTGCCGGTGCTGCATCTCGGGTTGGGCTGGTATGACGACTTTGTCGGCATCGTGGTTCACCCCGGGGCCATGGTGGCACGCCGCGAAACCACCGACGGCGCAGGCGTGGTGCACCGCTACACCGAGGTGCTGGCCGGCGAGGCGATGGAACGCGGCCCTGTCACGTTGAGCTGGCAAGACGTGACTGCAGCGGGCGAGTCTGACGGGCGCGGCTACAGCGTGGTAATTCATGAGTTTGTCCACAAGATCGACATGCGCGATGGCGCCGCCGACGGGTGCCCGCCCCTGCCCTCCCGTGCGGCACATGCAGCATGGCGCGCAGTGATGCAGCCCGCCTATGAAGCCTTTCGCGAGAAAGTGGCCATGGCCGAGCGCTTTGGTGGCGAACCCACCTGGTTGGACCCTTACGCCGCGCAGGCGCCCGCAGAGTTTTTTGCAGTGACTTGTGAAGCCTATTTCGTCAACCGGCAGCGCTTCGCCCAGGATTTTTTGGCCCTGAGCGCCCTCTTCGACAGCTTTTTCAAACGAAATGCAGCATTTGCCCCCTGATCACGGCAGAAGATTGCCACTGAATTGATAGCAGTCTCAGGTCGAATCAACTCCCTGCATTTATTTTTCACTGCTTTTAACCCCGTTTATTCACCCCGTTCGTTTCAGTCAGCTCCACCACTTTTTTTTGGAGATGACATGACATTCAAACTTCTTGCCCTTTCAATCGCCCTGGCCAGTACCGCCTTTGCCAGCATCCCGGCCCAAGCCATTGGCCGCATGGCCGACGTCACCGTTGTGGACCGGGACACGGGCGCCACCCTGCCCACCCATTACCACCGTGGTGAATACTGGGTCGCCGGCAAGCCCGGCGCGCGATATGCCATTTCCGTGCGCAGCCGTATTGGCGAGCGGATCATGGTGGTAGCCGCCGTGGATGGCGTCAACGTGCTCAGTGGCGAAACCGCCGCATGGGACCAGACCGGCTATGTGTTTTCGCCCCACGAGCGCTACCAGATCACCGGCTGGCGCAAAAGCAACAGCGAAGTGGCGGCCTTTGAGTTTTCAGCAGCCAGCGACTCTTACGCTGGCCGCACGGGACGGCCTGATCATGTCGGCGTGCTCGGCGTCGCACTGTTTCGCGAACAACGACCTGAACCTGTCGCTGTGCCCGAATACTCCAGGCGTAGCGAGTCTCGCCAGGATCAGGCAGCTGTAAACCAGGGCCGCGAGATGCCGGCTCCACCTGCAGCCGCCGCGCCATCTGCAGACGCCCGGGGATCCCGCGAAAGCATGGCCCGGTCTGCCCCCCCTTCGCCAGCGCCCAAACTGGGAACCGGCCATGGTCAGCGCGAGACGTCCATCGTCTCCCACACCAGCTTTGTGCGACAGCAAATGCAGCCCAACGAGATCATCCGCATTCGCTACGACAGCCTGGACAACCTTGTCGCCAGCGGTGTGATTCGCAATCCCGCGCCTTATCCACCAGTGTCCGGACCCCATGCGTTTCCAAACTCGGCCAACACATCCTATGTGCCCGACCCACCAGCGCGCCGCTACTGATCCCGCCATCTATCGGGATAATGTGGTGGATGCCGGATGCCACCCTGCCGCCTGAAGACACCGACGAGTCGCTGATGCTGCTTTATGCCGCCGGTGACATTGCGGCTTTCGACAAGCTGTACGGGCGCCACGAGTTGCGCGTGTGGCGCTATTTTCTTCGCAGCGTGCGGGTACCGGCGGTGGCTGATGACCTGATGCAGGACGTCTGGTTTGCCGTGGCGCGCCAAGCCTCAAACTATGAAGTCAAGGCGCGTTTTAAAACATGGTTGTTCACCATGGCGCATAACCGCATGGTGGATTACTTTCGCACGGCCAAGCACCATGTGAGTCTGCACACCAACGAAGATGACGGCAATGGCCAGCTGATCGACACACTCGCAGCGGACTCCGGCTTCGGGCCGCTGCGCCAGTTGGAGTCACGCGAGCAAGCCAAGGCGCTGATTGCGGCGGTGGAACAGTTACCTGCCGATCAGCGCGAGGCCTTTTTATTGCAGGCGGAAGCCGGGATGAGCGTAGAAGAGATTGCCACCGCTACAGGTGTGAGCTTTGAAACCGCCAAGAGCCGCCTGCGATATGCACGCAACAGCTTGCGTCAGCAGCTACAGGAGTTTGCATGACAGAGCCCGACCACGGCAAGCCCACCGACCCATTGATTCAGCGCTACCAGGAGGCCAGCGCAGAAGACACGCGCCGACCCGCCAGCAAAGTCCGCGAAGCCGTGCGCGCCCATGCCCAGTTGATGGTGGCGTCGAAAGACGCCATTGCCCAAGCAACCCAGGCCCCTGCGGCAAACCAGTCACGCTGGAAAATTTCACTGCTGGCCAGCATCGCGCTTGCCGGTATCACCGGACTGCTGGTGTTGCAAATTGACCGCGGAACCCCCGATGAGCAGGAGGCCGCGTATGGCCGCCCCAGCCCCAGCGCGCCGCCAGCAGTTGTCGCCTCACCCACGCAACCCGCAGCGCCGTCACTGCCCGCGCCTGCAGCCATGAGCGAAAAAGCTGCTCCCGCCGCGCCACCGTCCACCGCGCCCACCCCGGCACGCAAATCCGCGGCAGAGACAAAGGAAAAGAACAAGGCAGAACCCTCCCCCTCCGCCGCCGATGCCAAGGTGGCGCGTAACGGGCGAGTCAACCCTGACTCACAAAGCAGTACGCTTCCGCACTCACCTGCCCCTGCCGCGCCACCGCCCGAAGCCACACAAGCAGCGCCGCCGGCACGGCTTGGCGATGCGGCCTCGGGCAATACATCCATGGCTGAAGCCGCAAGCGCGTCCCGGGCAGCAACATCACCCGCACCTGCGCGCGCCGCGCCACCTTCCGCATCCATCACGCGAGGGCCAGCGATGATGCAAAAGCAGGACGGCCTGAGCTCGCAGCTACCCTATGCGGAGGCACCCACAACGACCAGCGGCACTGCAGATCTGACAGCAGCGCTGCACGAGGCCGCCCGCACGGGACGAATACCGCAACTGGAGCGCGCGCTTCAGCAAGGCGCACCAATCAATGCAACGAACGGTGCAGGTCAAACAGCCTTGATGCTCGCCGTTATCCACGGTCAGACCGCCACGGTGCAACGCCTGCTGACACTGGGTGCGAACAAAGCTTTGCTGGACCGGGACGGTTCAAGTGCGCTGCAGCATGCGCGCAGGCTGGGACTGGACCGGATTGCCAGCATCATTGAAGCGCACTCCTGAGCATCAACCGCGCATTCGACCCGCCTCTATCCCGCGCGCGCCAGGTTCAGCGTAAGCAGGCGCTTGAGGATTTCTTCGTCGGGCATTGCCGGCGTGTAGTCGGTCCATCCGTAAACGGCAGCCACCGCAACATCAAGCGCCTTGTGCGCCGCGTCCAGCCAGGCTGGGCGCTGGATTTCAATAACCCCTTAGCAGCATGTCGAGTGCGGTTTCAATTTCAAGTGCGCGGTGCGGCGCAGACGCTACGCTGGCACGCAATTCATTGACATAAAACACGCTGATACCCAGGGGATGCAGCCGCAAGGATTCGCCAGCCACTTCAATCGCGGGGTTGAAGCGTTCTGTCAAGCCGGGCACCGTGTCCGGTCGTGCCAGGGGCACACATACGCGTTCGGTGAACTGACAAAGAAGGTTGCTTTGTATTTGAAGCACAAAGGGAAACTCGGACTGGTCTTCTGCAATAGGGTTGGGGTAAATGTCGAATCGCGCCATGAGCGGGCCAGAGTGTGTGCGTTGCGCAGGTTGCAGTGGAGGCTCAGGACGCGGAGCCGGACTGATCGGCCTGCGACTGCCGCCACCGGCGCACGCGCTGCGCATAGGGCTCTCGCGTGCTGGCCCAGGCGTTGTACTGCGCGATCTCGGCGGCGTGCTCTGCCACCCATTGCTGGTTTTGCATTGCAGCGGGGTCGGCCTTTGGGCTACCCGCCGCCGTAGGCTTGACCGGGTATTTGGCGACCTCTTCTGCCGCTTGCGCCGTAGCGGGCACAAGCTTCATCGGCAGCAACTCCACCCGACCATCCGGATGGAACACGGCGTCGTAAAGGTGTCCGGCGTACTTTTTGCCCAGCGAAATCTGGCCGCTGGCACCTACTTCCTTGAGCATGGTGAGTCCTTGTCAAACACTCATGCCATCATGCTGCATGAATATTCCAACGTCAAGGACATGTTACGCGGCGTAGTACAGCACCGCAACAAAGTGACAGGCCGTACCTGCCGCCACAAACAAATGCCAGACAAAGTGGCCGTAGCGCAGCCGCCCATCCGTGGCAAAAAATGCAACGCCCATCGTATAGGCCAAGCCACCGGCAAATAACCAGAAAAGTCCCCAGGCCGGCATCAGTTGCCACATGGGTTTGACGGCAATCAGGGCAATCCAGCCCATGGCCAGATACAGCGCGGTGGAAACGCGGGGGTAACGTATGCCGGCCAGCGCCTTGACGGCACACCCGGCCAGCGCCATGGCCCAAACCAGCCCAAACAGCGTCCAGCCCCAAGGGCCGCGCAACACGCCCAGCGTGAAAGGTGTGTAGGTGCCCGCAATCAGCAGATAAATAGCGCTGTGGTCCAGCACCTGGAACACACGCTTGGCGCGAAAGGCCCGCCCGCCCGGCAGGGCGTGGTACAGCATGGACGCACCGTAGAGCAGCACCATGGTGAGGGCAAAAATACTGGCGCCGACAATGCCTGCGGTATCTCCCCGCTGCACTGCGGACACAACCAAAAATGGCGCCGCAATCAAGACCGCCAACAGTGCCACGCCGTGGCTGATGCTGTTGGCGATTTCTTCGCCCAATGACTGGGAGCGGTCATTGCCGCCCCCACGGACCTGCGCAGCGGTCATGGCGCTCAACGCTTGAGCAAGGCCTTCAGCACGTTGTGCACACGGCGGGTGTGCGCCGCGTCAAACGGGGCAGCCAGCACTTTGGCAGTGTCATCGCCCCAAGTCTGCGCCGGTGTTGGGTCATTGCGTTTGGTGAGCAAAACGAGTTGCAACATGCGGCGTGCGCTGATGTGCTCAGCCGGTGTGGGCAGCTCGGCCGCGATTTCCAGACGCAGCAAGGACTCTGCCGCATCGCCTTTGGGCGCCGATGACAAGGCCTGCACCCATGCGCTGCGCGTGGCGGGCGTTGCCAGTTTGCCCAAGGCCTGGGCGTTGGGCACCATGGCCGGGTCACGCTTTTCCCAGGCAGTCAGCAAGTCAGTCAACACTTCGCCGTGCGCCTGCTCGGCCAGTTTTCTCAAGGCGTGCTGGGCATGCTCGAAAGCTTCGCGCTGTGCGCGGAAGGCAGCGTCGCCCAGGCGCGGTCCGCGTTCTTCGTAGGCTGGGCGTTCGTTGAAACGGCCACGGTCTTCGCGCTCGGCGCGGTAAGGCTCAAACTTGTTGTCGGCCGGGCGCCCGCCACGGCCATCGGGCTTGCCACCACCAGGACGCGCATCCTTGCGGTCGCCGAATTTTCCGCCGCGACCTGCTTGCGCTGGCTCGGCTTTTTTCATGCCGGGACGGTCATCGCCACGCATGGCCACAACGGGCTTGGCGGGTTTGGCCGGCACAACAACAGGCGCTGGCGCTTCGGGTTCTGCGGGTACTACTGCGCTCTCCGGGGCAGCAGTCTCTTCAACGGTTGGCGAATCGGCCTGTTGGTCGGCCTCGGCTATTGTTTCAGGAGCTGCTGGTTCTGGTGTGTCAGGGGCAGATACCTGATGAGGTTCTGCATCCTGAGCGGTTTCAGTGCCTTCGGCCAAAGGCACTGCGGGAGCAGTAACCGCGGGCGGCACATAATGGCCGCGCAGACCGGCTTCGAGGTCGGCCATTGCCGCGCGGATTTTTTGTGCATCACCTGTCGCGTTGGCGGCGTCCAGCGCTTTGGACAATTCGACCACCATGCGGTCATGCTCACCAAGCGCCGATGCTGCCTTTTCGCGCTCTGCCGTCTTGCGCTGGAAGGCGTCATCGATTGGCTTGCGGAATGCGTCCCAGAGTTTTTGCTCCTGCTTACGCTCGATGGGCACGCTTTGCGCCTCTATTTGCCAGCGCTGCTGTAGCTGTTTGACGGCGTCAATGTGCAGTTGCGGCTCAGCGCCCAGCACCTGAGCCTCTTCAATCATGGTTTTGCGGTGTGCCAGGCTTTGGGCGCGCGCAGCCTTGAGCGGTGCGTCGGCGGCGTCCATGGCGGCCTTCCAGACTGGCTGTATTTCGGCAAAGGCCTTTTCGCTGAGGTGGCCAGCAGCCGTCCATTTTTCGACAAAGCCGTTGAGGCTGCGAATCTGGAATTTCCAGTCGGTATTGCCCTTGTTGGCCTCGGCCCACGCCAGCACTTCGTCGATCAGTGTGCGGCGTTCGGCCTTGATGGTTTCAGCCTGCTCCTTGGCTTTTTCCAGCCAGACCTCTACAACTTTGTGGGCTTCGTTACACGCATCGTCAAAGCGCTTCCACAAAGCGTGGTTGGGTGTGCCGCCCTGGTCGCTGGTTTTCCACAGCTCACGCATGCCGCGCAGTGCGTCTTGCTGCTTGCGCCCGCCCATGGGTTTGGCAACCAGCGCCTCGGCCTTGGCGACCAGTTCTTCACGAATCTGGTCGGCACGCCAGCGCTGCCAGCCTTCCAACTCACCGGCTGCGGTCAGCGCAGCATGGGCTGCAGCTTCCAGCGCATGGTCAATGTTGCGGATGTTGTCTTTGAGTGCCTGGCGCAAATCCGCCGCAGCTTTGGGGGTGGCTTTGCCGTGACCCTCACCGACAGCCTGCTCCAGGTTAGCCAGTGCCGCTTTCACGATGGCGGTGGACTTGGCGCGCATTTCCTGCAGGACGGCCGGGTCCAGCTTGACCTTGGGCGGACGCCCCGGTTTGTCGCCGTCAGCCGCTTCTGAGGTACGCGGCGTACCGCGAGCACTGCGCAACTCATCGGCCCAAACAGGCACGGCAGGCAGCGGTGCAGCAGAGTCTTCAGCAGCCGCTACAGCCAGTGCAAGCGCGCCCTGAAAAGCCTCCCACACCGCCAGCAACTGGCCACGTGAAGCGTCAAGTTGCGGGGGAAATTTGGCGTCCACGCTGGACCAATTGCTGTCTTGCGCCAGCTCGTCGGCTTGGGCCTGCCAATGCGTCACGTCGGCGCGTAGCGCATCCCAGGCGGCCTGCGCGTCGCGCCAGGGTTTGGTGGACAGCACTTCAACACGCTGCGCCATCAGCACGGCGGCCTCACGTTGCACCTGCACGCGATGCTGCAGGTCTTCGATCGTTTTCACGCGATCGGCAAGCTGGGCTTTCAGCCCTGCCAGCGGCTCGCGGGACAAAGGAGCTCCGGCTTTGGCGGCATCCCGCTGCCAGGCCAGTGCGTCTGCAAGGTTGAGTTTTTTCAGGGCCAGCAAGGCGTTGCCTTTTTCTGCCCACTCGGCTGCGACAGTCTCCTGGCTTTTGAGGCGTTTGGCTTCGTCGAGTTTTTCCTTGAGGGGCTTGGCAGCGCCCTTGTCCCGGTTGGCCAGGTCTTTATAGACCTCGGCCATGAGCTCGGCTGTCGGCTCGGTGGCCAGCCACTCGCGGATGCGCGCTGTCCGTTCACCAGAGGTAGGCGCCGAAAAAGCACCGCCGGTCAAACCATCCAGCGGGTGGGCATCAGCCTGTTTGGCAGAAGGTGTTTTCACGGCGGAAGGTTCGGGAGATTTGGACATGGGAGAACGCAGCATATATATAGAGGTGGAAAAGAAAAAGCGAGGCTCTCTCAGGGAATCTGGAAATGCAGGTCTGCCATTTGATGCCGATCGGCGTCAACAACAATGGCAGAAAAAGTAAAAACAAAAGGAGCCGCAGATCAATCTCGCAGCCCCTGCTCAAGCTTTTAGAAATAAAGCACAGCGGGTATTTTCGCTGTTTTTAAGTCGGCGCCCACACAGGGGCAACCTTGGGTTGCAATTGACTGCTAATTAAAGGCGCTTGGGAGCGGGGCCCGACAATAAAAAACCCCGGGCAGCGAGGCCGACCGGGGTTGACGGCGGGCGTGATGCTCATGCCGTCGGGTTTCGCCAAGAAGAGAAGTTCGTCTTCAGGGCGGTGAAAGCAAATGATTGCTCTCAGGTTTACCGGGATTGGTTACCCGGTGATGCTCGAGGTACTCAAGCAACTGCAGGTTAAACCCGCAAGGGGTGGCGCGCAAGTGGAAATTTGTAATCAAAAACCGGGGGTCGATTGAAAATTTTGCCGACTCTTTACATCGCTGGCAGTTGTCCTACAAGCAAATGAGCAGCTGTCGCAATGGCCGTCACCCGGCCTGTTTTTCCGCTTCTTGCAGTTTCTTCAAAAAGTGCTGCAAGCGCTTGAAGCGCAAGCACTAACTGGAAAAACATACAGCAGTCAGCTCGGATTTCATGCCTTTTAGCTGACTTAGAGGAATTGCCCAAAAAATGGGCAAAACGACGCCATCAGTGCGTTTTAAGGCTTTCGAGCCCATTTTAATAACATTATTCGCATAACAATCATATTTGATAGTATTGACATGTTATTAAGAGGCCTCATAGAATTCGCCATCCCGAGAAAACCAAGGGAGAACCCGAACCCGCTGCCGAACCCGGCAAAGTCAGACAAGGGGTCAACACCCACAGGGCCACGCCCCTGTTTGATGGCGACCCAATCAAAGCGCAGTGCTTCACCAAAGCGGCTGTGCATAGAAAGGAGTGCTATGACAGCGCTAGGACAATCAAGACCCGTATCGAAGCTACGGGCCATTCAGAAAAACGTGGGCAACAGTCTTGCAAACATTGCTTCCGACGTGGCCCACGGTTTCTTTGAAATTACCCACAACAGCTTTGCCCTGGTCGGTCTGGCCGTGGTTTTTGCAGTCATTACCCTCACCGCGCGCCCTGACCTGCGCCAGGCGGGCGAATCCCGGCTGATGAGCTGGCTGCTGGAGCGCCAAGAGGCGACCATCGGTTTTACCGAGCCTGATGCCATTGACCGCGCTACCGCAGCCAATCCAAAAGACCTGCCCCAACAACAGGCGGCACTGGCTTTTTGGCTCAGCAAAAAGTATAGCGTTGCGCCTGAGCCATTGAGTGCGCTGGTGGCCGAAGCCTTTGAAATCGGCAAAACAGCCAAACTGGATCCCACCCTCATTCTTGCCATCATGGCCATCGAGTCGGGCTTCAACCCGTTTGCCCAAAGCCCGGTAGGCGCCCAGGGTTTGATGCAGGTGATGACCAAAATCCACCACGACAAATACGAAAACTTTGGCGGCAAGCTGGCCGCCTTTGATCCTGTGACCAACCTGCGGGTGGGCGTCAAGGTGCTGCAGGAATGCATCGCGCGAGCCGGATCGGTGGAAGCCGGTCTGAAGTTCTATGTGGGCGCGGCCAACCTGGAAAGCGACGGCGGTTATGCCGGTAAAGTCCTGGCAGAACACACCCGTCTCCTTGCAGTCGTTAGCGGCAGGGCCCCGGCCTATGCCCCCCCGGCACTGCGTGCGCCGCAGGTCATCCCCGCGTCGATGCCGATCAAGATAGAAAGCCTTGAGCAGCCCGCTGACAAAGCCGCTGACAAGATAGCCGGACTGTCCACTTCCTGATCCCCTCCCCCACTTGCGCACACGCCGACTCCGCTACACTACGTCTGTGCGCAACTGGCGATAGGCACTCCCCGGACCAAGGGGACTGCCGACGTGGGATACCACTGGGAAGCGCACCGCTGCTGTCAACGATGACGCAGCGTTCAGCCGTTCGCCTGGGCAGCCCTTGCTTCCTTCTACCAAGGACAGGGACCACGTCTTAAAGGACTGCCATGTACGATCGCACCATTCTTGTAGAACAAACCGACCCGGAACTCTGGGCCGCGATTCTGGCCGAGAACGCTCGCCAGGAACACCACATCGAGCTCATCGCGAGCGAAAACTACGCCTCGCCTGCCGTCATGGCCGCGCAAGGCTCACAACTCACCAACAAATACGCCGAGGGTTACCCTGGCCGCCGTTACTACGGCGGATGTGAGCATGTCGACGTTGCTGAGCAGTTGGCCATTGACCGCGTGAAGCAGATCTTTGGTGCCGAAGCCGCCAACGTGCAACCGCATTGCGGCGCGTCTGCCAACGAGGCCGTGTTTCTGGCTTTTCTCAAGCCCGGCGACACCATCATGGGCATGAGCCTGGCCGAAGGCGGCCACCTGACCCACGGCATGGCCTTGAACATGAGCGGCAAGTGGTTCAACGTCGTCTCCTACGGACTCGACGCCAAGGAAGAAATTGATTACGACGCCATGGAACGCAAGGCGCATGAGTCCAAGCCCAAATTGATCATCGCCGGAGCCTCGGCCTATTCACTGGGCATCGATTTCGCCCGTTTTGCCAAGGTGGCAAAAGACGTGGGTGCTATTTTCATGGTCGACATGGCCCACTATGCCGGCCTGATTGCCGCCGGCGTGTACCCCAACCCGGTGCCGCATGCAGACATCGTGACCTCGACCACGCACAAGAGCCTGCGCGGCCCACGTGGCGGCATCATCTTGATGAAGGCCGAGCACGAAAAAGTCATCAACAGCGCCATCTTCCCGGGCCTGCAGGGCGGCCCGCTGATGCATGTGATTGCCGCAAAGGCAGTCGCGTTCAAAGAGGCGCTGACGCCAGAGTTCAAGACTTATCAGCAACAGGTTCTGAAAAACGCACGGATTGTGGCGGAAACCCTCACACAGCGCGGCCTGCGCATTGTCAGCGGCCGGACCGAAAGCCACCTGATGCTGGTTGACCTTCGCGCCAAGGGCATCACCGGCAAGGAAGCCGAGGCCGTGCTGGGCAGTGCCCACATGACCATCAACAAAAATGCGATCCCCAACGACCCGGAAAAACCAATGGTCACCAGCGGCGTGCGCATAGGCACCCCGGCCATGACCACCCGTGGCTTCAAGGACGAAGAAGCGCGCATGACGGCCAACCTGATTGCCGATGTACTCGACAACCCGCGCGACTCGGCCAACATTGATGCCGTGCGGACGAAGGTCAACGCCCTGACCAGCCGCTTCCCGGTGTACCGGTGAACAATGCCTGTCATCCCGGGCTTGACCCGGGATCCATGCGGCATGAACTACAACCTCTGGCATGCGGAGCATGGATTGCGGGTGACGCCAACGATGACAACTTCTGCCCTCATCCCGAGTTCGCCCTGCAATTGATGTATGCGGAAAAACCATGAAATGCCCGTTCTGCGGCAATCTCGAAACCCAGGTCGTCGAAACCCGGGTGTCGGAAGACGCAGATTTCATACGCCGCCGCCGTCAGTGCGGCGCGTGTGAAAAACGTTTCACAACCTACGAGCGACCCGACGTCAATTTTCCGGCCATCGTCAAGAAAGATGGTCGCCGCATCGAGTACAAACGCAGCAAAATCCTTGGCTCCATGAACCTGGCGCTTCGCAAGCGCCCGGTCAGTACCGAGCAGGTGGACTCTGCCATTGAGCGAATCGAAGAAAAACTGCTCAACCTCGGCCTGCGGGAGGTTCCCTCCACCCGCCTTGGAGAGCTGGTCATGCGCGAGCTGAAAAAGCTCGACAAAGTGGCCTATGTCCGATTTGCCAGTGTGTACCGCAGCTTTGAAGATATCGACGAGTTCAAGACCTTGGTGGATGAGGTTAAGCGCTGATCAGGGGTTTGGTTAAACGCAGGTGTTGACTGCGATTTTCTGTACACGGGGCCGCCCTGCGCTGTTGATCACAATTTTCCTGGCTTCGCCTCCCGAGACCGACTGGCGACACAAGGTCAAGGTGCCCGCCTGAAAAGCACCCGAGGCCAGCTTGGTGCCGCCAGTAGCATCAAACGACACATATTTGGCAACATTCGAATTTCCGACCAACTGAAACCCTGACGGAAGAGAGGGTGACTGATGCACCATCGCCTCCGTTTCGTCCTTCACGGCATCGTGGTTGGGATCATGAAAAATAATCCAGCCCTGCTGCCAGCCCCCGTCTGGTGTGCAGCTCAAGCCGTCCGCGGACTTGCACAGGGTCATCCGGCTGTTGCGCTTGACCGCCTCGCTGCGCGTCAGATGCAGGGCTGCAAGATAGACGTTCACTTGCGAGGTCAGGATCATCGAGTCGGCGACAGCGGCAATGCTTGGCGCGACCACGCCCAGCAAGACGCCCAAAATAGCCAGTACCACCACCGTTTCAACCAGCGTGAAACCGCGTAGCGTGTGTTTGACTAAAAGGCTTTGAAGCGGTTCTCGGCGCGGAGGAAGCGTCTGTGGCTGTTTCGGCATAGCCCGAAAGATAGCCAGCTTCCATTACGGGCGCATCCTCAATATAGATGAGAAAAACTAGTTATTTTGTGTAAGAAATTAAATCTTAGAAACTACTTTTTACGTGCAAGTGTTGGTTGCAGTCTTACTTACCGACGTCCGGCCCGTAGCGCTGATCTTGATTTCACGATCCTGGGAACCCGCAGAGGGGGTCGCTCGGCAAAGCTTGAGCGTTGCCGAGGTGGCGCCAGCGCCGCTGGCCTGAAAGGCCACGCTATAGACATCACCAGTCATCAAATAGTCTGACGACAAAGCCGCCTGCTGCTGAATCACCGTGGTGCCGCTCTTGACGATCCAGCCTTGCTGCCAGCCCCCGCTTGCGGCGCAAGTGGAGGCGTCCGCAGACCGGCACAGCGTGACGGTGGCGTTGCGTTTTATAGCCTCGTTACGCGCCAGTTGAGCGCTGGCAACAAAATTATTTGCGTACGATGCCAGCTTGTTGCTTAGAAAGGCTTCGTTGAAAGACGGCGCGGCCACCAGGGTCAGGACGGCCACGATCGAGACCGTGACCATCAGCTCGATAAGCGTGAAGCCCCGCTGCAAAACCGCCACTGCCAGACATTTTTGTCCCGGTTGAGGGCGTCTCTGCACGATGGGTCTCCGCTTCATTTCTGCTTCATTTCTGTATGTACCAGTAAAGTCTGGCCTTAGGCTGAATCACTGAAATCAGGTCGGTCGGGGGCGAACCCTCCAGCGGAGACGTCGGACTGCAACCGATGCAAAACGGAACTGTGGTGCCATTGTCCAGCGTCACACGCCCGCCCACGGGCGACGGCGGCAAGCCATCACCCACAACGTCCTGATAACGCAGGCCCGTCCCGTTGGTCGTCCCTGCGGTCAGGTAGCTGATGTTGTAAACCAGCGTCGTCCCAAGGTTGTTGGTGCAAGCGTTGGACGAAGTCACTGCGGGCTGATGGGTGCTGAAAGTCAACACCCCGAAGATTACTACCGAGGACGTCACCACCTGCTCGGTGGACGCGAGGCCAAGATACCATCCTTTTTTGAGCGCCAGATCATCGTCTGACGGTGTAGCGCTGGTCGTAATTCCCAACAGCGAGTCCTTGCAGATCACATTGGCACTACAAGTCGCGTTTTGGGAAGTCAGCCAGCCCGTGTCCGTAGGCCTGTCCTTCAACATGAAGAAGTAGTTGGTCACGTTTTTGGAGGAGATGTACTCTTTGACCGGCTTCTCGCGGTCGCCCGAACCAAGCAACACGTAGTAGGTGACGTCGTCGGTAGTGGCCACACTGGGGGCAAACATGAACTTGCGGTTTGGCGTGCTGTCGGTACATGCCGCCGGGGTGGCACAACCGAGCGACGCAATCTTGGTGATCGTCCAGGTGTCAGGTGCACCCGTTCCAAAAGTCATGCGATAAACGTTGCCACCCATGTCAGCCGTATAGGCGTACTTGATCATATTGGTCGACGTATCACGAACAATCGTCGAGTCGGCGATGACGGCCCGGTCGGTGCTGAACGCTTTGACAACAGCGCCGGTGGCGGCATCCAGAACATAGACCTTGTTTCCCTTGGTGGCCGCAAGTGTGCAGTTGTGATTTTTACCAGTGGTCGTGCCGGCGTCAAAGTCCTCACATGTGTCGTAGCCACCGCCAGTGATCATCATCGGCGAGGTACCCGAGCCGTAGCCCGTGGCGTACATCGGTTTGAGCGAACCCCAGGTTTGCCCGATGCTTGAATAGTCCGCGCTGCAATCCGTGTCGTTGGCAGCGTTGGGGCAACCTTTCTTCCACAAAAGCGTTGGCGTGCCCGGCGTGGTTACGTCAAACGCGTAGAAGGCACGACCGCCGCGACGCATGGTTGCGTAGATGTATGCCTTGGTGGCGCCACCAATGGTGCCCTGAAAAGCCGTGATGGGCCCGTCAAACCCATAGTCCTTGGCATCGGCAGCTGAGGTCGACACGATGGAAGTAGGGTAAGAAATGGCCCGGCTGTTGTCCCGCAGCCGCTTGATCTTGCTGTAAAACTCCGGCGGCATGAAGGACCACAGCTCGGCACCGGCTGCATAGGTACTTCCGCCAGAGGTGATGTTGCCAACGGTGGCATCTGTTGTGCTGTTACGGTTGCCATTGACTGCACGCAAGAAACCGTCATTGCCGCCGTAATAAACCACGATGGACGGTGCACCGTCAGTGCCATGATTGACCGGGACGGGACGGGAGTGCACGATATCCCCGTGCGCTGAAGGTCGCATCACGGTGGTGCCTTTGTCGAGCTCATCCGAACCAGTGGAATCGGTTGGGCTGCCCACATTCTGCCCACGCGACCAATTGATGATCGCATCGCGGTCAGTACCCCCGGAATTAAGCAGCGTCTGGGTAATGGCCACATTGGCTGTCGTGAAGTCGGTCAGGGTCGTGCAACTGGCAAATACGGGAGAGCAGGTTTTCACGGTTCGGGCGCTGGGGGTAATGCTTCGAAGCTTGAAAGCCTGCGCGCCCTTCTCAACAATATTGCCGTCCGGGTAATTGGAGGACTTGGAGTTATCCACTGTCAGGCACCCCCCACTTTGGTCCGATGACCAGTAGGTATCGACGGTGTTAGGGGTCCAGAAGCTTCTGGCGCACTCGGTGATGAAGCCGGTCAGCGTGTTGATGGCACTGGCGCTGTCGGCGTCCTGCAACTTCAGCACGCCATTGACCAGACCCAGCTTGTATTGTTTGAGATTGCCATTCCAGCGAGGCAGGAAGCTGTCCTTCGGACGAAACATGCCCACGTACACCTGGTTCAGGAAAGAGCCCTGCGTATTCACACTGACGGGCAAGCTGACGGCCGCAAACACGCTATTGACCGACTGGATTTCGCTGAGGATGGTCTTGATCGCTGCGGTCAATTCGGCAAAGTTGTTGGTGGCGAAATACTTGCCCCCACCCACCTCGGTAGACCCTAACTTGCTCAAATGGGCTGCGTACTCCGCGTTGCAGGTTGGCCCAAGTACACCTATGCTGAAGGTATTTACGCCTTGTGCTTTCATGTAAAGCGCCCAATTTAGCGCGTAAGCGCCCTTGCCCTCGGCGGTTTCCAGCGTACTGGTGCCACACGTGGTGTTGATCGTGTCATTGATCACCGTCTTTTCCAGCGTTGTGGCGGCCGGACTTGCACGCTTGGCAACCACAACGCTATTCCCCTCCAGAGGTATTTTGGGACTGTTGTCTTCGTTGGTGCTGTCACCCGGCGTCGAGTTGTTGCGATAAGCGTTTCCCACAAAAATAATGTTCTTGGTGGCGCAGGAAGCGGTTGTCAGAACGTTCGCATAGTCCCGACCGGACACCCCTGTCTTGCCAAAAAGGTAAGCCCAGGATTCCTGCATGGAAGCGCCGTTGGCTGTTCCGTTTCCCTTGATGTTATAGCTGCTGCCACCGGAAATGGCCCAGTTACGAATCCATTCAAGCATATTGGTCTTGTTGGTTGCATTGAGCTGCGAGATAGGCATCAACAGGCAACCCCCGGTGCTACCCGTGCAGGTTGTAAATGTGTTGGTCGAGGGATTGAACTGCTTCATGCCGTTGGCGTTGAAACCCATGATTCCGATGTGAGCCAACACGGTCGAGGTAGCGTCCAGGGAACTGATCGCGGCATACATGGCGCATTGCTCTACCGCACCCGCAGTCCCGTCAAGGTTGGTGGGCGCCGTGCCTGTGCCGTCCGTCTTCACCACCCCGGCCGCGGTGATGCTGCAGCGTTGGTCGGAGACCGATGCAGAAAAATTGGCGGCGGTGTCAAGAACAAACAGGACGTGAGGCGCATCCGCTCCAGTAGGTGCTGCACCCGCAAACAAGTCAATGTCGGCGCCTTTTGATGACATGCTGGACAACAGGGCAAGCGCCGCGCCTACTACTTTCCAAGGCTTGATTTGAATCGATTTCATGTTGATCTCCTACTTCCTGTTTACCAGCCATGTCAGGGACATGCGGTGTCTTTCACTGCCTGCTCCAGCAATACACGTACGCCCTGACGCACGCGAACGGAGGCTCCGGACGCGGCATCGGTGACCGTTGAGTCAATATCCCACTCGGTATTCCACTTGGCTCCGGACGACATCGACGCGCCCATTTCCACATCGCTCGGGGAAGCAGAAGCTGCCTGCAGGGCACGCTTGCAGACGGGTATGGCCACAGAGACCGTGTAGTCGTCGGTGCCATCCTTGTTGATATCTACCGTGAACGACTGTGCGCCCAGGGCATTGGTGAAATTGGAGCTGATCACTCTTTCGGCCGCCTGATTGGCGGCCGCAATTGCCTCTTCGCGCACCTGCATGTTGCCTACCGACTTGAGGTTGGATGAGCTGAGCGTGAAGGCATTCACCACAATCAGGGTAATCAGGACCAGCATGATCAGGCCAATAATCAGCGTGGCGCCGCGCTGCGCGCGCACCCCCACCGCTTGCCTGGTCTTGCGTACAAATGAGGTGCTTGTCATGGAGTCTCTCTGCGCGACGAAACATTGGTCAGGCGAATGGTCTGCGAGAACAGGTGACGCTTGTAACCGTCAGTGAACGGCCCCAGTGTGGTACTGCCCAGGTTATAGGTCTTGCCGTCGGTGTAGCCAGGGGTAAGGGTCTCGCTGCGAACCAGCACATAAATTTTGACCGCCGTGGCATTGACCAGCTGGGCCACCGTGCATGCAGTGCCTGTTGTGCAACGGACATAAGTGCCGTCGGGAATGCCGTCACCGCGATTGGTGGGGGAAACCTTGTTGGTCGCACTTGCCCAGGTGATGGCGGCAGCATGGTTCACGGCGGCACCGGAATCACTGAGGTTGTCCACACCAAACTCGACACGAAAACCTTCAATACCCTCGATCAACGCTTCTGCTGTTTTGTGCTCAAGCACCCCGCTGGCAACTCCAAATTGCGAGCGCATGAGGGTGGGAATACCATCGCCCGTCGTGACGGCGTAATCGCGGATGTAATAGATATTGGAGATGAATTTGCGCTTTTCCTCAAATCCAACTGAAGCGTCCGTGCAAGCCGGGGTAACGCCCGCAACCGTAACTGCCCTTTGCTTCAGCGGAAACACCGTGTTGACCGTAGAGGCATCGGCCGGATAAGTGGCCAGTGTATAAGCCGGACTGGGCGTGGTGATACCGCAGCGCGCAATCTGGAAATAGGCGTCGCCGGCTGTAAAGGCCGCGCAATCGCCAACCCCGGGCAAGCAGCTCTCAACGTGCCGCACAACAAGAACATCGGTACTTGCTTTGGGGCTTACCACCTTGCTGGCGCAGACAGACAAAGTGGGCGAAGGTACTGGGCTTGCAATCTCGTAGCCTTGCACGGAAATGCCAATCAGGTTGGTGATATGAGCAGCCGTCCATGGCGTGGTGTAGGCCAGGCAAGGGTCGGGCACCGCAGTCGGATAGTCTGCGGGAACGCCGGTGGTGGTCAGGTCGTCGAACTGGGGAACAAAACCGCCCCAGTGCCCCGCGTGGGAAATATCTGCCTGAAGCAACTGCAGGGCGAAGCGACCGTTTTCAATCACGCGATTGGCCTTGCTCATCTCGCTGTTGCTCCGGTTGACGTCAATCAACAAGGTGATCAACGCGAGCACGATCAGCAGGCCGATGGCCATGGATATCATCAGCTCGACCAGCGTGAAGCCGGCCTGCAGCAAGCGGCGTGTGGGCTTCATCATAAAGTGGCAATCCGTACCAGCGTGGTGACCACGCGCCTGCATCTGTCACTGACACAGACAGAGCCGGTGGCTCCGTCATAGCTGTTTGCGCCACAGGCCACCGAGCTGGGCGGCGCGGAGACCGGCGTCTGCCCCTGCCAGGCAACAGTCACCAGATAGTCCGAGCCCAAAGCTTCAACACAGCCTCGTCCGCCGATCATGGCGCCGACCTTGACGCTACCGGAGTCGGTGGTTTCACCGGCTCCCTTCAATAATTCGCACCATTCGCCGAGATCGCGTTCGGCAACCGTCGTAACAGTGCTTGGGCATGACGTCAGGTTGGCGCCAACCGGGCTGGTCGCGGGCGTGAGGTAGGAGGCGACGTTATTCCGGTTGGTCGCCATGCGGTTGGCCATGTCATTGAGCAGCAACAGCGCCTGACTGCGCTGGTAAGACTCCAGCTCGGACGCCTGCAGGCGCACCTGCAGGCCGGCCATTCCGAGCAAACCAAACGCAATGATGACGATGGTGACCAGCACCTCGATCATGGACGCACCACTCGCCCAACGGCGCTGCAGTACAGATGGCCTGATCACCATTTGGCCGCCGGGGTTTTGACCCCGTCGCTGTTAAGGGTCAGGTCGCCGTCGCTGGTCTGGCTGCCGGTGGCGGTAAAGGTAATCGTGAACGAGGGCACTGTACCTGTACCCACGGCCACGGCGTGCGTGTATTTGCCTGTAAGCGTGGACGGCAGCACATATCCGCTGCTATTGAGCGTGTCCGTCGACGCGTAGGCCCGATTGGCCAGCAAAAACTGCTGCTGCCGATTGGCGATGTCGAGCATCTGCGCCTGCGCTGCCGCACGATTGCCTTTGATGATGTAGGACGTATAGGATGGATAAGCCACGGCCGCGAGGATGCCCACAATGGCAACCGTGATCATCAATTCGATCAGCGTGAACCCGTTTTGCTTCCCGTTGCGCATGCTTTTCTCCTCTTAGTACTTTCTGAATGTATGAACCTTAGCCCATACGGCAAATGGAAGCATCTCCCGCCCGATGACCGGTCTTTTCGCATGCACAAGCGGTTTACGAGGCGGTTCGGCGCTACGGATTAAACTGGCAGCCCGCACCTTCAGCACCCAAATCAGCCTTCTCCCTTAAGGATGAACCCCACCCTTCCGGTCATTGATCAAGCCCTGGAATTGGCACGCCAAGCCATGGGTCAATCAGAACCCAATCCTCGCGTGGGCTGCGTCATCGTTTCTGCTGATGAGAGCAAGGTGTTGGGCATCGGTTGCACCCAGGCCGTTGGACAAGCCCATGCCGAAATCATGGCCCTTCAAAATGCCGCAGACCGGGGCCATGGGCTTGAGGGGGCCACTGCTTATGTCACGCTGGAGCCCTGCTCCCATCACGGCCGGACCGGACCATGTTGCGACGCCCTGGCCGCGGCGGGTATCAAAAAAGTGGTGGCGTCGATCGCGGACCCCAATCCTCTAGTATCCGGCCAGGGCTTTGAACGACTCAGAGCCGCGGGTATTGAGGTCCGGGTGGGACCCGGCACCGCAGAGTCCCGTGAATTGAACATCGGATTTTTCAGCCGCATGGTGCGTAAGACGCCCTGGGTGCGAATGAAAGTCGCCGCGTCGCTGGACGGCAAGACCGCCTTGGACAACGGGGCGAGCCAATGGATTACCTCTGATGCTGCCCGCGCGGATGGACATGCCTGGCGGGCTCGCTCTTGCGCGGTTCTCAGCGGCATAGGCACAGTGTTGCAAGACAATCCGCGGCTCGACGTGCGGCTGGTGGACACAGCGCGTCAACCGCACTTGGTCGTGGTCGACAGCCGGCTCGAAACGCCCCTGGATGCCCAACTTTTCATAGCTGGCCGAGCGCTCTACATTTACGCAGCAGTGCCGGATGATGCCAAAAAGGCAGCGCTGGAGGCTCGCGGGGCGACCGTGGTCTACCTGCCCGGCGCCAGCGGCAAGGTGGACTTGGCGGCCATGATGCGCGATCTGGCCAGCCGCGAGGTCAATGAATTGCATGTTGAAGCCGGGCACAAGCTCAACGGGTCGCTGATCCGCGAGGGGCTGGTCGACGAGTTTGTTGTTTACCTGGCTCCCAAGCTGATTGGCAAGGGTGCGGACATCGCCAGTTTTGGTCCCATCACCGAGCTCTCACAGGCGCTGGAGCTGGAATTCCGTTCGACCGACGCCCTGGGGCCGGATCTGCGCATCGTCGCGCGAGTCAAGGGCCGCGACCAGTTTTAGAGCGCTGTTTCCAGCCTGTGCCCATGCGCGCAGGCAATCTCTGCGAAAATACCGACATGTTTACCGGAATCATCACCGGCGTGGGGCGCATCGTCGCTGTCCATAGCCTGGGCAGCTCTTTGGACCATGGCAAGCGACTCACCATCGAAACGCCAGCGGGTTACCTTGACGACGTGGGTTTGGGCGACAGCATCGCGCTCAATGGCGCCTGTATGACCGTCACGGAGCGTGACACTGCCAAAAACCAGTTTTTGATTGAAATTTCAGCTGAATCGCTGGCTAAAACCAGTGGCTTGACCGAGCCCGGGCCCATCAACCTTGAAAAAGCCCTGCGCGCGCATGACCGTTTAGGCGGCCATATCGTGGCCGGCCATGTGGATGGCATCGGCACCGTCACCCATTTCGCCGAGGTCGGCGAAAGCTGGGAGTTGCGCATACACGCTCCGCGCGAGCTGAGCAAATACATGGCTTACAAGGGCTCGATCACGGTCAACGGCGTAAGCCTGACCGTCAACCGCGTCACCGACCTGGAAGGCCAGCAGGCCGGCTGCGAAATCAGCATCAACCTGATCGCCCACACGGTACACAACACGGCACTGGCCCATCTGCGGACACAATTGCAGGTAAATCTCGAAATTGACCTGATTGCGCGCTATGTGGAGCGCATGCTTTCGACGGCTCAAGGCGGCTCAAAATCGTTATAAATCAACATGTTACGTGAATTCATCTGACTCACGACGGGGCTTAACGGCTCTAGAAATACCGTTGATTCAACGGTAAAATAGACGGTATTTTCAGACACTAAAGAAAAATACCGTTATGGCCCTCACAGACTTAAAAATCCAGTCCATCAAAGGCACTGGTAAGCCGCAAAAAATTGCCGATGCTGAAGGCATGTACCTTTTCGTATCCGCATCCGGCTCCAAAGCATGGCGCTTCGACTACGGCTATGGTGGCAAGCGGTTCACGTACACGATAGGCAAGTACCCACTGGTTGGTCTTGCGGCCGCCCGTGCCAAACGCGCAGAACTTAAATCAATGCTTCTGGACGGGCTCAATCCTGCAATCGAAAAGCGTACAAATAAAATTCTCACGCGATCTAAAGTCGAAGACAGCTTCGCTTCGGTTGCCGACGATTGGTACAAGTCGAAATTTGAAAAGCGGTCTGAGTCATGGCGGGTAGCTAACGAGCTTTATCTTCGACGTGATCTAAAACCCAAAATTGGTAACCTGCCAATTCAAGATGTATCTGACCCGATTCTTGTAGCCGTGCTGGGAGATTGTGCCGAAAAGCACGGTTTCAAAACCGCCGACAGAGTGCGTCAATGCGCCCTTCAAGTTTTTGAGCATGGCATTCTCAAATTCAAGACAAAAGAAAATCCCGCCAAGGCACAAAAAGGATGGGCTGAAATTCCACCTCGCAAGAACCGCCCTCACCTTCTTGAGCATCAAGTTGGTGACTTGATTGAAGCAATGGATGCGTATCCGGGATACCTTACAACCAAGCTCGCTGCAAAAATGCTGCTACTGACCTTCGTTCGGAAGACCGAAGTAACCGAAGCACGATGGGAAGAAATTGATATGACCAACGCGACTTGGACGATTCCCGCCGAACGCATGAAGATGAAAGACCCGCACATCGTCCCCCTGTCAAAACAATCCCTTGAAACGTTGGAGATATTGCGAGGCAACTCTCATGCCTCTGAGTTTGTGTTTCCAAAAAATAGCACCCTTCTCCGGCCAATTAGCCGAACAGCCCTCAACAATATGTTCGCCAAAATGGATGGCAATAAGTACAAGGGAATATTCACGCCACACGGCATCCGTGGAACGGCTAGTACCTGGGCAAACGAAGTGGGACATTTCCGCAAAGACGTGATTGAGCGTCAACTTGCGCACGCGGAACGGAATCATGTTCGAGGTGCTTACAACCATGCTGAGTACCTTCCAGAGCGTCGGAAGCTCATGCAAGCTTGGGCTGACTTTTTGTTTCCAGCAGTGCAAGAGGCAGCATGACCATGCCGACAAAACCCGTCAAAATTAAAAAGGGAAATCGCCCCGACGGTTTGTCGCTTGACAGATACAAGGGACATGAAAGTTGGTCATATCGCCGCTGGGCATGGGAGTTTTTGCGGCGTGATAACGAGTTCATTCGGGCTTGCGCAGCGGTTGACAATAAGGCGCGTGATGAACATGACGTTGCAAAAGAATTTCATCTACTGAATTTCAAGCATTGCAACATGGGCTTCAAGTCGAAGAAAAGCCCCGCCCCCAATTACACCGTGCAAGCTATTATGAAATGGGCGAACGTCAAAAATAACGAGACGAACTCTTCGCAAGTTCGGTTGAAAGCCGAACTTGAACCGGGTCAGGTTTTGCTTCGGTTTGATTTGAATCAGGAGCTCATCGTTGGCGGCAGTCTGGACGCTCAACTGCGCGTAGCCAAACGCACTTTGGAAAAGACGCTTACGGCCTATTTAGAAGCAACCAAGAAAAAGCGTGCTCCCAAAAAGAAGCCCGAACGCAAAAGTTTTCTTGAGCTTCTGCGTCGCCTTGACGCTGTGGCCGGACACGATTTCGGTGCTCATGGACTCGCGGCACTACAACCAGACGATTTTCTTGAACTTGACTCAACGGGCAGTAGCAAAAAAATGGACTCCCTAATGCGTACTCCCCGTGAGTATGCCAAGCGCGTGTACTTGAGCTTGGCAATTCATACAAGTCAATAACGACTGTAGTCCTCAATTTACAGCAGACTAGGTATCTTTCGTCGCATCACTGGTTGTATGTACCGCTGCAAAGTAACCATACTTTTATGTCGAGTGGTTTCCATAATTTGTTGAGGCATCAGAGTTACGGCTGCGGTCGTTGCGTAGCCGCTGCGCGTGCTGTGCGCCGAATACTGTGAAGCATCTAACCCAGCACGCGCCACGGACTCTTTGACAATTCTGGCTACCGCATGATCGGTGAGCGAATCCCCCACATTGCCGTGACGGTCAACGTTGCGAAACACCACGCCGTCAATCTGAGCCGTTGCAATCCAAGCGTCCAACGCTCGCACGGGACACACACGCTCACTGCTACCTGCTGGAATATGCACGCATTGGCCTTCGCCAGTTTGATCGGTCTTACTCCTTGGAATTTCAATATCCAAGCCCGTGGCGTGTCGCGTGATGTGCTCGGTTCGGATGGCGACCAATTCACTGCGTCGAAATGCGCCAGCAAACGCCACTAACAGTAAGGCTCTATCACGCAAAATCTTCATCGGATTAAGTTGTTGTTCCAACAGCACCAATGCTCGGAGTAAGTCGTCCTTGACCAACGCTGTAACTTGCCGCTGCTTGGTTGTTTTCACCCTGCGTATTCCAGCCATGACCTGACGGACACGGATATTTTTCGTGGGCGATGGGGCAGATATTTCCGTATGTGCGAGGTTTATGGCGATGATCCTTCGCTCTAAGGTCTGAACTGACAATTTTTCAGCGGCTGAGGCAAGGTATCTAGTTAAAACCACCGGGCTGCATGGTACGGTGCCACCAGCGGCCAAGAACATGCGTATATCGAGCGCGTAAGCGCGTTTTGTGGCTTCGCTTTTGGCAGCGTCTATAAACCGCTCTACAGCAGCATCAGAACCGTCAAAAACCGCGTCTGGCAGTGTTTCTGGCACATGATTGGATGGTTGGCTACTGACGAGCGACAAAGCAGCGAGAGTGCGCCTTTTTTGCGCGTTAATTTTTTGCATTTGGAATGCCTTCTTGGAGTACGAGAATAGTGGTTTCTAGAACGTCAGACGATATATATCGCCCTCGACGTATCGAGAAAATTCACCGGGGTTTAGGAATAAAAAAAGCCGCTCAGAACAGGCGGCTTTTTGCTTTTCGGATGCTGTGCATCCCACTGGATTGCAGAGAATTTTCTCGCACTCCAATCCCGTTATTGCGACGGAATAATGCTATTGTCTCAGGCAATTTCCAGCCAGGCAAGTGGCAAGAAATTTTGAATTTTAGTGGGGTGCATGGGCATATTTAGCCAAAAATTATCGCCCTCAAGCCGTGCCGTATCGTGCGACCAAATTCTCCAGCGTCACATTGGCCGCCACAGCGTCATGGGGCACCAGTAAATATTTCCACGGTTTCCCGCCTACTGTTTTGGCATAGTCAGACGCATGCTTGCACCACAGGGTGGCTTGCTCTGCTTTGGCTTTCACGTCAGTCTCTGACCCTTGCGCTGCTGCTACTTCCTGCGCCTTCTTAGTCTCGATCAGCAAAACCATATCGGGAAGTTGCGCGACAAAATCAGGGATGTACTCCGGCTGACTTGCACCGGAACGGTAGTAAATATTGAACTGGCCTGAGGCCGGGCGGAACCAGCGTTTTGCTTGTCGCTCAAGGACAGTTGCCAGAATGCGCTCGGTGTCGGAATGAAACTTTTGATAGGGGTAGGCACAGCGCATAAAACCGCCGTACAGATACTGGCCGATGGTGCGCTTGTCATCAGGTGCCCAATGCGGCGGTTTCACATCGTCTTTTGCGGTAAACGCACAGGGCTTGAGTGGCACAAAACCTTGACTGATGACCACGTCAGAGCCAGCCGATTCCTCGACGTAGTGCTTGGCCATCTGTGTATGGATGGTGTCAGCAATGGGCTTGGCATAGTTCGCCAGCACGTTATGAAGTGCATCATCATCCGTCAGGTACGTTTGAAAATGCGTGACCGCCTGATCTGCCAATTGGTAGATGAAATCGGCGTGGTCGTCGTAGGAAACGTCGTCGAAGTTAATCAACTCCCGCACGATGTAGTCAGCAAACCGCGACTCCTCTACAACCGCCGCTTCGCCATAAGTGAGCACCCTGTTTGATTGCAATCCGTGTGACTCAAGCGTATTGGCAAGTGGCTGATAGTTAAGGCGTGAAATGTCCAGTTGGAAGGGCGCGTATCCACTTGTCACGGGGCCAACGGGAACGATTGAAATCCGTGGAATATCAATCGTGTGTTCCACAAAAATATCTACCGCTTGCTTGACCACCTCAGCGACTGCCGCCGCATCGTTGAACTTCGATTCCAGTCCGTCAACGGCCAAACTACCTTGCTGCGGTATTAACCGCTGTTGCACTAATTGAGCAATATGCTCTTGCACGCTGGGAGTAGACAAAGAGGCGCTCGTCGGAGCAATCAATTTGCCACGCTCGCTACTGCCCACTCCATCAACTGAATGACGCAAGCGCCCTACTTCTGCAATCACCTCCATCGCTGCCATCGCGATTTGTCGATCCTCACCCGTATGAAGAACGGTCGTAATGTGGCCTGTGGTTTGCTGTAGAGTGGTTGCGCCGGGAGTAAGTACGCCAGACATGGCTTCACTGCTAACAGGGCCACCTGCCACAAAGCTTTTCCCACTGGCGCCCGTACCCTTCACATCCGCCAGTCCCAGCACCACCGCCATCGTGGACGGCACGGCATAGCTGGTCAGTCGGTTGCCTTCGGAGTCGGTTGGGTCAAGCTTGAGTTGCTTCAGGCGAATTGGTGAATCGCCCTTGTTGGCTTCGGCAATAACTTCCTGAAACTTGTCGTGCGCAATGATGTTCAGGCGGTCAACCACTTCCACCCCCGTCTTGCGGCCATAAGGCAAGCGCAAGCCGCGTCCGATGGACTGCTCAATCAGAGTGCGGGCATTGGCTGCACGTAGCGGCACGATGGTGTACAGATTGGTGACGTCCCAGCCCTCTTTCAGCATATTGACGTGAATGACAATCTCGGTCGGTTCGTCGTAGCTTTCCACTGCCAACAGGCGGCGAATCATTTCCTCTTCTTCCGCGCCGGTGCGGCTTGAATCGACCTGAATGACTTTGCCCTTGTAGTTGCCACCAAAGAAGGTGTCGCTTTCAATCCGTGCCAGCAGTTGCGCCGCATGCGTGGTGTCACGCGCAATCACGAGTACGAACGGCTTAACGGGTTTCAACCCAGTCTGCGCGGCATAGGTCAGCAAATGAACCTTGGTTTCCTCATGCACGCGCACGCCATCTTTGAGCTTGATGACCTCAATTTGTTCTGAACTATGGTCAGCCGGGTTGAAGTTCTGCTGGGTGACAACCGCAGGCTCTTTCACAAAGCCGTCTTCGATAGCACGCGCTAGTGGGTAATCCATCACCACGTTCTTGAAGGGCACTGTCTTACCTCCAGTGCCTTCTGTAAACGGGGTAGCTGTTACTTCCAGACCCATCAATGGCTTGAGTTCATTGAGTGCCCGGATGCCAGCGCCTGCCCGGTAACGGTGCGACTCGTCCATGATGAGAACTAAGTCGGGCAAGCTTGCAAGGTAGTCAAAATAGCTCTGCCCCAAGTATTCCGAGAGGCGTTTGATCTTTGGCGCTTTGCCGCCACGCACTTCGGAATTGATCTTGGAAATATTGAAGATGTTGACCTGGACGGGCGCGTCAATCGCTTGACTTACCAAGTCGCCGCGCTGCTCGTAGGTCTCGCCTGTAATGACCTCCGGCACGGCGGTTGCAAATTCTGCGATCCCCTTAAACACATACTTGGGCGTGTTGGGCGTGAAGTCCCGTATCAGCTTGTCGTAGATGGTGAGGTTGGGAGCAAGAACAAAGAAGTGCTTGTACCCATACGCGGCGTACAGGTAGCTAATGAATGCGCCCATCAAGCGAGTCTTGCCAACGCCCGTGGCAAGCGCAAAGCACATTGACGGAAACTCACGCTCAAAGTCAGTCAGCGTTGGAAACTGACTCGCAAGCGCCGTCTGCATGGCCTTAAGTTCATCTGGTGAACGGGCGTGAGAGTCGCGTAAGGCCGGCACGGCTTCCAGCGCGTTGTGCAGAATGTCAAGGCTTTCAGTTTGCGGCTGGCGCAGGCTCAGTCGGCCAGCAATTGAGCGTGCAACTTTTTCGCGCCCACTGTCTTTTTGAATTGGATTCTGGCTCATGACTTTACCTCCGTATTGGTAGGTGTAGCCGTGGCCGTATCTGTAGTTCTGGCATCAAACAAACCACCTTGCGCCGTCTGTACTGCTTTCGCGGAGGCTGCGCGTTTTGTTGGCACTGGTTCAACGGCAGACTGCTGTTGCATAGGTAGGTTTTCAACGTTCAAACTGTAGTCGTCATGCCCCCATTCACACTTGGTCAATACCATCTTGGGAATCTTCTTGAGAGTAAGGTTAGGGTGGCGGTTGGCATCACCCTTGAAGGCGCTGCAACACACCAGCAGACTTTTTTCGCCACCCACGTCATCATTCAATGCCTGCAATTGGTCGGGGTTCAGCGTTTGCGTTGTCACGTATATGAAGTCTGTCTCGGTGCTGTGGCCGTGCTGCCAATAACGGGTATCTGACGGTGCATAGGTAAAACCCTCCAGCTTGCATATCGCCGCAGCCAGCATTTCAGCGTTGTATTCCTTGTTGACCACCCAGTTGCCCCAACGGTCTTTTTCCAAGAGACTTGGTGCTAGTGCGTAGTAACGAAAACCACCGCCGCCTTGCCAACCTGAAATATCAGAAATGCCGGTTCGATCATCACCGTCAATGAGTCGAGTAATGCGTGGGATGATATGAGTGTGGCAGTGTTCACCCAGCTCAACCATAATCCACTTTCTTCCCATCTTGTGTGCGACCGCACCTGTACTTCCAGACCCGGAGAATGAGTCCAATACTAGGTCTCCAGGTTGTGTAGCCAAAGAAAGCACCCTCGCCATCAATGCTTCAGGTTTTTTACCTCCCGAAAACTCGACTGCACCCTCTTTGTTCACGTTGTTCCAATTAAAACCAGACCAATACGTGCCGACCCTCTCCAATTTGACTATCTTGCTCTTCTTTTTGGTAGCGGCATCTTTCAGCCAAATCACACGGCGAATGGAGGGGCTAATGTACAAATGCTCCACGACAGTTCCTTTGTCTCGCCCTGATCTTGGTACATATTTGGCGACAAGTAGTTCATCATCTCCTAGTTGATTGAACTCATCAATAATTCGTGTGCGAATGCTGGTTTGCGCATTGGTATCCGAAAAAATTCGTTCAAAATTTTCAACATAGGCACCTTCTCTGGATTGCCCAGCCCGAACTAATGAATTTACTGACGTGCGTTTGACACCTTTATATTTTTCTACCGTGATTGGGAGACCTGAGCCATCTAGCACTGTGCGAGTTTCCATAAGAACCCCGCGATCTTGAATGATGCTGGTGTACTTCCAGCTTTTACCATCTGCTTCCATCCCATCAATTAGATCAAACAAATCCTCTTCTTCATTAACCTCGTTGAACGCAGGAAAGGTCGCATAGTCTCGCGCATACACAAGTAAATATTCAACATTTTTTTTGAGCCGTTTGTCCTCACCACCGCCACTTGCTCCAGCAGTGTTTTTTGTCTTCACAGATATTTGATTTACAAAATTGGCTCTGCCAAATACTTCATCAAGGAGAACTTTGGCATACGCCATTTCTTCGTCATTCAACTGCATGAATAACGTACCCTCGGGATGTAGCAACCGTCTCAGAATTACTAATCGCTCCCGAATCAATCCAAGCCATATTGAGTGTTCAACAGCGTCGTCGTATTCCTTGAAAGCTTGTCCAGTGTTATATGGTGGGTCAATATAAATACACTTGACCTTGCCGGCAAACTCTTGCTCAAGTGCTTTGAGTGCAAGTAAGTTGTCACCGAATACGAGCCGATTATCGAAAATATCGGTTTCGCTTACACGATGCTTGGCGTGGTAGCTTTTGCTTGGGTCTTCAAGCAAGATGCGGGGTTCCAACTTCGGACGAGCATCCTTGCCAATCCACGTGAGTTCTAGTTTCTGTTTGTTTGTCATTCGCAATACCTTCAAATCTGCAAGGGCAACATGCGCACCTCTTTGGGGGACTTGCAACTACATTGGTAATGCACCGCCATTCTCTTACTTGGAATTTGCCCGCAAGTGCCGCAGCTAACCGCTTCGGTGAGTTGAACTGCTAACGCAGCAAAATCGGACACGTCGTTGTCAGAAATCGCGCTTCCTGCGATGTTGTAGTGAGCCCCCGCCTGATTTCTCACAAAAGCACTTGCGCGAAGGCTCGCAACTATTGTTGAAACGCTGCTCTTATCGTAGTCCGCAGGTACGATGGCTTGACCCGTCGCATCAATTTTCGGGCGATGAATTTCTAGCGACTTAAACAAAGTAGCTGTGCCGTCCAACAATTCCCCGAGGGTGTAGCTATTGTCAGGGGATCGGGGGACACGGCAGCGGAAATGCAAGGCCAGATAGTCAAGAATCGCTTCAAGAAGAACGCCTGCTTTGGAGGCTGCGGCTTGCCTGTCAAAAGGCATATTTTTGATGGTATCGGAGAGTTCAGTAACGGCAAGTTTCGTCTTGTAGTCGGATATGCCTTTCGCAAGCGTCCAACGTTGCAATTCAACCAACTGAGCAATCTTTCCGGGACCTTGAGCGTATCTGTAGATGTCACGCCACAAACGTTGATGCGTAGTGATGATGACATGTGAAAAATTTTGACTCTCTTCTGTGATGAGTTGAGCGATGCGATTGATATGCGGGGCATCTACTGAGGTAAACACGTCATCAAGCACAACCACAGCATCCTTGTTGGGACTTTCCAGTTTTGCGATTGCAAGCCAAAAGCAAAAGCCCAAGGTATCCAAGTGTGATTCACTGAAATATGCTTGTGGTGCTACGTCCGCGTGACCTTCGAAGGTGGCAGCTTGGTTCAGTGAGGCGCGTCGAGCTTGGTCTAGCTCCAACTTTGACAGCGCAATCAATTCACCCGGATGCACTTGGCTGTATAGCCGATTGCATTCGTTGGCTACGGTGTCAAGTATTTTTTGAGTGAACTCAATTCGGGTGAGTCGCACAATTTCATATGCACTCTTCAAAGCAATTTGCAATTGCTCAAGTTGTTCAGTATCAGAGATGCTGGTCGATAGTTGCCCGCTGAGTGCCCGAACTGAATTCACTTGGCCGCTCAACTTAGTACAAGCCACCGCAGAGTCTTCGAGTGACTGCGTTAGCGGCGATAACAAGGCTATAAGTTGTTCAGCTTGTGCGCTTTGGGTATTTGCATCTTCAGGGCTTATTTCCTTTAACGCCCCGAACTGCTGCGTGTCAACGTTCGCATCCACCAACACTTTGATCGTTCCAGTCTCAATAAGTGAAACCAGACTTTGAGCCGATGCAACAAATTCACTGCATTTGGGTTCTACAGAATTGCGAGCAACTTGGACCCGTTGAACAGCGTTATCCAGTTTAATTTTTGCTTCTTCAAACTGTTTCAAATCCTGCAAACGAGTCTGAAGGTCTGTCTTCAACTGTTCAATCGGAATGCCTTGCATACATACGGGGCATTCATCAGAGTGAGTTCCAGATTTCAGGTGATTGCTAACTTGTCGCAAAACTCCTGACAAACTGATTGCCTGTTGCGCATCAATCCCGGGTAAAGCTGCGACTTCTATCTCTACAGCCCGCACCTCTTCTTCAATTTGAGTTGTACTATTCAGCGCAGATTTGTAACTAATCAACGCAGATTCTGCACTGCGAATTCCTTCAAGTGCTTTTTGATTTGCCCGAGCCTCTTCATCCAACTTGGTTACGTCTTGTGCCGCAACATTTTGGGCCCACACTATTGCGTCGCCATTGGGCTTTCCTTCGGACTCCCAAACGCTTTGAAGTTGCGCCTCTGCTTCGGTTCGTCGCTTTACTGCTGAATCGAATTCCACTTTGACGTTGGATGTCGCATCTCTAAGAGCATTTTCAGATTGCTCAACTTTCCCGACATCAATGAAGTGACTTAGCGCCGCGTATCTCTTCGCAGGTTCGGCCTCGATCAATTCTTGCAGATGCTTCCGTCTCAAAACCCGTATTTTTGGGTTGGGTTGTGGAACGGTAGATAAGGTATCGTTGGTTAGCGTCGTTTTCCAAACTTTGCCAGCGATGCAAACCTCAATGCACACGTCACTAGGCTTCTTCCCGATTGTCGGTAAATGTTGGCGAGCCTTTGTGGAGCTTTTTTCCCCAAGCGAACCCTTAGAGTTATTGCCAATCGCATCTAACGCATCCGCAATCGTTGTCTTCCCAGTCCCATTCTCACCAAACAAAAGGGCCACAGATTTTGTCTGATCGAATTCAAGTTGAAGGCGGCTAGAGGCACCTCGATAATTCTCTATAACGAGACGCTCAATTTTTGCCATCGCTGCCTCCGTCCTTTTTGCTTTGAATCGAAAGCTCTATCCAAAGTCGCCAATCTTGCGATGTTGCAGTACCTGCCTTTAATTTGGTCAATACCTCGACGACCTTTTCAGTCGGAATGCACGCTTCCTGATTGAGCTTATTCGCCACTAGCGAAGCAAGCTCATCATTTGGAGGAACTGATTGTTGAGTATCTGATGTCATCGAAGCTCCCATTCACATGTCAGTACAGTGCTGACTGATATTTCTTGTTTCAACTGTCGCTCAAGTTCATCAATCAGGCCGTCACGTTTACGTTGAATCTCGTCCTGGCGGTCGAATAACTCGCGGCGCTTTTTGTCACGTTGACCTTCAAGATCACGTTGCTCTTTTTGCGCCGCTAGCTTGTCAGCAAGTGTCGCAGCACCTTTGCTCTTGGTGCGTGACTCCTTGATACGGCGGTCTAGCTCCTTGATGTCGCGCTCCAAGCCAACTTTCAAGTCATCCGCCCAAGCATCCAGTTTTTCAGTCTCTTGCGTGAATGCACCCAAATTGCGCGTTTCAAGGTCTGCCACTACGAGTATCTTCTGCCGCTCAATTTCTGTCTCAAGCGGGAGGCGGTGTTCCGTCAGATTGTTTTCAACCTGCACGTTGGATGCGCATGGCAGGTTAAGCAGTCTTTCGGTTACTTGCTCGTCAAAGGCATTGCCATTGGTATCGACGGCTGCAACCAACAAATGCTCTTCGATTGCGCCCAAAGAGCGAATTTGTAGGGACTGCACTTCTAGCCAACCGTGCTGTCCACGCAAGGGTTCAACAACCGAAACTTTTGCACCGTAAGCGGCATAGTCGAGGATGATCTTTGTCGCAGGCGATGTGGTGGTCAAGTCGGGTTGCTGCTTGGCATGTTGCAACAGTGCTTGCGCCAGCGGATGCCCCAGCCTGTAGATATGTGCGTCCTCTGAGCGTCGCGGTAATTCATAGCGTCCGGCATCTAGTTCGCCAAAACCCGTCATCTGCCCCAAGAACGAAGGCGTAGCTTTGAGAACAAAGCTGGTTTCGTCATCCGTAAATTCAGCATGACCATTCAGCGCCCCACTCGTAAAGCGCATCAACAGACGTTCAAGCTTGCCCAGCGAGGCTTTTGCATCCTGACTGCGCAGGCGTAACCGCTCTTGCACATCTTCGTCAAAGTTCTCCAGCAGAGACTTGCGCGCCTTGAGCATGGCATCGCTGATTTCACCTGCCATATCAAGTTGCAACTGCTCGAAGGCGGTATGAATCGCGGCGGGCTGTCTACAGGTTTGGTAAATCTCGGCAATGCGGCGCTCAAAATCGACACCAGATTCCACTGCACCCAGCACTTCATCACTGGCACCAAACACACCATCAAACAGCTTGAATTTCTGGTCTAGCAGTTCGTACACCCGCTTGTCGGCTTCGTTCTCTCGGTTAAGAAAATTGACCACCACAACGTCATGTTTTTGCCCGTAACGGTGGCAGCGGCCAATGCGTTGCTCGATACGCTGCGGATTCCACGGCAAGTCGTAGTTGATGACCATCGAGCAGAACTGAAGGTTGATACCCTCAGCGCCTGCTTCTGTGGCAATCATGATTGAACCGTCAGGGCCGTTGAACTCACGAAAATGCTCAACCAATGCAGCACGGGTGTCGGCAGTACGCGACCCGGTAATTCGGTCTGTGCCAGCATGTCGCTTAATCCAGTCCGCATAGATGCGCTTAGAGGCCGCGTCGTTGTTGGTTCCGTTGAATAACACGACCCCATCGTTGTACAGGGTTGATGCCAACAAACCCATCAAATAGTCTTGCGTGCGACGCGACTCGGTGAAGATGATTGCCTTCTTGGCTGCGCCCAATTCATCGAGCTTGGCGAAGGCAACTTTTAAAGCTTGCAGTAACGCCGTTCCCTTGGAGTTTTCGGTAATAGAAACAGCCAATTGCCGGAATGACTCTAGGTCTGCAATTTCTTGGGCAATGGCTTGGACTTGTTCTTTTGTCCGGGCTTGAGCCTCATCCACTGGCAAGCCCGAAGTTACGTCGTTGGTTTCTTCGGCGATTTCGTCCAGTGTTTCAAAGTCCTCATCCAACTCGTCAATCAACCCTCGACCGTTATCTGCACCTTTATCCAGAGTGGACGATTTTTCTGCCAGTGTTTTCTTGAGGCGGTTGGTCAGTGTCTCCAGCGCACCCGCTATCGCAAAGGTACTCGATGCCAACAGCTTGCGCAGTACCAGCGTGATAAGTTGACGCTGGCTATTGGGTAGCGCGTGAAGTGCTTCGCGCTCCAGGTATTCCGTCACATGGTTGTACAGCGCGGTTTCGTCTGCACTAGGGGTGAATTCACGCAGCAACGGAATACGCTTGGTGTACTTCACATAGGCTTCTACTTGGCGGCGCAAGGTGCGCTTGCAAATGGGCGCAATGCGGTTCTTTAAGGCATCGAAGCTCTCGGCATTCTTGAGTGCTCCGAATTGGCTTTTGAAGCTATCCAGATCACCAAACACGCGCTCGTCGATAAAGCTCACCAGCCCGTACAACTCCAGCAAAGAGTTTTGCAGTGGGGTCGCGGTAAGTAGCACCTTTTGCGGCAGGGACAAAGCTTCTTGCAGAGCCCGTGCCGTCTTATTTTCCGGCTTATAGACATTGCGCAGCCGGTGCGCTTCGTCGATTACTACCAAGTCCCAAGCAACAGCTTTGACCTCTACCGCTTTACGTGCAGCGAACTGGTAAGAGCAAATGATGATGCCCGACCGATTAAACGGATTTACCGCACCTTCTTTTACCAACTGCCGAAACGACTTGGCCTCAAAAATGGTGGCGGGCAAACCGAACTTGTCTGCCAACTCTTGGTGCCATTGCTTGCGTAAATTGGCTGGGGTAATCACCAGAATACGGCGCTTGCGCTCAGCCCAACGTTGCGCAATCAACAAGCCAGCCTCAATAGTCTTACCCAAACCAACTTCATCCGCCAAGATAGAACCCTTGGACAACGGGTTACTGGTGGCAAACATCGCTGCATCAATTTGATGCGGATTCAAGTCAACTTGTGCATCTAGCAGCGCCCCAGCCATTGCTTCCATTGAACTGGATGCGGCGCGGCGTGTGAGTTGATGTGCGAAAAAAGCGAGTTGATGGGGGCTGTAGTTCATTGCGCTACAACCCAAATACTCAGGACTGCGGTCAACTCAACCGATGGGCGTTTTGTGCTGGCCGTCATTTAGTCCCTTGTTCATCTTTTTGTTTTAGTGCTTGATCGCTTTCGGTGTCTGTCTTATCGTCCACCACATTGCTACTGTAAGTCGCAAAATCCGCTTGTTTTGCCACTATGCGCCGCTTCAAGGCAGCAAGCTTGTCTTTGGCATCACCGCCATTCTTTTCGCCGTCGATAGAGTCCAGATACTCACTCAGCTCCCGCTCCATTTCGCGGAACTGAAAGAGTTGCGACGCGGTGATGATCGCAACGGTCATCTTGCTGTGCCTCGTGACCACGAACTCACGGCCTACCAGCACTCTCTCAATCACCTTAGACATGCCAGAGCGCGCCTCAGAAAACGGGATAAGCTCGTCTGACGAAAATTTCATGTCGATTCGACCATCAAAGAAATGAGCGTAAATATTGCACCGATTTTACGCTCAAAGTCGGATTTAGACAAGAAATCCAAGAAAACTTCAAAAGTGCTCAAAATAAGAGCAAATTGACCGTTTTTCGTGGTTCGGCTGGCAGACGACCATGACGCACTTTTTTGGCCGTATTGAGGGTCTCAATGGGGGGTGTTTTCTATGAAAAACACCACTTCTGGATGGTCAATAAGCCACTTTTCATGGTTTATGTGCGCAAAATCGTATAAAATATAGTTATCAGTAGTTATCTTCGCGAAACAACCGTTTTAGTCGGATTTTGACTGCTGACAATTGATAGCCAGCAAGCAGACTTTTGCTTGTTTGAAACCGCCCCAATCGTTCTGTTTTGGGGCTGCAGCCCGAGACAACTTGGCTGCACTGAAAATCCCCCCGCATTCGAGCACCTTCTGACCGTGCTCCTGACGCCTAACGGCATCGGGAAGTTTCGTTACGCCTGAGCTTGGTTGCATCCCTGAAACCCTGACTGATCCTGTGCCACCGTCAGCCCTGACGGGCACAACGGTATGCAGGGTCATGGAGAAAAACATGTACCTCGATGAAGACTTGACCAGAGCCTTTGAGGCCATCCGCAAAGCCGCCTGTTTTGACAGCCATAGCCTTGTTCCACACCCAGAGAACATGCGGTTCCAAGCCATTACAGAACGCCGTGTCATGCACCGACTGGGCACAAAGCTGACCGAGATTGTGGGCAACCATGACAGCGAAGATTTGCAGCATTGCGCCCACACCGTGCGTCGTTACTTTTGGCAAGAATTGGGGCTTTATCAGCCGCCAGATTTGCCCACCGACGTGCCACGCTTCCTGCTCAAACCAGACCACGCCATAGAGCACAGAATCGACGCGCAGGAGTTGGCCGACCAGTTGGCGCAAGTTGCCATGCCAGAAACACCCGTGCTGTGCATCGTGGCATCCAAGCTGGCACTGCTACAAAAGCTGCTGAATCTGTCCGATACGGTCATCAAATATCTGACGCTGGCTTACTCACATTGCAGTATCCACAGTCTGACCAAAGACGAATCCAGTAGCCTCAAAGTCGCACTGTCCCACATCGGCTTGGCAGACGATGCCCACCGTAATCGTGCTGTATCCGTTTTATTAGATGTGCCACTGGCTGATGTTGAGGCCATGTTTGCAGCACCATCGACTTTGATCGCATTGCGCTTCGTTGATGTTTCCGCGTTCAACCAGAGGCGCACATTGCGTGATGTATTTGTAACTACCGATGCGTTTGTCGCTTTGCTGGAAACGCCGCACCGATCACACCAAGCATTGCTTGCAGGCATTCTGGAGTCCGAACAAGACTTTGATTTGCTCGACGATGGCACCACGCCCATAGGCTATCTGTATGAAGTTCTTCCCAAGGACATTGCCGAAGCCTATGAATGTGCGGTGCTAGATCGGCCATTGAAGTCACTGCATATCCATGCCTTGGTAAGTTGGTACACCGCTGGGCATCGCATGCTGCCATCGTTTTACTCTCCTTTGGCAGGTCACATCACTTTAGAAGCTCTACGCGACTCGATCAAAAAAGCCGCCCTGGAATGCGCTCAAGCCAACAAACCAATGACTGCACATGCACTGGTCAAGGCACTCTACGCCGCATCGACGTAAGCGCATGACCACGCCAAACGATTGATAGGACAAAAAAATGCAGCAATCAAGTCACGGAATACTTGACCCGAATGAAGCCCCCGCTGGCTTTGTAGCGGTTCTCAAAAGTGAAGTTGCTACTGCCGAGCTTGGAAACATTTGTCGAGCTTGCGATTGGCGCAATGCGTGCAATGGCCTTGAACACCGCTGCATGCCCTACACGGTCATCAGTCAAATCGACGGGCGCGAACTCAAACGTCAGGACTGTTGCAGCGTCGTATTCAAACGTCGCGCTACTCCCTACGAAGTGCCCAGCGGCTGACGCAGTTCACGCAGCACTGAAGACCCAATTTTCAGAAAAGCGAAGTATCGGATAGCTCATGCCGAGGCTTTGACTCGTGCAATTTTTGACAACACGGAGAAGATCATGACCACCAACCAAGACAACACTACTGACACGGCACAAGCACAACCGCCAGCGACCATCATTACTAACGCCGCGAAGCTCCAATTAGGGCAATGCGTCGCAACACCCGGCGCGTTAGCACTGATTGAACAAACCGGTTTCAGTGCAGCGTTCCTCTTAAATAGCCATCTTCACGGTTCATGGGGTGACGTATGCAAAGAAGACGCAGGACTGAACGAAATGGCGCTCAAAACTGGCAGCCGCATCATGTCGGTGTATCGCTTGGTTTCGCCCGAAAAGCTCAAAGCAACGCCGCGTTCAAAGCGTTCAGACTTGCCAACCGCATGGGTCATAACTGAGGCCGTAGGAGACGATGGTCGTCGTGCCAGCACTTGCGTTCTGTTGCCTGAGGACTATTGAAATGACGGCACAAAAATCGCAACAAAATGCTGTCGTTTCGTATCGGTTTCAACGCTACTTTCACACGCTGCAAACATCGCACTACCTAGCCGTGCAAACAAGTCATAGACAACTTGCGACACCTCTGACGTTTTTTCAAGGAAAAACCGATGGTTGCTGCGGCCTGATGGTGTTCCTGTCCCTGCTTGTAATTTTTGATCTTGCGAAAAGTTCGGCGCTTGAAAATCTATCAAGAAGAAAACATGGAATTCCTGCGCTTGTCTGGTCAGCGTTTCAACACACATACTTTTCTGGCGTTCACGCAGATGAATTCGTCGCTCTGGTTGACTCGCTTAAGTTGCCGCTGAACTTGACCCTACGCGAAAGCAAAGAAGGCGGTTTAGACCGCTGGGTGGTGGACTGCTTGATGCGCGGCGAACTACTCGCCATCGTGACGGCCAACGCGAAGAACTCCAAGTTTAAGCACTGGTCACTGGCCCTCGGAATTGAGGGCTTGGTGGCGGGACGTGAATCCAGACCAGACACGATTTTGCTGCTTTGCCCATCGGCCAGTGAGCCAAGCTACAGGCCGCATAACGCAAGGCTCCGTGTGCCGATCACTGGCCCCGGTAGTCGCGCCGGGAAGTCTTCCGAAGAACTAATCCAGTCGCCCAAAAGTAAGGTAACGAGCAAGCCCCTCCACTGGCTTCACGAGTCCGGTGACTTCGCCACAGAGCAAGTGCGCTTGGTGTCAGCGGTTCGGTTCAGGTACGCCGACTGGACTTAACGGACTTGGATGGAACAACGGCCGTTGCTGTTCGCCTTGCCAACTTCTGCGCTGGTTTGTCTAGTGTGGCTTGGTTTGCACGGCGCTTGTCGCCGCCCTCAGCCACTGGCTTCATCGTGGCAGTGATGCCCTCAAACAACGTCGGCAGTGTGATGCCCAGTGAGTAACAGAGGGTAGCCAGCGTCAGCAGAGATGGATTTATGCGACCCGTCTCCATTTTGCTGATGCGCGACCGCTCCACTTCCGCGTCATACGCTAAATCGACTTGAGTTTTCTTGGCTGCCAAACGGTGCCGCTGGAGGTTTTGACCCAGCGCAAGCGTCACCGGATTGGGGAGAAGACTTGTCGAAAGTTCAACACCTTGAATGGCACCCCTGCTGCTTTTCGGGGTTGTTGTTTTCATGCCCTGAAGGTTCGGCTAGTGTGCCTCTCAGGGAAACGTCTTAAACGACACACAATCTGTCAAAATGTGTTGCAAACGACACATTAAAAATCATTACAGGAGGACAAGATGACTACAACAGAAGTCGCCATTGCAGTCGGATTGACGGTAACGGTCATAGGCTGCACGCTTGGCTTGAAGGAGCGCGCTGTCATTTTTCGGAACTACGACGACTTGGGATTGGTATTCCTTGCCGTCGCGCCACTGTTCATCGGCTTCATATCGCTGATTCAGTGGATATTGATACCAGCAATGGTGGCAAGCACTGGCCTTGTTGTTTGGCTGACTTGGCGCACGTGGCAGGACAACGGAAGCGTCTGGAAAGTATTGGTAACCCTGCCTACGAAGCTGGCGCTGTCAGTTTTGTTCATTGCATTTGTGTGGGACTTGCTTTCACCGAGTGGCAAGACGCAGTTAGCACGCGCCAAGCAGCGAGGGACTGCGGCAGTAGTTCTTGCAGTCATAACGCCATTGATCTACCGACTGGTCAAAGACAAGACGGGTGTATTGGTACCCCGCGACGTACTGAAAAACACCAGAAGGGGCCTTACTCATGGCTCGTAAAAAGTCAAATGACAATGCTGGCGCTCTAGGATTCGTTCTGTTTGCTGCGCTGGCTACGCTCATTACGTTTGCTTCCGCCGCCTATGGCGTTGTTTTACTGGTGGCGTGGAACCACTACACCAGAAAGTCCAGTCGTCTACCGGACGCGCTTTCAGATGGTTTTTTTATTCCAACCCGTGCAGAGTCACGACGACTTGCCGAACTGGACAAGGCCTTAGCTGACGAACGCAAAACTCTTGCAGGTCTTGAGGCAGAAGGACGTGGCTTGTCACGCCGAGGTGATGGTGAATTTGACGAACGAAGTGGCCTTGGAAAACGGCTAAATCGTGAGCTTTCGGCGTCACGAGCCAATGAACGAGGCTTGGTCATTGATATGGCTGAACTCAGAAATCACAGCCATCAAAGACTGGCGCATTACCTAAGTGTCAAAGTTGGTGCCGCGTCTTGGCGTAAGGCTGGTATCGCATACATAACCGCAATATTGTTCTTTGTGATCTACACAACCGAATGGGTGGCGGGGTTGAATCAGTTCTTGAACAACAGTGGCTGGCTGGGACAAGTCAAGTTCATGCCGTTGCTCTGGGGCATTCTCGCTGCTTCGGCGTTTGTTAGCCTGGCAGTCCAACAGGCGGCTCGCCTCTATTTCAAGCATTCAATTGAAAAAGCATTGGAACAAGCTGAAAAGCCAGACAAATTTGCCGCCGTTATGTTCACAGAATTGCTGGCGGCGCAAAGTGATATTGGCCTGTACGAAAGTGATGATCTTGACCGTGCGAAGGCGATTTCCAAAAAGAGAGAAGGAGTTCAGACAGCCGCGAAGGTAGTCGATTCTGGGCAAGCTGTTGCTACGCCATCGACTGCTCAAAATTTCATCCCAGCACCACCGAAAGTTGAAACGACTACCCACGCCATCACAGACTCATTTGATGCGCAAACGACACACACGCCTCCGCGCATGAGACGAGCCCTTTGGAAGCGGTTGGCCACGTCAGTAGGTTTCGGCGCACTTGGTCTTGTATCTGGTGTCATCGCTTTCGGACTATCAGGTCAAGGTGATTTCGGCACAGCGTTGGTGCTTATCTTCCCGCTGATTGGATTGGTCTGGGGATTCAAGTTTCGCAAATTTTCACAAAAGGTTCTTCAATCATGAAACACATTTTCATAGCTCTATCTGTAGTTGTTTGCACCTTTGCCGTGGCTCAATCCAGCAATCCCTATGCTGACGGTAACGCCGCTGCGCCTGACGAATGGTTGTTGGTCAATAAAGGCAATCCGTGGTGGTGTGAAACCAAGCCAAGTCCCACGCCCGTGCAGCTTCAAAAGCGCACGCCGTCAGCAGCAGAACAAGCGATCATCGACAGGGCACGCACATTGGTCGTAAATCGCCCCGCCAAAGCGTTTGTTTTGATGGATGGCGATACGGTGCTGTACTCAGAAACAAAAGCGCCAGCGGATGCTGATTCAGTCTTCTTCGGCTTCTCCATGGGCAAGACAGTCACAGCTATGGCAGTTGGTCAGGCTATCTGCGCGAACAAGCTCAAGTTGGAAACCCGTGCCAGCGAAGTTATGCCAGAGCTAAATGGCAAAGCATTGGGCAATGCCACTGTGCGTGATTTGCTGCGTATGGCATCTGGAGCGGCTGACCCTAACCCGGACAGTTCAGTCTGGACTCCTGATCAGTTCAAAGAGTGGGGCCGTGGCAATCTAAATCTGGTTAACTTGGTATCGGAGGACAGAATTGCTAAAGCAGCGAGAGGCGTGTTCTCAGATTTCAAGCCGGGTGAAGTGTCAACGTACAAATCTACCGACCCCTACGTGCTGGGCATCATGGTCAGTCGAGCCACGGGTACTGTGTGGAGCCAATGGATTCAGGAACAAATCTTGAATCCGATGGGTGCCGCCAAAGCGGGACTGTACGTTCAAGACCGGCAACAAAACGGGCTGGCCGACAGTGGTTTACGGATGCGATTAGAGGACTGGATGCGATTCGCCGTGTGGGTCAAACGCAGTTCCAAAGAGCAAGGTTGTTTTGGTGACTACGTGCGTGCTGCATTGAGTACACAGATTAGTAACGGCAGCAACCCAAGCACTCGCAAAATGGGCAAGCTCTTTGCTGGTTATGAATATTTCACCTGGACTGAGAACTCGATAGCTCCAAATACTGCTTGGGCCTCTGGATGGGGCGGTCAGCGTATTGGCTGGAATACAGACCCTGCCAACAGCCGGATGGTCATCACATTCAGCAACGTTGAAAACTGGATGCCAGAGGTTTATGAGCTTGCCAAGGACTGGAACCGCTTGTCAAAATAGCAAAGAAAATGTGAACCAAACCGCCGCACTTGTTACAGTGCGCGGCAACATGTTTACGCAGCGATTCGGGTAGGTTTATTTGTTGCTTTTTTTGCCTTGCCGAAGCGTACTTCTGGCTCAGGTCGAAGCCAAGCGCGGTGATTTTGAGTAGGGTTTTTCCATCCACTCCACTGCTCCGGTTCAAACACAAATCTGCTCTCCTTTGCCCACTCCGGTACTTCAATAATTGCATCGGGTGAAATCACATCTGCCCAGCGAATTCCACAGTCAGGCATAGGAGGTATAGACATATCGATACCATACTTTTCAAGCCACCTCTTTCGCCAGCGGCAGTAGGTGGGTTCACTGTTGAAAAACTGCCTCATATCCCGTCCCGTAAGCCATAGCGCAATCAGCCGCTTGTGATCTGTGGGTGCGGTAGCCAGTAGCTGTTCCTCAACATGAATTGGAGGAAGATCAGAAAGTGGAATATCTTCCACAACCTTGCGGTGCAGTTCGCGGGCTGTTTCAGGCTTCCAACAAGTGCCCCTGGTCAAGGGACGAGTCTTGTTATTGAGCAGGCGACCACATCTAGCTTCTATGCGGATACCCTGCGCCAGCACTTCTTCCACCATCTTCTCGAATGCCGCCTCGGTTCCGAATCTATCTATGTTGAGAGGCATGTTGCCCAAAAGCATTTTTCTATGAGTCCAAAATTTGTCTAGGTAATATTTATTTTTATCGTAAATAAGCATTTCACGGTCACGAGAATTCGGCCACAGGCGAATACCAATTCCCTTCGGTATAGGTACTGCTTGAAGGGAGGATGCACCGTAACGCCGTATGGCGTCACACAGTGGCTCAATCAAATCGTAAGGCATGCGATATTGCTCTGTAACGTGCACCTCGTGAACATCGTATTCCCCTGTGGAAATTGCATTCATCACTGAGGCTGGGCAATCTATTCCTAATGTCTCGAAAACCAGCAGAACGCTTGCCCTAACCAACGGCTGGAAGTCGTTGCTGCCCATACCATTGTGGCCTTGCAACCATGCGGCTGGTGAACCGCTGAATCGCATCTTCGTTTTACCTCTTGTCTCTACTTTCGCGGTGAACTCAGGAGCACCACTGGCAACGCGAACATCGACCTCGGTAAACGATTTTGATTCTGCCCCACTGGGATGCATGGTGCTGAGTTGCTTACCAATTGTCGGAAAGTCGTCTCCATCTATGGTTATGTTGAAGTAGTCAATCATGGTCAATCTATACCTGTATCTAATGTGAGAGTAATAGCCATAGCTCTACTTGGCACACGGCACCGCGCATGACCAACAGCGTGCTTATGGCTGCGAGTGCGTGCATCGGTGCGTGTGCTAGTGTTTGCACGGCTGCATCAAGCTGTTTTCAAGCCACTTTCAGCCAGCGGCCAACGGTGGTGCGGTCAACATCAAGCTCTGCTGCGACCTCGGTGTTAGTTTTCCCCTGTTGATGCAGCTTGATGGCTTTGGCGATCTTGGGGTCTTTGTGCGTGCCCTGCTGGTGCTCCCAAGTCAGAACGCCGTCTTCGCCTTGACGCATGGTCACTGCAATCGGCTCGATCTGGTCGCTAGCAAGATGCCGCGCTTTTTCCCATACCAAGCTGAACCGGAGCGCACCATCTTTGGGGGCTTGCTTGTCGGGCAAGAGATTGATTGACCAGTCAAGGGCATCTTCGTGCTTGCTGCTGCCCCTCTGCTTACCCGTCTTGCCGGAATGGTGAATGACGATGACAGTACGGCCAGCGCGTTTGTGCCTGAGCATCCAGCGCATGAAAGGCGCCCATGCTTCGGCAGTTTCACGACCATCACTACTCCAGGCTGAGTAGTTGTCAACGAACAAAACATCCCAGTCAGTTCCGATCATCTTGTCGATGAGCTTTTGCCCTTCTGGTGTGTTGATGGATGGCAACAAATCGGTGAAAGATTCGGGTGTGAAGACCTTCAGGTTTGCTGGTGGTTCAACGCCCAAGCTCTCGCAGATTTGACGCATCCTTTTTTGAAACGTTACAAGATCCATTTCACCGTCAAGGTAGATCACACTACGGGCGTTCTTTGGTTTGTTGCCCAAGAATTCCGCACATGTGGCGATGGAGATGGCAAGACCCATTGCTTGCCACGTTTTGCCACCACCACGTTCCCCATACATCATGCCTGTTTGGTTAGACTGAATGAGAGCCCCCCAATGCTTTTTGCGGGTGGGAGTGGACAGCATGACCAGTTCGTTTGCGGGTATCAAAGTCATACGTTCGCATGGCTGAAAGTGAGCCTCGTTCACACCAGAAGTTGTGGCGGTTTGCTGTTTCGCTGAGACCCCAGTTTTATTGCCTTTTGCGGCAGATATTCGATTCGTTTTCATTGAGTTGCCTTTGCGAGCGTGGTACTCAAAGGCACCACGCCCAAGTTGTTGCTACATCGACTATTTACAGCCCAGCTTCTGCCAAGGTATCTGCTGGTTCGGCTGCGGCTAGTGGCTGCTGCAGGCGGCATGTGATGTGAATTTGGCGCGTGAAGCGGTTGTTGAGTTCAACGCACTTACCTGCAACCACAATGTCCATGCCACTGTCTGTTGGGTGGACGTACTCGTTGGCTGCTGCGTTGATGTACTTCATGCCTTTGAGATTTCCGCGAGTGGCAGTTGCCATGATGTTTTCCTTGTAGTGCTTGCCGAACTTATCGAGCAGGTAAGGTGCGGTGAGATAGCAGCGTTTCAGTTCAGCTTCCGCCTCGTCCGCCATGTAAACTTCGTCGAGGTCGATTACCAGCACATTGGCAACCAATCCGTCAAAGGCAATGCGTGTTTTCAGCGACTTATTCAATGACAGAGACTTGTCGGCTTTGATGGCGCTGAGGTCAACGGGTTTCAAGGAATGCGAAGCTGGAGTCACTAACAGGTCTGACGGGTCACTTTTCGCGTTGAGCGTTGCGTCTGCGGACTGAGTAGGTGTTGTATTCAAAAAATTGGACATGAGTTCTCCTATGCCACAGCCCAAAGTGGCGTGGCTTGAAATTACGAAGTTGTTTGTTTTGAGCTTTTGAGGCTCTGAGGGTTATGGAATGGCTATCACATCAGCGATCCTCCATTCTGAATAACGGTCGCGCTTGATAGGTTTGGGAAAGCTTTCTTCGGCAATTCTTCGATACAAAGTTGCCCGAGACCACCCTTTGACGGCGCAAACGACCGACTTTTTCACCTTGCAATCTATCCCGGCACGATGAAGCGCGAGTGCTGCTTCGAGTTCAACTGTTGCGCGAGCGGCGATTTCACGTTGACGTCCCGGTTTTTTGACTGATGGTTGATTAACAGTTACTGAATCAGACTTGACTGAAATATCCGCTTTGAAGGCCGAAGCAGCCGCGATAGGTGGTGCTTTTTTCCTCAGCAAAGCGTGAGAAACCGGGCAGCTTCCGTTGACGGCATCCACAATGCAAAGCGGCCTCGGCCCGCCACGGCTGCTGGATACCGCCGAGATGTACTCTGCTACCGCCCTGAGTCGGATTGAGGCAGGTTTTCGCGGTAAACTGAACGAGAGGATGGATGACACTGGTTTCTCCTTGTGGCTGCTTTTGGCAATGCCTCGATTGTGAAATTCAGGGTCAATTTTTCCTACCCACACAGTTTGGCTTTGCAAGTAGGTGGGTAAACCTTCGGTGACCTCACGGAGGTCTGTTTGTTGTGACTGTCTGCCTCTAAGCGCAGACGGTGCTAGCTTGCGTCTTCAGTCGAAGAAAGCGGCGATAATTGGGGTATGCACCAGTACTGCCTAACCCATCCATGTGTCTCACGAAAGCTCACCGATTTCTCGGTGGTTTCGACGGTACTTTTTGGGTGCTCTAAAAAATTCTCATATGTGTCAAGCACTTACGACAAGGCGGACACAGTTGCGCGCTATGTCGAGCGCATGCTCCAGCCTGGAAAGACCAACTGAACCATGACCATTGCCATCTCCCCCGTTGAAGACATCGTGGCCGACATGCGCGCTGGCCGCATGGTCATTCTGGTCGATGAAGAAGACCGTGAAAACGAAGGCGACCTGGTGCTGGCCGCCGATCATGTGAGTGCCGACACCATCAACTTCATGGCGCGTTATGGCCGCGGCCTGATCTGCCTTACCTTGAGCCGTGAACGCTGCGAACTGCTGCAACTGCCACCCATGGTGGCCCGCAACGGCACAAAAATGGGCACCGCCTTCACGGTATCCATTGAAGCAGCCGAGGGCGTGACCACCGGTATTTCGGCGGCGGACCGCGCCCGCACCGTGCAGGCCGCTGTGGCTAACAATGCCAAGGTCAGCGACCTTGTGCAGCCGGGCCACATTTTTCCCCTGCAGGCCGTTGACGGCGGCGTGCTAATGCGGGCCGGCCATACCGAAGCCGGCTGCGATCTGGCTGCGATGGCTGGCTGCTCTCCCGCGGCGGTGATTTGCGAGATCATGAAAGACGACGGCACCATGGCGCGCCTGCCTGATCTGCAGCTCTTTGCGGCCGAGCATGGTTTGAAAATTGGCACCATCGCGGATCTGATCGAGCACCGCAGTCGGAACGAGTCCCTGATAGAAAAAATCGGCACCCGGAGCATTCAGACCGCCTTTGGCGAGTTTGCTGTTCACGCGTTCAGAGACAAGCCCAGTCAGGGTCTGCACCTGGCTCTGGTCAAAGGCCAGTGGGCTGAAGACGCCACCGTTGCTGCGCGGGTGCACGAGCCTCTATCAGTTTTGGATGCACTAGAGACCGGCCGGGCCATGCACTCCTGGAGCCTGGACCAAAGTCTGGCGCACATTGCCAAAGAAGGTAAAGGCGTTGCCGTGCTGCTCAATTGCGGTGAAAGCGCAGCTCAGTTGCTGGCGCAGTTTGAAGGCACAGCATGTTCAGCACAGGCACCAGAGCGCGGCCGCATGGACCTGCGGACTTACGGCATAGGAGCGCAAATCCTGCGCGACTGCGGCGTTCGCAAAATGAATTTGATGGGCAATCCCCGCCGCATGCCCAGCATGACGGGTTATGGCCTGGAGATCTCCGGCTACATCGCCAACAACTCAAAGGATTGAACTGTGTTTGGTGCAGAAAAAGGCTCAGCCGACAAACTGGATGGCAAAAAACTGGCAATTGGTATTGTCCAGGCGCGCTTCAATGAAAGCATTACCAATGCGCTGGCTCAGGCCTGCCGTGAAGAACTGCAGGCGCTGGGCGTGGATGAAAAAAACATCCATCACGTCAAGGTGCCCGGAGCGCTGGAAATCCCTTCAGCCCTCCAAGCCCTGGCCGAGCGCGATCAATACGACGCGCTGATTGCGCTGGGCTGCATCATCCGTGGTGAAACTTACCACTTTGAGCTCGTTGCCAATGAAAGCGGCGCCTCAGTCAGCCGGCTGGCTCTGGACTATCAGCTCCCCATCGCCAACGCCATCCTGACAGTTGAAAACGTCGCGCAGGCCGAGGCACGCCAGATCGACAAGGGCCGCGATGCGGCGCGCGTTGCAGTGGAAATGGCCAACCTGCTGAATGAACTTGCCTGATCGTCACACCCCCTGACGCCCCCTCACCCAACAAGCGCGACATGACCGAAAAACCTCCGACGAAACCCAAACGCCCACCACAAAGCCGCACCGGCTTGACCGACACAGGCGTCAAGAAGGCAGCCGACAAATCGGCTCGCACCCGCGCGCGCGAGTTTGCCTTGCAGGCGCTGTACCAGCATTTGGTGGGTCGCAATGAAGCCGCTTCAATTGACGCGTTTACCCGCGACCTGGTGGGTTTTCACAAGGCTGATTCAGCGCACTACGACGCGCTGTTGCATGGTTGCATAGCTGGCGCAGAGTCGCTCGACTCGGCTATCACGCCGCTGCTGGACCGCAAGATGGCCGAAATATCGCCGGTCGAGCATGCGGTGTTGTGGATTGGCGTCTACGAGTTTAAAAACTGCCTGGATGTTCCTTACCGAGTCGTCATCAACGAGTGCATTGAATTGGCCAAGGCCTTTGGCGGCACCGACGGGCACAAGTACGTCAATGGGGTTTTGCACAAGCTCGCGCCCGCCTGTCGCGCCGCTGAAGTAGCAGCCGACAAAGCCTGAGCCGATGAGAATTTCCCGCCGTGCCCAGCGCATAGAACCCTTCTACGTGATGGAGGTGGCCAAAGCAGCAGCAGCCATGGCCAAAGAAGTCGCAGATACCGCGCGGCCCATGATTTTCCTGAATATCGGCGAACCTGACTTTACCGCCCCACCACTCGTTCAGCAGGCGGCAGCGCAGACTATTCACGCTGGCAACACCCAATACACACAGGCGACGGGTCTGCAAGCATTGCGCGAAAGCATCAGCCACTGGTACACCACACGCTTTCATGCCGATGTTGCCCCAAGCCGCATCGTCATCACCGCTGGGGCCTCCGCAGCGCTGCAACTGGCCTGCCTTGCCTTGATCGAAGCGGGCGACGAAATCCTGATGCCCGACCCGAGTTACCCCTGCAACCGGCACTTTGTCAGCGCCGCCGAGGGTACTGCGGTATTAGTTCCAACCACAGCAGAAGAACGCTTTCAGCTCAGCAGCGCCAAGGTGCAGGCCGCGTGGACCGACAAAACACGTGGCGTGTTGCTGGCTTCGCCATCTAATCCGACGGGCACCTCGATTGCGCCTGAGGAGTTGCGAAGCATTCATGAGTTTGTGCACAGCCGCGGCGGCATCACTTTGGTGGACGAAATTTACCTGGGCCTGAGTTACGAGGAGCACTTTGGCCACACCGCGCTGGCCATGCCGGGCGGCCTGGGTGAGAGTGTGATCAGCATCAACAGCTTCAGCAAATACTTCAACATGACCGGCTGGCGACTGGGCTGGTTGGTAGTGCCCGAGGCACTGACACCGGTGATCGAGCGCATTGCACAAAACCTGTTCATCTGCCCGAGTACGGTTGCGCAACATGCCGCACTTGCCTGCTTTGAGCCCGAAAGCCTGGCGGAGTACGAACGCCGCCGCGCCGAGTTCAAGGCCAGGCGCGACTACTTCATTCCCGAACTCAATCGCTTGGGCTTGACGGTGCCCGTCATGCCGGACGGCGCTTTTTATGCGTATGCCGATTGCACGCAAGCGGCAAAACGACTGGGCGTCAGCGGTAGCTGGGATTTCGCGTTTGAGCTGATGAAGCGGGCCCACATTGCTGTGACGCCGGGCCGCGACTTTGGCACCGATGCGCCGGATCGATATGTTCGCTTTTCTACCGCGAATTCAATGGACGAGTTGAAACAAGCCGTCGCCCGACTGGATACCCTTCTTGGCTAAGCCAGATGCTTTCCAATGGCCACTGCGCGTGTACTGGGAAGACACCGACGCTGGCGGCATCGTTTTTTACGCCAACTATCTGAAATTTTTTGAACGATCGCGCACAGAGTGGCTCCGATCTCTTGGGATTGAACAGCAGCAACTCCGCGAAAGCACGGGCGGTATGTTTGTGGTCACTGAAACAAGCGTTCGCTATCACCGCCCTGCCCGGCTTGATGATGAACTCATTGTTACCGCCAGACTCATCGAAAAAGGCCGTGCGTCCCTGATAATCGCGCAAACTGCGCTATTGAAAACAGAGCAAATTGAAGGCCAATTTTCCGACGGGCCGCCCCTAGGAAAATTAGCCCCTTCTCTTGGTGAACGGGGCAGCGCACCGCCGAAGGCACGCGAAGCGAAAATCGTGGGGGCCACATTGCTTTGTGAGGGCACGATACGCATAGGCTGGGTTGATGCCACCGCCATGAAACCTGCAAGAATTCCCGCTTCACTTCTTGACCGTCTGGAAACCACAACATGAATCAGGATTTATCCATCGTCAACCTCATTCTCAACGCCAGCTGGGTGGTCCAGGGTGTTGTGGCTTTGCTGGTCGGCGTGTCGATAGCAAG
>JBKJIV010000151.1:0-5067 GCA_046598365.1 Polaromonas sp. | reverse complement strand
GTCTTTGGCCAGTGACAATTTTTCGGCCTCGCTCAGCACCTTGCCGGCCAGCTGGAAGATGCCCTGCTCTTCGTCCTCCAGATGGTGGTAAACCTTGTGGTGCAGTTCTTTGGCAATAGCAATCCATGCTGGCGAACTGAACTCGGTCTCTTCGAGCTTTTCGACCAGCTCATCCATCTCGTGGTGTTCGGCAATGCCGTGACGTGAGGGTTCTTGCGTCATGTCATGCGCAATCAGCGGCACGTAAAAGAAACGCTCTTCGGCTGCCGCATGGGCAGCCAGTTCGGCTTTGAGTTCCTTGAACAGCAGGTCGCGCTCCTTGCTGTCCCCCGAGGTCTTGATCAGGTTGTCCGCCAGGGTGCGTTGGGTGGCGTGGCTGGTGCGAAGGGCTTCAAAAATGTTCATCGCCAGATTATCCGGAGGCAAGCTGCAGAACGGTGTAGGTCGGCAAGCCGGGTTTGGCTGCGCTCAGGGCCTACACCCGCGGGTTTTTTGAACACCTGTTTTGCATGACTCGCGCTGAAAGCGTTTAATGACAGCTATGAAAAAAATACTGGTTCTGGGTGGTACGGGTTTTGTCGGTCACCATCTCTGCGAGAAACTGACCCAGCTGCAATGGCGTGTGACGGTGCCCACGCGCCGGATGGCCAGCGCGAGGGATATCCAGATGCTGCCTTCGCTGGATGTGATTGAGGCCAGCGTGCATGACGAGGCAGCATTGACGCAACTGCTTGCGGGGCACGACGCCGTGGTCAACCTGATTGCCATCCCGCATGGCAATCAGCAGGCTTTTGACAAAGCGCATGTTGAGTTGCCGAAAAAACTCGCCCGCGCCTGCGCTGCCGCCGGCGTCGGCCGCGTCATTCATGTCAGCGCCCTCGGTGCCGACGCGCGCAACCCGGACGGTGCGCCTTCGATGTATTTGCGCAGCAAAGGCCACGGTGAAGTGGCACTGCATCAGCCCGGGCTGGCCCTGACCGTTTTGCGCCCCAGCGTGATTTTTGGTGCCGGGGACAAATTTCTCAACATGTTTACCCGCTTGCAGTCCATCTTTCCGGTTATTCCCCTGGCCGGCAGCCATGCGCTGTTTCAGCCGGTGTGGGTAGAGGACGTGGCGCACGCCATCGTGCACTGCCTGCAGGATGAGCACACCCACGCCACAAGCGGCCAAACTTTCGAAGCTTGCGGCCCGGACATCTTCACCCTCAAACAACTTGTTCAGTTGGCGGGGCGTTTTGCCGGCATCAACCAGGGCAAGGGGCGACCGGTGATCCCCCTGCCAGCGAGTTTGGGGCGCTTGCAAGCAAGCATGATGTCCTTGATTCCCGGTGAACCCTTGATGAGTCGCGATAACCTGGACTCGATGACACTTCCCAACATCGCCAGCGGCAACCTGCCAGGCCTTGAGGAGCTGGGCATCACGCCTGCAGCACTCGAAGCCGTGGCGGGTAGTTACCTGGGCCCGGTCAGCGGCGGCTGGGGTTTGCGCAGCAACCTGATGATCAAGCGCAAAACTGCAGGGCGGTTTTAGACCTGGCCCCGGAAGAGTTGCCGCAGATTCGGGTCAGACGGGCCAACGTGGCGGCGCAGGGTGAACCGAGCTGCACCATCGTTAACAGGTACTTCAGGGCTGGGACATCGCCGCAAACGACTGCATGGGAAATCGAAGCTGCCGCACACGGGCAACACGGCGATTGATCAGGCGAGTGGCAAGGTCGTACTGAAACCGTGCCAGCCAGCCGCGCCCACCGCCAGGCTGGACCGCGTGAAAGGTGGCGGTGTCGTGCCAGGCGCCGTGGTTGTTCACTACATCGCTGTCTTCGAACTGCTGGAGGCAATCGCCCTGCCCGTCCCAGGCTCCGCGAGCGTCTTGAATGATGCCCCACCCGCTGTCGAGACTGTGGTCACGCAGCAGGTGTTTGGCGTTGGCAAAAAGAACGGGGTCCACGACGTATCCGTCGGTGCTGTGCCAGCCGTCGTGCAACAGCACCTGGCCCACTGCGTGCGGCAGCATGGACGGGCCGTCATCGAGAATGCCGGTCAGGAAGCGGGGACGTACGCCGACGAACAGCAGTCGCGCGGGCAGGCCCGCAGCGCGGCACAAAGCGGTGAACAGCACCCCTTTGGAGTGGCAATCGCCGGAACCACGGCGCAGTACCTCGCTGGCGCGCACGGTGTGCCCGTCGGCACAAGCTGCGAAAGGCATGCGCCGCACGAATTCGTGGATGGCCGCAGCGCGGGCTGGCAAAGATTGCCGGGACTGGGTCAACTTCTGAGCCGTGATCCGTAGCTTCGAATTGCGCAGGTCGAGTTGACGCGTCTCACACAGCCACCCGCCCACATCTCTTTCGCCCGGTGCCTGGGTCGCTGGGTCTGTGGATCGGATCGCCATCGGTTTCACTGCTGGGCCACCTTGGTCGCGGGCACGGGGCCGCGGGCATCGCGCATCACATCAGTGCGCAGCCGCACAACCGGCGACGCCGCCATCACCTGGCCATTGATGTTGTTCACCAGCTCCAGATTCATCCGGTACTCGCCCGCGGGCGGCTCGATCCAGGTTTCAGTCTGACCGCCGCGGAAGGACATCACTTCGGTCTTGGCACCCTTGCGCTCCAATGTGAGACGGAAATGGCCAGTACCTGCAACCTTTGCGTCCTGGTGGGACACGTTCAAACCGCTGGCGTGGAACACCACCCGGAAGGCATTCTGCATCGTCGCGCCATCGGCAGGGCTGAGAATTTCGACGCGGGGGCGACCCTGAACGTCTTCGGGCCGTGTTGCAGGGTTGCGGCCGGCAACCGTGATCTGCATGGGCTTGCTAAATACAAAGTAGGGGATGTGGCCCTGGTCGGCCAGCAACAGGTTCAGGTTGTAGGTGCCGGGCTTCAGGTCCAGGACAGACTCCATCTGGCCCTTTCCAAAGTGCACATACTGGTCTGTGAAAGGCAGTGGCTTGGTAAAGTCCATGGGCAGAGACTGGTTGATCAACAGATGGTGGTGACCAGCACGCCCGACGGTCTTGCCCGCAGGAACCAGACCGCGCATCGACAAGCCGAACTTCACCACGAAGGGCGACTGGACGGTGTCGCCGTTTTTGATGTTGGTGAAATGGGCGTCGGGCTGCAAGGTCACAGGCGGCACCACCCAGGAGTGAACGTGCACTTCTGCGTCAGCCGCTGCCGAGGGGGCAACGCCGGTTGCTGCATGGATGCAGGCAGCGCCCAGCAGACTTGCCATGCCCACGGCAAGTCGCCGGGCCAAGCCTGAAGGTTGCTGCAGCTGGGGCAAGTGAGCGCTCGACAACGACGGTGCGATTGAGTAGAATTTTGACATGTTTGTTTCCTTTTGTAGAGTTTTACTGAAGTTACAAACTGTATCTTGCTACAATTGCGTAGATAAATCTCCTTATAATCTATTAACATTCAAATACAATGGGGTATATCTATGCAATATCTACGCAAATCAGATGTGACTTTGGAAGGCGGTGAAGAGGCCGCACTGCATCGCATCGGCGCAGTGTCCAGGCTTGCGGGTGTCCCCATCACCACGCTGCGGGTCTGGGAGAGCCGGTACGCGGCCTTCTCTCCCGCCAAGACTTTGGGGCGCCACCGGCTGTACCGGGACGGCGACGTGATCAAGGCGCGCCTGCTGCGCCAACTGGCAGCAGCCGGGCAGGGAATCGGCTCGATCGCCCACTTGCCCATCCAGCACTTGCAGCAGCGACTGGGCGCGAACCTGCAGCCCCCCCCGGAAGCGGCGCTGCCTGCCACCCACCGGCGCGTAGCGGCCGTGATTGTCGGTGCCGCAATCGCTGCACGGATCAATGCCCCTGAGTGGCGCCACCGTGATCCGGATGGGGCGCTGCACGTGCGGCGGGTCTTCGCAGATCTCGCCGAGGCCGCAGCTGATGCCAGGCCGGCACCAACGGGACCGGAGGAAGAGACGGGTCTGCTGCTGGTGCGGCTGAACACTGTCCACGCGCGCAGCTACGAGCAACTGATGGCGGCCATTGCGCGGCAGGGCGTGCAACGCGCCATCGTCCTTTACAACTACGGGCCCCAGGCACTCATCGATGCCCTGCGCAGCGCTGGCCTGATGGTGCGTCGCGAGCCGGTGCCCGACGCCGAGCTGGCTGAGCTGATCCGCTCCGTGGTGCTGCAGGACGCGGCGGCCTCCGTTCCGGCTGCCGCCGGGCTGCTGATTCCCCAGCGCCGCTACTCCGATGCCACGCTGGCACAAGTGGCTTCAAGCCCTAGCACCGTGGTCTGCGAGTGCCCCCGCCACATCGCGGAGATCATCGGTCAGCTCGTGAGCTTCGAGGAGTACAGCGAGCAATGCCTTAACGACACAGGCGAGGACGCCCAATTGCACGCCTACCTTCGCTCGGTCGCCGGTTCCGCACGCGTGATGTTCGAACACGCACTGCAGAGGGCGACCCTGCATGGGGGCGTGACACTACCGGAGGATCACACAGCAAGCTGACGGGCTGGCGCCCAATGCCAAGCTGTAGCGAAGCTGGCCCCGGCGCATCAATTGCGCGCTTTTTTTGCATCATTGCCGGGTTGGCCGCGTTGTAGCATGACGGCTCACTCATTTCGCAACCGCAAAAAATCACATGCTCACACTCTACGTCGGCAACAAAAACTACTCATCCTGGTCCATGCGCCCCTGGGTGCTGCTCAAACAGGCCGGCATTCCTTTCAAGGAGGTCAAGCTGCGGTTTGACTCGTTTGACGCCAACTCTGATTTCAAGCAAACCGTGAACGGCGTGACACCCGTTGGCAAGGTGCCCGTCCTGATGGACGGCGACCTGGCGGTGTGGGACACGCTGGCCATCGCAGAGTATCTGGCCGAGCAGTACCCTGACAAAAAGCTCTGGCCCGTTGACATCAAGGCTAGAGCCCGCGCTCGCAGCATCTGCGCTGAAATGCACAGCGGGTTTGGCGCGCTGCGCTCAGCCTGCCCCATGAATATTGAGGCCGAGCTGGCTGACACGGGCGCCCTGATCTGGCGTGACAAGCCTGCGGTCCGTGCAGATGTGCAGCGCATTGTCGAGATGTGGAGCGA
>JBKJIV010000114.1:0-2564 GCA_046598365.1 Polaromonas sp. | reverse complement strand
GGACACGCGCCACCTTGCCCTCCCGGAAGGACGGCGTACCGCGTATCTCGCCGGTGACGTTGCCACTGGCGTCGCGCTCCAGTTCCACGGCAATCAGCTCTTTGACGCCGAATGCCGACGCAATGGGACGTGTCACGAACTCATTGGTGGCAGTGACAATGACCACCTCATCCCCGGCCGCCTGATGACCGGCCACCAGGTCCTGCGCCACGGGCTGGATACGTTTCTGGAAGACTTCTCTCATGAAACGGTCGTGAGCAGCCAACGATTTGACAGTGCCCTGCTCCCGGATGGCCTGGGTCGCAAACCGCACGTAGGCATGGATATCCAGAGTCCCCGCCCGGTAATGGGCGAAAAATTCATCGTTTCGGCGCTTGAACTCGGTGCCGTCACACCAGCCCAGGGCAATGGTGAATTCACCCCATTCGTAGTCAGAATCAAACGGAATCAGGGTGTGGTCCAGGTCGAACAAGGCTAACTTCACAAACTCTCCAACATCGATTTAATCAACGGAATGGTGATGGCGCGCTGGGTCTGCAGCGCATAGGCGTCGAGCTGATCCAGCAGTTGCATCAGGTTGCCCAGATCCCGCGAGAAGCGGCTCAGAATGAAGTCCATGGCCTCGTCACTGAGAAACACACCCCGGGCGTCCGCCTCCTGACGCAGCACAGCGCGGCGCTCCGGATCGGTGAGGGCCTGCAGCGCAAACACATGGCCCCAGCCCAGTCGCGTGCGCAGATCCTCGCGCAGAGCCAGATCAGCTGGGGGCGCATTTCCGGCCGCAAGTACGCAGCGCGGGTGACCGTCAGCAGCGTTCAGGGCATTGACAAACCAGTTGAATGCAGCCTGCTGCTGCACGGCGGTGTACAGGTGGCAATCATCCAGAATCACCGCCGCCCAGCTTTCATTGAACTCACCAGGCTCCACCATGGAAGCATCAAGCCAACCCACAGTAGCGCCCTGCTCACGCAAGGCCTCGCCAACCGCTTTGAGCAAATGGGTCTTGCCGCTGCCAGGCTCACCCCACAGATAAGTAGGGACCGGCGATCGCAGGCTGTTGCCCGCCCACAGCTCCAGGTGCTTGAGTGCAGCCTCATTGGGTCCTGCAAAAAAATTGGCAAACGACGGGGGCGAAGCCAGTCCGATGTCCAAGGCAATCTGTTTCATCGGCACCACGTCGCCGTCGGTTTTGGGGTAGCAGTAAATTGCATGGGGCCTGACGGGAGTGAACCCTTAGAATCTTGCCTTGGATTCTATCGGGCCTGCATTTCATTTCCGGCAGCCCGTCCCCACCACCCAAGCAGCATGACCACTTCCTCCCCCCTGAACTACAAAGACGCCGGCGTTGACATTGACGCGGGCGACGCCCTGGTTGAGCGCATCAAGCCGCTGGCCAAAAAAACCATGCGCGAAGGGGTGCTGGCCGGCATAGGCGGCTTTGGCGCACTGTTTGAAGTGCCCAAACGCTACAAAGAACCGGTGCTGGTCAGTGGCACCGACGGCGTTGGCACCAAGCTGCGCCTGGCGTTTGAGTGGAATATGCACGACACGGTAGGCATAGACCTGGTGGCCATGAGCGTCAACGACGTGCTGGTCCAGGGCGCCGAACCCCTGTTTTTTCTGGATTACTTTGCCTGCGGCAAGCTCGATGTGGACACCGCAGCCGCCGTGGTCGGCGGCATTGCCAGAGGCTGCGAGCTCAGCGGCTGCGCCCTGATTGGCGGCGAAACCGCCGAAATGCCGGGCATGTACCCAGAAGGCGAGTACGATCTGGCCGGTTTTGCGGTCGGCGCCGTGGAAAAGTCCAAAATCCTGACCGGCAAAGACGTTAAACCCGGTGACGTGGTGCTGGGACTGGCCAGCAGCGGTGTTCATTCCAACGGTTTCAGCCTGGTGCGCAAATGTATTGAACGGGCAGGCGCCGATTTGCCTGCCACCTTGGATGGCAAACCGTTCAAGGATGCCCTGATGGAGCCGACCCGCCTGTACGTCAAAAACGTTTTGGCCGCGCTGGCAGCGCACCCCATCAAGGCGCTGGCGCATATCACCGGTGGCGGCCTGCTGGAAAACATTCCACGTGTACTACCCGACGGCACGGCCGCCCACCTTAAAAAAGGCAGCTGGCCGCGAACCGAACTGTTTGCCTGGCTGCAAAAGACGGCCGCCATTTCCGACTTCGAAATGAACCGCACCTTCAACAACGGCATTGGCATGGTGGTGGTGGTGGATGCCGCCCATGCCCAGGCGACTGCAGCCATGCTTCGCGAGGCCGGTGAGCAGGTCCACGACATCGGCGTTATTGCCGCCCGAGGTGAAGGCGCCGCCGTAACCGTCAACTGAGCGGGCCAGCGACACGCGGCCAGGAGCCTGTCGGGCTTGGGGCGTCGAAAGCGAAAATCGGCCCCAGCGAGGACAGTTTTTGCCGGGTTTGCAGGCCCATAGCCCAGCTATGGGACAAAAAGACGGTGAAAAATGGACCGCTGCGGTCGATTTGGAGCCGACGACTCCCAAGCCCGACAGGCTCCTAGACAGCAAACACCGCCCACGCCGCATGCCCAACCCGC
>JBKJIV010000035.1:0-41496 GCA_046598365.1 Polaromonas sp. | reverse complement strand
CGGATACATTCCCCCTGCCGAAGCTGAAGAAAACTACTATCGACAATTAGCCAGTCAGGCTGCAGTGTCTGCCTGACTTAACCCAAAGGGCCTCCACTAAACCCGGGGCGATTCAGTACGTGCGGCGAGGACCGAGTGAGCAGCCCCTAGTCGCTGCCGCAATCGCCCTTGGGCTAGGCCTGCTGCTTCTAATGCCAGCGCTGTACTCGCTTCTGAGTGCCATGTACAGCGCACTGTCGACAGGTCAAGTCCTTGTAATAAGCGTGGGGCGGTATGAAGTCGCTGCAGACAAGATACTGACCCTGCACCAGACCCAGGACAAGCAGGGCAGTGAAACAACACTGGAGCCCAAACGCCAGGCCCGCATCGACGCCTTGCGCAATGAAGCGGCTCGCACCCGAAAGTTCGTCGCCAGCAATCCAAAACGCTTGAACCGCAAAGGCCAGGAACTCAAGACCAACGTCACCGACCCCAGAGCGCCAAGATGGCCACCAGCAAAGGCGTCATCCAGGGCTACGCGGCTCAAGCAGCAGTCGACAGTGCCCGCCAGATCATCATTGCAGCCGACGTGATTGGCTCAGGCTCCGAGCAGGCCATGCTGATGCCCATGATCGAGCAGACATCTGCCTACCGGACACCTTGGTCACAGCGGATGCGGGCTACCACAGCGATGCCAACATTGCGCAGCTCATGCAATAAGACATCCCCGCCATGGTTGCGGACAACCAGATGCGATACCGCGATGAACGCTTTACAGAACAAGACAAGTACAAAGGCAAGCCAGACCCGCTGTCCGAGAAGAAAGCGACGGGTCAGCCCAAAGAGGTAGAGCGATTCCAACCCCAAGACTTCAGCTTCAACGACGACAGCAGCGCCACTTGCCCGGCGGGCAAGTTGATGACCAGTCCGGGCAGCATCTACACCACCGCAACAGGTTTGCATTACCAGACGTACACCGGCAAGGCAGTAGATTGCAACGCCTGCAATCTCAGCAGCCAATGCCTCATGGGCCCGATCAGACCCAATGACGGACGAGGCCGACAGGTCACCCGCTTTGAGCCCAAGCAAAAAGGCCCGAACAACCCCAGTGAGCTCATGCGGCGCGCCATTGACTCACCCAGGGGCAGGCAACTCTACAGCCAGCGTATTGGCACGGTGGAGCCGGTGTTTGGCAACATTCGGCACAACAAGCGCCTGACCCGACTGAACCACCGGGGACGCGACAAGGTCAACACCCAGTTGAGTATTCCGGTCCAACGTGCCCGGTGATTCCGGAATCGTGACCGACATTCCGGTGAACGTGACCGGAGGGATTCCGGCAACGTGACCAGTGATTCCGGCGAACGTGACCGGCACGCTGGTATACGCCGTCGGAACGGTGTTGCGCATAAACGAAACCCGGCGGGCCGTGTAGCTTGAATGCTTTTGCAAAGAACTACATGCCCGCTCCAAGGATCAATATGCGCAAACTCAAAGATGCCCTGCGTCTGAAATTCGAGGGTGGACAGTCCCACCAACAAATCGCGGCAGCCCTGGACATCTCCAAAGGGGTGGTGACCAAGTACGTGGGCTTGGCTGTAGCCGCGGGCCTGAATTGGCAAGCCATTGCGGCCATGGACGAAGCCGAGCTGGAGCGCCGCTTGCTGGCGTCTCCTCGCCCCAGCGACACCTATGCCCAGGCCGACTACGGACGCATCCACCAGGAACTGGGACGCAAGGGGGTGACCCTCATGCTGCTGTGGGAGGAATACTGCGCCCAGGTCGGCGACGAGCACAGTGCGAACAATCCGCTCAAGCCGTGGCGCTACTCGCAGTTCTGCGAGAACTACCGCCGGTTTGCCAAACGCCTGCAGCGGTCCATGCGGCAGGTCCACCGCGCCGGAGAGAAACTGTTCATCGACTTTGCTGGCCCTACCATCGCGCTGAGAGTGCATGGCCAAGAGGTGGGGCGAGCCAACATCTTCGTGGCTGCCATGGGTGTATCCGGTTACTGCTTTGCGTGTGCCACGCCAGCGCAAACTGGGCGCGACTGGTTGGGCGCCACGGCGCAGGCCCTGGCATTCTATGGTGGCGTGCCCCAGCTGATCGTTCCGGACAACCCACGCGCCCTGGTGACGAAGGCCGACCGCTACGAGCCGCTGCTGACAGACAGCGTGCAAGACTTTGCCCGCCACTATGGCTGCTCGGTCTTGCCCGCACGTGCCTACCACCCGCAGGACAAGCCCAAGGTCGAGCTCAGTGTGCTGCTGGTGGAGCGCTGGATACTGGCGCGGCTGCGCAAAATTGAATTTGCCAGTGTGGAGGAAGTCAACGACGCCATTGCGCCCTTGCTGGCCTGGCTCAACCAGCGTGCCTTTCAAAAGCTGCCGGGAAGCCGCGCCAGCGTGTTTGCGCAAATCGACGCCCCGGCCCTGATGGCCTTGCCGGTGCAGCCCTGGGAATGGGCGGTCTTCAAAACCGTGCGGGTGCACATCGACAGCCACGTCGAGTTCGAGGGCCACCGCTACAGCGTGCCCAATGCCTTGGTTGGGCTGGCGCTGGAGTTGCGCGTCACCGCCCATGCGGTAGAGGTCTTGCACCGTGGCAACCGTGTCGCCAGCCAAATGCGCTGTGCCCACAAAGGCGGCTTCACCACGGTGACCGAGCACCTGCCCGAGCGCCACCAACATCAGGCCCAGTGGACGCCCGAGCGGCTGCTGGCCTGGGGTGAGCGCATTGGCGTTGCCTGCGCGGGCGTGGTGGGCCAGATGCTGGATCGCCAACGCCATCCCGAGCACGCCTACCGGGCCTGCCTGGGGTTGCTGTCCTTAAGCAAACGCTATGGCAACGTCAGGCTGGAGGCGGCATGCGCCTTGGCACTGGGTCTGGGCACCAGCAAATACACCCACATTCGGGACATCTTTCTGAACCGGCGCGACCTGCTGCAAGCCAGCACGGCAGCTGAGTAGAGCAGCCCGACGCACGCTCACGTGCGTGGTGCCACGTACTACCAATGAAACTACCAATGAACCCCAACACGAAAGTCCCCCAAATGATGATGAACACGACATTGAACCAGCTGCGCGACCTGCGGCTTGAGAGCACGGCCCAGGCGCTGGAGCAGCAGCTGACGCAAAGCGGCATCAGCGCCATGAGCTTTGAAGAATGGCTGGCCTTGCTGGTCGACCGGGAGGTGCACGGCAGACAAGACCGGCGCTGCGCGCGATTGCTCAAGAACGCCAGGCTCAAATACCCGCAAGCTGCCATCGAAGACCTGGACGGGCGCAGCACGCGCGGACTGGAGCGCAGCGTGGTGATGAGCCTGGCCCTGGGCGAATGGGTCAAGGCGGGGCACGCCGTGCTGATCACCGGCCCCACAGGCGCGGGCAAGTCCTGGTTGGCGTGCGCTTTGGCCCAGCACCCGTGCCGGCATGGCCACAGTGCGCTGTACCAGCGGGTGCCTCGCCTGGGCGAGGAATTGCGTGTTCGGCACGCCAACGGCACGTTCACGCGCTGGCTGGACATCCTCAAAAACACGGACGTGTTGCTGCTGGATGATTGGGGCATGGCCGCCATGGATGGGCAAACCCGGGCCGACCTGCTGGAAATCATTGACGACCGGGCCAGTCACCGGGCCACCATCATCACCAGCCAATTGCCGATCGAACATTGGCACGAGTGGATCGGTGACCAGACGATGGCCGACGCCATGCTGGATCGGCTGATGCAAAGTCACCACCGGTTGACGCTCACGGGAGAGTCGTTGCGCAAGAAAAATCCGCCGACTAAGGGGAAGACCGACAACTAAACCAACACCCAACACGATTCCGGGGGGGGGGCGCCTCCGGCGGCCTGGCAGGGGCCTATGAATTGAAAAACAACCCAATACAGGAGAGGAAAACGCCCGGAAAAGCACGCCGGCATAAAATCAAAACGCTCAACACCGACCCTCGGTCACGTTCTCCGGAATACGCACCCAGTGGAACCTGTATTGCATGGTGCACAACATCGAGAAGCTGGCCAAGACGAGCTTGGGACAGCACAGGGTTCAATAGGAGGGAAATGAGCAGCTTGAGGCGCCATCAGGCGCAAAAGTGGGCGAATTTGCGGCACACTTCGGGCATGAGTGCTCAACTCCTGAAAACCAACCCGAGAAACGTACAAAGCCAAATTGGCGTGCGCGGAAAACGAGTTTTTTTACAGCCTCGTTATACGGGAAGAAATGGTTAGCTCGGGTATGCGTAGTTTTTTTGTTTTGGTCGGTTTGTGGATTTGTCTGCTTGCTGGGTATCACTTGAGCCAAGCGATTCAACAAGCGTTGACGACAGGAATGGTGCTTTTGGGCGACACAAAGGTCATGTCTCGCGGTGCGGCCTTCCCCTATCCTTGGCGCGATGCATGGGCTTTTTTCGGCGGTTGGTCCGTCGTGTTGCTTGGTGGTTCAGCAACTGCTCTGGCCGCAACTGGGCGGTGGCGAATTCTGTTCATTGCCGTTTTTGCGCTCTTTTGGGGGCTAATACTAATCTCGGCGGCACCTACGCTTGGTTCCTTCTGGGGCGCGTTCTTGCTTGGCTCAGTTTGGGTAGGCGCAAGCCTATCGGCACTGGTCGTCGTGCTTTGGCACAACGCACGTGAACATCGCAAGTTACAGATGGAGCCAGAACTTCAAGATCGAAAGCGCAGTGAAAGTGCCGCATAACAATTCGGCCCACGCGCACACGCAACCGAAGACTGCCGCTTCGCGGCATCGGTTACGTACCAGTGGCCTCCAACGTTGATATGGCTTCTCTCTGTCAATAGGCCACAGAGATTTCTCTGCGCCTTTACAGACATTAAGTTCTTACCGTGTGGCCGGATGAGGAACGCGGCGGAGCCCTTTAGCTGCCACCCAATGTGGATGCGCGACGGTTGCTCATGCTGATATGCGAGGGTTGGTTACCTCAAGACAAATTTGCGTCGCAGGGCTGCCTTCGGTCTAGAGGCTGAGATAGCGCCACCGGCGTTGCCGCAAGTGGCGTTCACCATTAACGTTGCCGAGGATTCCCTTGATGGCCGCGGCTGCACCGCGTTCCCGATCCGGCCTGTGATCACAGTTTCAGTGCATCACCTCCTTGCCAGCCTGCGCATGTGTTTGGACCCCGGCCCAGCCCGACAGCTGCACCTCGCGCCCGATCGCCCACACGAAGCCGGCCAGTTCACGCGCCACTGCCACCACCGCCTTGTTCTTGACCATGCGGCGCGCGCACAGCCGCTTGAATTTGCCACTCAGGCGCAACTGCGCTTTCCAGGCAATGTCGGTCACCGCCTTGGGCAACCCGTCCTGGCGGGTGGCGATGATCGGGCTGACCCGCGGCTCGTAGCGGTAATGCCAGGCCACCTCCACCAACATGCGCCGGGCGGCCGAATTGCCCGCCTTTGTGATCGAGCCCAGTCGCCGCTTGGGACCCGAACTGTGCTCCCCCGGTACCAAGCCCACATAGGCCATCAACTGGCGCGGCGACTCAAAGCGCAGAAAGTCCTGCAACTCGGCCACCAGCGTCATCGCTGCGATCAGTTGCACCCCGCGCATCGCCTGCAGGGCCTGCACCACCGGGGCCAGCCCCCACAGCGGCAGGGCATCGCGCAAGGCCTGCTCCAGCCGGGCGATACGCGCACTGGCATCCGTGATGGCGTGCAGGTATTCCTGGAAAGCGATCTGCTGATTGGCATGCGCCAGCTTCACCGTGGCCAGCCAGCGCAGGTGGGCGGGTGTCCAGGAGCTCTTGCCCGCATAGGGCACGCCATTGCGCAGCAGCATGGCCTTGAGGCGGTGGCGCCCGTTGCGCTGCTCGCGCACCGCGTCCTCCCGGGCGCGCACGAGGTCGCGCACGGCCTCGTCGGCTCCATCTGGCACGCGCACCACGGCCAGGTCGCCCGAGCGGGCCAGACGCGCCAGCAGCATGGCATCGCGCCGGTCGGTCTTGACGCGCTCGCCGGGCGGGCGTGCAATGGACGACGGGGCGATGACCTCGCAGTGCAGGCCCTGGGCGGTGAGGTGACGCCAGATGACGAAACCGCAGGGGCCGGCTTCGTAGACGATGTGCAGCGTTCGCCCCTGACTCATCAGGCGGCGCAGCGCCTTGTCTAGCGAGGCCAGATCTCCCCCGATGCTGGCGACATGGCGAACCTCGCCGCTACGCGGCGTATCCGCCACAGCGATGTCGATACTTTCCTTGTGAACGTCCAGTCCCACAAACAACGTGCTAGATTTACCCATGGCCCGACTCCTTGCAACATGGCAACGCCCCGACAGACCGCCTGTCGGGTGCACTGGTGTAGCTCAGCAGGCCCCGTGTCTGCAACCTACGGCTTCGCAGGCGTCGGGCCGCCGTTCGCTACGAAGCCATCTTGTCTAGGGCGCTACATGGCTTACTGCCCGAATTGCTCGGTCGAACTCAGTTCACAGGCGCCAGACTGCACGAAGTGCGGCGCAGTGTTTGGCTCTGGAAGCTCATGGTCACCGGTCATGAAACTCGGTGAAGTCTCCTCAGACTGGTTGAAAGTGAAGGGTGGCAGGAGCGCAGTGTTTCTCGCGCGATTGGCTGCCACGTGTGGCCTCGCAATCGGGATACTACTTGTAGGGTCGTTCCTTGTAGTGTTTGGAACATTGAGCATTCCGATTGGTATAGCAAATTCTCCCGTAAAGGTGCCACTGCTCTTGGCTCTTTTCTATGCGGGGCTTTCGCTCTTTGCACTGGTTCAGTGCTGGCTTCGACCGCCCTTTACGCGCTTGGTCTTCTTCCTTGCGGTTGCTCCGTTCACATTTCCCTTATTGGCGCCGTTGCTTGTGCTGGGAAGGGTGGCACGGTGACGCGCTCAAACTTGTCATATATGGAATCCCCCACATGCGCAAGAAACCGATCGATAGTGTGGCAGTGGGGGAAGCGCCTGCAGTCGCATATCCGGCATCTGAGGTGGGCACTGTTGTGGCCCGTGCCGACATGGAATCTGCGTCACCGAAGCGCCAGTTGATACAAACGGCAGAAAAGCGCCGGAAGCGTTACCAGCGTTAAACGGTGTGGGGTGAACCCTGTTTGCCATGATGGTCGATCAATCTCGTCGCAACGCGTGATGAGTGTTACCGCCGACCGAAAATTGACAGTCAAGAGTCGATCGACGCCAACAGGGCAAGTCATATCGGTAGAAAACCTTGAATTTAGAGCTTATTCTCCTTACGAGGCATTAAATTTCTTTGTTTTAATTTGTGTCAGACCAACTCAAACGAGGCCTGACATGACGAACTCTAAATATATTTTTGATCAGCTCCCTGACACTGCTTTCGTACGACAAGCACAGATTGTTCGAAGCAGTCGATATTCCACCGACTCTGCACCTCTTCCATTTAGTGGCAGTACATTGTGGCGGAAGGTCGCAGACGGCACATTCCCGCGTCCTTATCGGTTGTCGCATCGTGTCACTGCTTGGCTTGTTGGTGACATTCGACTTTGGTTTGCTAGTCAGGTTCAAGCGTAAAGGGCACCAGCTCGAGGGAACTTGTGGATTTGGCGGATGAGTCGCGCCACTTTTCGACCGGAATATCATCTGCCCAAAAAGGCTGGCCCAACTTGAACGGTCTGCAGGGAAAGATGGACTTCTCGTGGTCTATCAGTGGGATGGAAAATAAGCTGCTGATTGAGAAGCTGACTGGATCGGTCGTTGAAATTATCGCCAACCAATCTATAAATGTGACTCCCTACATACAAACTGTATCAAAGTCGCCACCGACACACTTTTCTTTTTGTTGGTATTTGTGTTGGTACAAAAATACAAACTAAATAAATATTCATTTAAAATCAAGTGCTTAAATTGACTATAAGATTCCCATCACCCGCTCCAGATCAAAAAAAAGGCCCTCCCCGGGCCTTTTTTCAGGGCAGCTGCTTATCGCAGCTTTTCAATCCATCAATGCAGCTTGCAGCCGGTCTTGGCCTGCAGGGCTTCCATCGTCACACCGGGCGCCAACTCCACAACTTTGAGGCCTTCGGCGGTCACGTCCATCACGGCCAAGTCGGTGATGATGCGGTCCACGACGCCGACACCGGTCAGCGGCAGCGTGCATTGCGGCAGAATTTTCAGGTCTTCGGTGCCGTCTTTTTTCTTCGCGACGTGTTCCATCAGGATGATCACGCGCTTGACGCCAGCCACAAGGTCCATCGCGCCGCCCATGCCCTTGACCATCTTGCCCGGAATCATCCAGTTGGCCAGATCGCCCTTTTCGCTAACCTGCATGGCGCCCAGAATACTGAGATTGATCTTGCCGCCGCGGATCATGGCGAAGCTGTCGTGGCTGCCGAAGATGGACGAACCCTTGATGGTGGTGACAGTTTGTTTGCCTGCGTTGATCAGGTCGGCGTCCACTTCTTCTTCAATCGGGAAAGGGCCTATGCCCAGCATGCCGTTTTCAGATTGCAGCCACACCTCTTTGTCGGCGGGCACAAAGTTGGCCACCAAGGTGGGTATGCCAATGCCGAGGTTGACGTAAAAACCGTCTTCCAATTCCTGCGCAGCGCGTGCCGCCATTTGGTCTTGATTCCAGGGCATATCAGACTCCAGCTTTCTCGGTGATGGTGCGCTTCTCAATGCGCTTTTCAGGCTTGGCATTGAGCACGATGCGGTGAACGTAAATGCCCGGCAAATGAATCTGGTCGGGCGCCAGCTCACCGGTTTCGACAATTTTCTCCACCTCGACGATACAAACCTTGCCGGCCATGGCCACAGCTGGGTTGAAGTTGCGTGCGGTCAGGCGAAACTGCAGGTTGCCGGACTTGTCAGCCACATGGGCTTTGACCAAAGAAACCTCGGGCACCAGCGAGCGCTCCATGACATAGGTTTCGCCGTCGAAGTCGCGCAGCTCTTTGCCGTCGGCCACTTGTGTGCCCACACCGGTCTTGGTAAAAAATGCCGGAATGCCGGCGCCACCAGCGCGCAGTTTTTCTGCCAGCGTGCCTTGCGGCGTGAATTCCAGCTCCAGCTCGCCAGCCAGGTACTGGCGCTCAAACTCCTTGTTTTCACCAACGTAGCTGGAGATCATTTTTTTGATCTGCCGCGTCTCCAGCAGCTTGCCCAAGCCGAAGCCATCGACGCCTGCATTGTTGGAGATAACGCTGAGATCCTTGACGCCGCTGTCACGCAGCGCCTCGATCAGTGCTTCAGGAATACCGCAAAGGCCAAAGCCGCCGACTGCCATGAGCTGGCCGTCTTTGACGACGCCTTTGAGGGCCTCGGCAGCGGAGGGAAAAAGTTTATTCACACAAATCTCCTGGATCGCATCAACACAAACTGAAAAGCATTACGATACTACTTATAAATGTACGTAGTTATCCCTAAAGTCTAACCCTCGCCTGACTCCACCCTATTCATGGATATCGATTACCGCCTGGCATTCAACATGGCCCCCGTCGGCCTGGTGCTTTCGCGCAACCGGGCCATTGTGGACTGCAACCAGCACGTGTGCGACATGTTTGGCGCGGCACGCGAGCAATTGATCGGCCAGTCTTTTCTTATTTTGTACCCCAGTGCAGATGAATACGAGCGCATAGGCGCGCGCATGCTGCCCATCCTCAATGCCAAGGGCCACTACGCCGACGACCGCATCATGAAACGGGTGGACGGCCGCCTGAAGGGCGAAACCTTCTGGTGCCACGTGACTGGCCGCGCGCTCAACCGGGCTGCACCGCACGAGTCCGGCATCTGGACGTTTGAAGATCTCAGTTCACGCCGCCCGGTCAAGGCCGAGCTGACAGCGCGTGAGCGCGAGGTGGCAGCACATCTGCTGGACGGTCTGACCTCCAAGGAGATAGGCCGCGCACTCATCATCAGTCACCGCACCGTCGAAATTTACCGCGCCCGCCTGATGCGCAAGTACAAGGCATCCACCACCGCAGACCTGGTGCACAAGTTGATGGAAGGCTAAGACCCGGTTGGCCCGGACTGGCCCGGGCAAGCTCAGGCTTTCTTCGCTCCGTCCACCACCTCGGCCGCCGTGCGAAAGGCATCCACAGCGGTGGGCACGCCGCAATACACCGCCGCGTGCAGCAGCACCTCCTGCAGCTCTGCAGGTGTAGCGCCGTTGTTGAGTGCGCCGCGCAAATGCCCTCTGAGTTCATGTTGTTTGCCCAGCGCGGTGAGCATGGCCACCGTGATCAGACTGCGTGTTTTCAGGTCCAGCCCCGGACGCTGCCAGACATCCCCCCAGGCTTTGGCTGTGATGTGTTCCTGTATCGGGCGGGTGAAATCGGTCACGTTCGCAAACGCGTTGGCTACAAAGTCTTCGCCCATCACCCGTTTGCGGGTGGCAAGGCCTTTGTCGAATTGGGATGACATGCGTCGGCTCCAGAAAAAAAGCACAGGGCACCAGCATACGCGGACAGGCTTTGAGGCAAATCCGCCGGACTCATGCTTTAAAACTATTGAAGTGATTGTCATTATTGAGTTGCTCTATTGATCCGCCAAACCTAGACTCACCTGAGTCAAAAGTCGCGATCACCCACCGGAGAGAAATCAATGTCCACTGAAACCAAATGCCCCTTTGCGGGCGCTGCCCTGAAACCGGCCGCAGCAGGCGCCAGGTCCAATGCGGACTGGTGGCCAAATCAGCTCAATCTGAGAATCCTGCACCAGCACTCTGAAAAGTCCGATCCCATGGGAGAGGCCTTCAACTACGCTGAAGAGTTCAAAACGCTTGACCTGCACGCCGTGGTCCAGGACCTGCATGCCCTGATGACCGATTCGCAGGACTGGTGGCCCGCAGACTATGGCCACTACGGCCCCTTCTTTGTGCGCATGGCCTGGCACAGCGCGGGCACTTACCGCATTGCCGATGGCCGGGGTGGCGCCGGTTTTGGCACACAGCGGTTTGCCCCCCTCAACAGCTGGCCAGACAACGGCAACCTGGACAAAGCGCGCCGCCTGCTCTGGCCCATCAAGCAGAAATACGGCCGCAAGATTTCCTGGGCCGACCTGATGGTTCTGACCGGTACCGTCGCCATGGAATCCATGGGGCTCAAGAGCTTCGGCTTCGCCGGTGGGCGCGAAGACGTCTGGGAGCCAGGCGAAGACATTTACTGGGGAAGTGAAGACACCTGGCTTGGCGACAAGCGTTACACCGGTGACCGGGTGCTGGAGCAACCCTTGGGCGCCGTTCAGATGGGCCTGATTTACGTGAACCCGCAGGGGCCCAACGGCACGCCCGACCCACTGGGCTCGGCACGGGATATCCGCGAGACCTTCGCCCGCATGGCCATGAACGACGAAGAAACCGTCGCCCTGACCGCTGGCGGCCACACCTTTGGCAAATCCCATGGCGCTGCGCCTGAGGCCCACTGCGGTCCGGCGCCCGAAGGTGGCGACATCACTGAGCAAGGCTTTGGCTGGACCAACAGCTTTGAAAGCGGCAAAGGCGCTCACACCATCACCAGCGGTATCGAAGGCGCCTGGACCAACAACCCGATCCAGTGGGACAACGGCTACTTTGACAACCTGTTTGGCTACGAGTGGGAGCTGACCAAGAGCCCTGCCGGTGCGCACCAGTGGACGCCCAAAAATGCCTCGGCGGCAGACACCGTGCCAGACGCTCATGACCCCACCAAACGCCATGCCCCGATGATGACAACTGCCGACATGGCGATGCGTATGGACCCCGCCTACGAGAAAATTTCCAGGCGCTTTCATCAGAACCCGCAGGAGTTTGCTGAGGTGTTTGCCAAGGCCTGGTACAAGCTCACGCACCGCGACATGGGGCCGATTGCCCGCTACCTGGGACCGCTGGTTCCAAAGGGGCAATTGCTTTGGCAAGACCCACTGCCCTCGGTGGACCACGAACTGATTGGCGATCAGGACATCGCTGCGCTCAAGGCCAAGCTCCTTGCATCCGGACTGTCCATCTCCCAACTGGTGTCAACCGCCTGGGCGTCGGCGGCCACATTCCGCGGCAGCGACAAACGCGGCGGCGCAAATGGCGCGCGTATTCGCCTTGCGCCGCAAAAGGATTGGGAAGTCAACCAGCCAGCCCAGTTGGCGGTGGTGCTCAAGGGACTGGAAACCATTCAGCAAAACTTCAATGCTGCGCAGACAGGCAACAAGAAAGTTTCGCTGGCGGACCTGATCGTCCTGGGCGGCTGCGCTGCGGTGGAAGCTGCCGCCAGGAAGGCCGGGCAAGAGGTGTCCGTACCCTTCGCGCCTGGGCGTACCGATGCTACGCAAGAACAGACTGACGTGGACTCGTTCGCCGTGCTGGAGCCGACTGCCGATGGTTTTCGCAACTACATGCACAAGGGCCTGGAAGGATCGGCGGCTGAGTTGCTGATCGACCGTGCCAACCTGATGACGCTGACGGCTCCAGAGATGACGGTTTTGATCGGAGGCATGCGCGCGCTCAATGCCAACACCGGGCAAGCGCAACACGGTGTTTTCACCAAGCAGCCCGAAGCCTTGACCAACGACTTCTTCGTGAACTTGCTGGACATGCGCACCAAGTGGCAAAAGTCTGCCGCAGAGGCAGGCGTGCTGGAAGGGCGCGATCGCACCTCGGGCGAACGCCGATGGACGGGCACGGTGGTTGATCTGGTTTTTGGGTCCAACTCCCAACTCCGGGCCGTCGCAGAGGTCTATGCCTGCAGCGATTCGCAACAGGTCTTCGTGCGTGATTTCGTGGCAGCCTGGACCAAAGTGATGAACCTGGATCGCTACGACCTAGGGTGATCAGGTCGCAACAGGCCGCTACGGCGACCTGTTGCGCCTGCTTCAGAACAAAAGTAAGATTCTTACTTTCAAGGAGTAAGAATTATGAGACTCACCAGCAAAGGCCAGGTCACCATTCCGCAAGCGGTGCGCGACAAGGCCGGCTTGCAGCCGCACAGCGAAGTGGAATTCGAGGTCTGTGCCAATGGCGACGTTCTCATGCGACGCGCCGCGCATTCCATCTCGCCTCTGCGCAGTGCATTTGAGCGGGTGCGCGGCAGCGCCAATGCAGCGCAGTTCAAAGGCATGGGTACAGACGAATTCATGAAGTTCATCCGTGGCTAGCCCCCGTGCAAAAAAACGGAGCACCAGCAAAGTACAAGAGGCCGACCCGCGTTACCTGCTGGCGCCCACACTGGTCGATAGCTGCGTGCTGATTGACGTGCTGGCCAACGACGCGGACTGGTCGGAGTGGTCACTTGAAAAGCTGGACTTGCTGGGCCAGCAGGCGCCGCTGGTGATCAACCCCATCATCCTGGCAGAGATCAGCCCGAGGTTCGACCGCGCTGCCGACCTGGAAGCAGCGCTGTCACAACTGCCCCTCAAACGCGAAGCCCTGCCCTGGGACGCAGCGTACCTTGCGGGGCAAGCTTTCAAAATTTACCGCACAGCCAGTGGCGCCAAGCGTTCGCCGATGCCAGACTTCTACATCGGCGCGCACGCACTGGTGGGCCATATGCGCTTGCTCACGCGTGATGCTGTACGCTTTCAAACTTACTTTCCAAAACTTAACATCATCTCGCCATGACACCAGCACACACGCGTTACCCTGCGCCTGAACTCAAGGATTTACCCGACGACATCAAGGCCAAAATCCTGGAAGTCCAGGAAAAGGCGGGCTTTGTGCCCAACGTGTTTTTAGGCCTTGCTCGCCGTCCAGCGGAGTGGCGCGCCTTCTTCGCGTACCACGACGCGCTGATGCTGCCCGAGTCCACAGGGCGTACCAGCAACCTGACCAAGGGCGACCGCGAGATGATCGTCACCACCACCAGCGCAGCCAACAACTGCCTGTACTGCGTGGTTGCGCACGGCGCGATTTTGCGGATTTACGAAAAGAAACCCCTCGTCGCGGACCAGGTAGCGGTGAACTACCGGAAGGCAGACATCACACCGCGACAGCGCGCCATGCTGGACTTTGCGATGAAGGTTTGCTTGAGCTCAGACGAGATTGAAGATGCCGACTTTGCCGCGCTGCATACCCAGGGCTTCAACGACGAAGACATCTGGGACATCGCCGCCATCACGGCATTCTTCGGCCTATCCAACCGCATCGCCAGCTTTTCGAACATGCTGCCCAATCCGGAGTTTTATCTGATGGGGCGGGTGCCGAAACAAAAATAGCGCGACTTCAAGCCTTCAGCAAGCCCCAGACCATGCGGACCATGGCGCGGGGCAGTCCGGGCCCGCATTGTCGGGCACGCCGTAAAACTGAACAATGCCCATAAATCAACCCCCGACACAAGGCTTCATGACGACACTAACGATTCGCAAGTTGAATATCGATTTGGCCGACGGATTTTCCCGACACTGGCATGGAGGCGACGCGTTCAAGAGCCAGTATTACAACGCGCTGTCCATGAGTTTCCCGGTCGGCGAGCAGTACTTCATTGATGCGGTACGCGCCGGGGCCGCGCTGCTGCCGCACGACGCAGCTCACCAAGAGCTTCACGATCTGGTCCGCGGTTTCATCGGCCAGGAGGCAACCCACCGGCATATCCACGGTCTGTACAACGCCCAGTTGCAAAAGCAGGGACTTATCAACGTATGGGCCCGCATGGCAAGCTGGCGCATTGACATATCGAGAAATATGCACGTGCTGAACCACCTTGCCTTAACGGCAGCGTATGAGCACTGCACCGCCGTGTTTGCCGATAGCACGCTGCGTTACGCCAGCTGGTTTGATGCGGCTGAGCCGAAGATGCGAACGCTTTGGCTCTGGCACGCGGCAGAGGAGACCGAGCACAGGGCGGTGGCCTTTGACGTGTATCAGGCACTGGGCGGCGGCACCCTGCGCCGCTCGCTCTGGTTTGGGTACGTACTGCTTCTGTTCTCCCTGGACGCTGGCATGCAGACCGCTGTGAACCTCTGGCGTGACAATTCCCTTTTCCGCCCCCGCACCTGGTGGAGCGCCCTGACCTTCTTCTTCGGGCGGGACGGTGCCGCCATACGCTGCACCCTGCCCTTGCTCGCTTACTTCAAACCCGGCTTTCATCCGGGCCAACAAACAGCCGGCGAAACAGGAGACGACCTGGCCGGGCAATGGCTGGCCTCTCACGTGGATCAATGGCGTGCGGTGGGAAACACTGTCGAGGAAAAATCATGAAAAAACCTATCGGACGGGCTGATGGCGATGGGGCTGCTCCACACGCTGTATGCAGGCATGAAGTAAGGCGTCCCGTTGTTCGATATTGCGAAGCGCGGGGGCTTTCGTTGCACTTGCTGCTATTTACATAGCAAACTGTTGCCACTGTTAGTGGGCAAGCCCCAAACTTCACTCTAAGTTATCAGCGCACGAACCCAATCGCGCAAAGTCACGGCCTTCTGGCTTGGGAAGTCGATCCAGATCGTCGTGGCGCCGCCTGCCGCGCGAATCACGCACGCGCGTTTCATAAACGAGTTTTTTCTTCTCGGGGATATCTATTTTCATAAGTGGTTTCTCAACGATGCGCGCGGATCGAGGCAAGGATACCCAAGGTGAACAACACGCAGGCGACTGACTGCGCCAGCGTGGGCCAGTGGCCATCCCAGGCAAAGGAGTAGAGCAGCGCAAAAATCGTTTCACTGACAATCAGCTGTCCACACAAACTGGCACTGAGCCGCTGACTGGCCACATTCCACAAAATGGTAGCCAGCCAGGCGGACCCCAAGCCGGTCAGCATGCAAAGCAGGACAAACATCCCACGGTCCGGGCGCTCGGTCATCATCTGAAAATCCGAGCCGGCCACGCCCCACATCAACAAAGCTCCGAGGCCCGTGGCAATACCGAGCCAGTTGGCCCAATCGGTGGCATTCACCTCGGGGTGGCGCTTGAGCCAGGCGGAATTGAAAATCGCAAACGCTGTCCAGCAAATCAGGGACGCACTCACAAAGGCCATGCCCCGCCAGAAATGGGTGACTGGGCCTTGCTCAGCTCCGTGGGTGGTGCCCATCATCAGCGCCAACCCCGCCAGCGTCAAAGCCAGCCCCGGCAACAGGGCTGACCACCTCAGGCCCTGCGGTTTTCCCATCAACATGATCCAGATGGGAATGGTGCCAATGACCAGCGAGGGCACCTCTGTACCGGCATCGCGTATGGACAACACCAGGAGCAGGTAGTAGCCACTGAAGCCCAGCACACTCATGACCAGTGCAGCACCCGCTTGTCGCAGGGTTGGCAAACGCCTGCTTCGCCATCCGAGCAGCATCATCAGCGCCGCCACCACGCCATAAACCGCAAACCGCCCGGCCGTCAGGTCCACCGATGAGTACCCGCCCTCGCCCATGTCTAACATGCGCGGCGCCACAAACACCAAGCCCCATAGCGCGCCGGCTGCCAGCCCCGCCAAAACGCCCGTCAGCATTGACGCGGCATGCAACGAACGGAAAAACTACGCACGCATCAGGCGCCGAAACCGTCGTCTGCCGCTATGACAGCGCCGTTGATGAAGTGGCTCTGGCCGCTGGCCAGCATCACCAGCAATGCGTCCAGGTCTTCCGGCTTGCCGATGCGCTTGCGCGGCAGCATTTGCACCAGTTTTTTGCCCTGCTCGGTTTCCCAATGGTGGTGGTTGATCTCGGTATCGATGTAGCCGGGGCAGATGGCGTTGACATTGATCCCGAACCTGCCCCACTCCAGCGCCATGGCTTTGGTCATCTGCACCACCGCCGCCTTGCTCATGCAGTACACCCCGATCTGCGGCAACACGCGCAAGCCGGCCATGGAGGCAATGTTGATGATGCGGCCGCCAGAGAACGCACCGGGCGCCGTGCCGCGCGAACGCGCCAACATCCGTTTGCCGACTTCTTGGGCTACAAAAAAAGCGCCTTTGACGTTGGTGTTGAAGATGAAGTCGTAGTCATCCTCGGCCACATCCTGAATGCGTTGCGTCGTGCTCACGCCCGAGTTGTTGATCAGGATGTCGATGGGGCCGACCTCGGTCTCGGCGTGCGCGACGGCAGCCTTGATGCTCGAATGGTCCGTCACATCCAGCGACACGACGTGAGCGTCACCGCCCTCGGCCTCTATCTGCGCGCGCAAAGCCTTGAGCTTGTCCATGCGCCGGCTGGCCAGCACAACTGCCGCGCCCGCGCGACTCAGCGTTTTGGCGAACTGCGCGCCCAAACCACCCGATGCACCAGTCACCAAAGCGACGCGTCCTGAAAGATCCAGGCTATAGGCCATTAGAGGCTCCTCTCAATAAAAGTGTAGCCATACGAACGATCGTTCGTATTTGCAAAATCACGACATAAAATCACACCCAAGCGCCGCGGCCTTGACCTCAAGCACAAGCGTTCCTGAAATTCATTATCAGCGAGTCCACCATGAACAACCAAGAGATCCTGGCCCAGTTCGGCCCCCGCGAAGCGATGGAGTACGACGTGGTCGTGGTCGGAGGCGGCCCCGGTGGCCTGGCCACCGCGATTCGCCTCAAACAGCTCGCTGCAGAAAAAGGCACTGACGTATCAGTCGTGGTGCTGGAAAAAGGGTCTGAGCCGGGCGCTCACATCCTGAGCGGCGCACTGATGGACCCGCGCGCGCTCAACGAGTTGTTTCCCAACTGGAAAGAGCTCGACGCGCCGCTGCATCAGCCCGTGACGGGCGACGAGATGCTGTTTCTCAGCCAGACCGGCAAGCTCAGCACACCCAACTTCCTCATTCCCAAAAGCCTGCACAACGAAGGCAACTACGTCATCAGCCTGGGCAACGTGGTGCGCTGGCTGGGCCAGCAGGCTGAAGCACTGGGCGTGGAAATTTTCCCCGGCTTCTCGGCTGCTGAAGTGCTTTACAACGACGACGGCTCGGTCAAGGGTGTCGCTACCGGCAACCTCGGCGTTGGCAAAGACGGCCAGCCGTCTGATCACTTTCAGCTCGGCATGGAGCTGCATGGCAAGTACACGATATTTGCTGAAGGGTCGCGCGGTCACTTGGGGCGCCAGTTGATCGACAAGTTCAAGCTCGACGCTGGCAAAGATCCGCAAACCTATGCCCTGGGCATCAAGGAGCTGTGGGAGATTGACCCTGCCAAGGCCAAACCCGGCCATGTGGTGCACTCGCTCGGCTGGCCCATGGACAACCAGACCTACGGCGGCGGCTTTTTGTACCACCTCGAAGGCAACAAGGTCACGCTGGGCTTCATCACCGGACTTGAGTACAGCAACCCCTGGCTCAGCCCGTTTGAAGAAATGCAGCGCTGGAAAACCCACCCCGCGATTCGCCAGTACCTCGAAGGCGGCAAACGCATCAGCTATGGCGCGCGCGCCATCACCTGCGGCGGCCTGATGAGCCTGCCCAAAACGGTGTTCCCCGGCGGCGCACTGGTGGGTTGCGAGGCGGGCTTTCTCAACTTCGCACGCATCAAGGGTAGCCACGCTGCCATGAAAACCGGCATGCTCGCGGCGGATGCAGCGTATGCCGCAGTGACGGGTGGGCGCCAGCACGATGAACTCACAGCCTACCCCGAAGCTTTTGAAAAGAGCTGGCTGTTTGAAGAACTGGATGCTTCTCGCAACACCAAGCAGTGGATGAAAAAAGGTTTGTACCTGTCGTCCATCATGAACGGCATTGAGCTGTGGCTCCTGCCCAAGCTTGGCTTCAAGGCACCGCCATGGACCATTCACAACAAAGTGCCAGACCACGCCAAGCTCAAACCAGCGTCCGAGTGCCCGCAAATTGTTTATCCCAAACCCGACAACAAAATCACCTTTGACCGCCTGAGTTCGGTGTTTGTCTCCAACACCAACCATGAAGAGCAGCAGCCTGCCCACCTGACACTCAAGGACAACAGCGTACCGGTCAATCTCAACCTGGCCACCTACGCCGGACCCGAGTCGCGCTACTGTCCGGCAGGCGTGTATGAGTTTGTAAAAAACCCCGACAACTCGGACCGCCTGCAGATCAACGCACAAAACTGTGTGCACTGCAAAACCTGCGACATCAAGGACCCGACGCAAAACATTGTGTGGGTCACACCCGAGGGCGGCGGCGGCCCCAACTACAGCGGCATGTAGCCGCCTGTTCCGCTACACTTGAGAAGTCAGGAGAGAGTTTTCCCCGAAAAACCGCCGAAGGCGCATGCGCCCCCACAATGGGGCGCTGAACGCTCAGGCAAAAGGACTGGCAACCGTCTTGCTGCATTGCCTGCTGAAAGACGTTCCCTACTGGAGAGAGGCCCCGTTCATAACGTGGTCCACCGAAGGAGCAAACCTGCATCGCCAGGTGAATCTCTCAGGTAAAGAGGACAGCAGGGGCAGCCCATGATTTTTCATGGATCACGCCTTGCCCCGGAGAACGCCTTTGTCCGCTACCGACCCCTCCCTGCTGAAAACCCCCTTACACGACTTGCACCTGGAGTTGGGCGCGCGCATGGTGCCGTTTGCCGGCTATTCCATGCCAGTGCAATACCCGGCCGGCCTGATGGCCGAGCACTTGCACACACGCGCCGCTGCAGGGCTTTTTGACGTCTCGCACATGGGTCAGCTCCGCCTCGTCGGACTGGACGCGGCGGCTGCACTGGAATCCCTGATCCCGGTCGATGTGATCGACCTGCCCGCGGGCAAGCAGCGCTACGGACTGCTGCTGAATGACGAGGGCGGCATCATTGACGACCTGATGTTTTTCAACCGCGACTACGCCACTGGTGGTGACATCTTCGTCATCGTTAACGGTGCCTGCAAGGTCGGCGACATCGCGCACATCCAGCAGAAAATCGGCACGCGTTGCCAAGTCATCCCCATGCCCGAGATGGCACTGCTTGCGCTGCAGGGCCCGCAAGCGGTGACGGCCCTGTCGCGCCTCGCTCCCGGCGTTGAAAAGCTGGTCTTCATGACCGGTGGTCATTTCAAGGTTGCGGGCTGCGATTGTTTTCTCACCCGCAGCGGCTACACCGGTGAAGACGGTTTTGAGATTTCCGTCCCCGCCTCGCAAGCAGACACACTGGCCCGCGCCCTGCTCGCGCAGCCGGAGGTCAAGCCTGTTGGCCTGGGCGCACGCAACTCGCTGCGGCTGGAAGCGGGGCTCTGCCTTTATGGCAACGACCTGGACACCAGCACCACACCCATCGAAGCCAGCCTGAACTGGGCCATACAAAAAGTGCGGCGCACCGGCGGCGCACGTGCAGGCGGCTTTCCGGGCGCAGACAAAGTGCTGGCGCAACTGGCTGACCCTGCAAAGCTGCCGCGCAAGCGCGTGGGCCTGATTGCGCTGGAGCGCGTGCCGGTGCGTGAACATACCGAACTGCACAACGCTGAAGGCCAACGTATCGGCGAAGTCACCAGCGGCCTGCTGGGCCCCACCATTGACAAGCCAGTTGCCATGGCCTTTGTGGACCCCGCTTACGCAGCGCTGGGCACCAAGGTCAACGCCATCGTGCGCGGCAAGGCTGTCCCGATGGAAGTCGCTGCCATGCCTTTTGTTCCCAACCGATATTTCCGCGGTTAAATTTTTATTGTTATTTTTTGGAGCACCCCATGATCAAGTACACCGAAGACCACGAGTGGGTCAAAGTTGAAGGAGACATTGCCACCGTTGGCATCACGGTCCATGCGCAGGACGCGCTGGGCGATGTGGTGTTTGTCGACCTGCCATCCGTTGGCAGTGAGCTGGCACAAAAAGAAGTGGCCGGCGTGGTCGAGTCGGTCAAGGCCGCAGCCGACGTGTACATGCCCGTCAGCGGCGAAATCACCGAGGTCAACGAAGCGCTGCGGGACGACCCAGCCTTGGCCAACACCGATCCACTCGGAGCCGGATGGTTCTTCAAGGTCAAGCTGTCGGACAAAGGCCAGCTCGATGCGTTGATGGACGAGACCAGCTACACCCAGTTTTCTGCAAGCTGAACACCCGCGCCCCTGCCCTGGTTCCCGGTGGTCATCCGGGACCCCGGCTGTCATCCCGGACTTGATCCGGGATCCATGCCCCGCAACGACTGATTTGTTTTTCTGGAGTTTCCCATGTTGATGCCCACCGCCCGCCCGCTGCGCGAGCTTGAAAACGCCTCCGAATTCATCGCTCGCCACATCGGCATTGATGAAGCCGACGAAACCCACATGCTCAGCGTGGTGGGTTCGGCCTCGCGCCGCGCCTTGATCGAAGGCATCGTGCCGCGATCTATCGCGCGCAGCACGGCCATGGCCATCCCGGCGCCCATCACCGAGGCCGCCGCACTGGCCGAGCTAAAAAGCATTGCTGCAAAAAACCAGGTTTTCAAAAGCTTCATCGGCCAGGGCTACTACGGCACGCACACGCCCGGCGTGATACTGCGCAACATTCTTGAAAACCCGGCCTGGTACACCGCCTACACGCCCTACCAGGCCGAGATTTCCCAAGGCCGCATGGAAGCGCTGGTGAACTTTCAGACCATGGTCTGCGACCTGACCGGCATGCCGATTGCCAATGCCTCCATGCTCGACGAGGCCACCGCCGCCGCCGAGGCGATGACGCTGGCCAAACGCAGCGTCAAAAGCAAAAGCAATGTCTTCATCGTCGCCGGTGACTGCCACCCACAAACCATTGAAGTGATTCAGACCCGCGCCAAGCCGCTGGGCATCACCGTCAAGGTCAGCAGCGCTGCTGCCACCCTGCCGCAACTCATGGCCGAAGGCGACTACTTTGGCGTGCTGGCGCAATATCCGGCAACCACCGGCATGGTGCACGACCTGCGCCCACTGGCTGGCCATGCGCAAGCCAGTGGCGCAGCCTTTTGCGTGGCTGCCGACTTGCTTGCACTGACGCTGCTCACCCCGCCGGGCGAATGGGGCGCCGACATTGTGCTGGGCAACACCCAGCGCTTTGGTGTGGCCATGGGCAACGGCGGGCCGCACGCGGCCTACCTGGCCTGCCGCGACGAATACAAACGCTCGCTGCCGGGCCGCCTGGTCGGCGTCAGCATCGACGTGCATGGCAACCCGACTTATCGGCTCGCGCTGCAAACCCGCGAGCAGCATATTCGCCGCGAAAAAGCCACCTCCAACATCTGCACCGCGCAAGTGCTGCCGGCCGTGCTGGCCAGCATGTACGCGGTGTACCACGGCCCGCAAGGCCTTAAGCGCATTGCGCTGCGCGTGGCCAGCTACACCGCCATTTTTGTGCGCGGCATGGAGCAAATGGGCTATGAGATCACCAACAGCAGCGCTTTTGACTCGGTCACCATCAAGACCGACGATGCGACCACTGCAATAGCTGAGCGCGCACGCCAGTCCAAGGCCAACCTGCGGCATCGCCTGCGCAACCACCTGGGCGTGTCTTTTGATGAAACCACCACGCGCGAAGACATCGAGATGCTGTGGGCCTTCTTCGTCAAACCTGGCAAACCGATGCCGCGCCTGAGCGACTTTGAAAAAGGCGTGGAGCCGCTGATTCCCGAAGCACTGCGCCGCACCACGCCGTTTCTCACGCATCCGGTGTTCAACACCCACCACAGCGAGACCGGCATGCTGCGCTACATACGCGCGCTGAGCGACAAAGATCTGGCGCTGGACCGCAGCATGATCCCGCTGGGCAGCTGCACCATGAAGCTCAACGCCACCAGCGAAATGATTCCGGTGACCTGGCCGGAGTTTGCCAACATCCACCCGTTTGCGCCGCAAGACCAGTTGCAAGGGTATGCCGAGCTGGACCAACAGTTGCGTGACTGGCTGTGCCAGGCCACAGGTTACGCCGGCATCAGCCTGCAGCCCAACGCCGGCTCGCAGGGCGAATATGCCGGGCTGCTGGTTATCAAGGCTTTTCACGAAGCCAAAGGCCAGGGCCACCGCAACATCTGTTTGATTCCATCATCTGCCCACGGCACCAACCCGGCGAGCGCGCAAATGGTTGGCATGACGGTGGTAGTGACCGCCTGCGACGAGCAGGGCAACGTAGATATGGCCGATCTGAAAGCCAAATGTGAGCAGCACAGCGCCAACCTGTCCTGCATGATGATCACCTACCCCAGCACCCACGGCGTGTTTGAAACGCAGGTGAAAGAGCTATGCGCGCTGGTGCATTCCCACGGCGGACGAGTCTATGTGGACGGCGCCAACATGAACGCGCTGGTCGGCGTGGCCGCGCCAGGCGAGTTTGGCGGCGACGTGAGCCACCTGAATTTGCACAAAACCTTTTGCATTCCGCATGGCGGTGGTGGACCGGGCGTCGGTCCCGTTTGTGTGGTGGCCGATCTGGTGCCCTACTTGCCGGGTCATGCCACGGCGGGCCTGCCGGTGAATGGCGTCGGCGCCATATCAGCAGCGCCTTTGGGCAATGCCTCGGTGTTGCCGATCAGCTGGATGTATTGCCGCATGATGGGCCCCGAAGGCCTGCAGCAAGCCACAGAGATCGCCATCCTCAGCGCCAACTACATCAGCGCCCGTCTGAAGGACCACTACCCCACGCTGTACGCCAGCGAAAACGGCCACGTGGCGCATGAATGCATTCTGGACTTGCGTCCGCTCAAAGAAACCAGCGGCGTCAGCGCCGAAGACGTTGCCAAGCGCCTCATGGACTACGGTTTTCATGCGCCCACGCTGAGCTTTCCCGTGCCCGGCACGCTGATGGTGGAGCCCACCGAAAGCGAAACCTTGGCCGAGCTGGACCGCTTCATCCACGCCATGATTGCCATCCGCGAAGAAATCCGCTTGGTCGAAAAAGGCACCTGGCCGCAAGACAACAACCCGCTCAAACACGCACCGCACACGGCTGCCAGCCTGCTGGGCGCAGAGTGGGACAGGCCGTACACGCGCGAAACCGGAGCCTTCCCGCTGGCCACGCTCAAGCAGGCCAAGTACTGGCCGCCGGTGGGCCGGGTCGACAACGTTTACGGCGACCGCAATCTTTTCTGTAGTTGCGTGCCGGTGACCGACTACGCCTGACACTGCCGTTCAGCTGGTAAACGGGGCTCAGCCCCCGGAGTAGCTGGGGGCGCTTTCATGTTTTCAGCTAGTTGAACGCTGAACCACGTGCGGGTTGAGTTTGCTCAATTCCGAAAGCTCCAGGTAGCTTGACGCACCGCTCACGCCTTCAAGATGCGCGGGCACAGGCTTGGCATGCGGACCCAGGTCATGCAGCATTCTGAATGCAGTGGCCTGTCCGATGTTGTACCGGTCGGTTGCGACAGAGCTGATGCCGCCGCCCAACTGCGCCGCGATGGGAAAGTCGCCGAAACCGAGGACCGCAAATCGCCCGGGCATCGCCAGAGACTGGGCCTGCGCATGCAGGTACGCACCGACGGCCAGGTGGTCATTTGCAAATGCCGCAGCGCGAGGCAAGCCTCGCGCCATCAGCGACTCCATCGCATGTCGCCCGGCCAGCATGGGCTCGCAGCGCGGCGCCACCTCAGTGCTAACGATGCACCCGAGGCGCTTGGCGCGTTTTACAAAACCGAGTCCGCGCTCGTGCGCACGAAAATCTTCCGGTACGCCGCTGTCAACATACAAGAGGTCGCGATAACCCCGCTCTACCAGGTGATCGGCCATGAGCGCGCCAACGGCCTCGTGGTTAAAGCCGATCTGCACGAACTCCGTAGACTTGGGGTTCTTGTCCCACATTTCAATCACCGGCGTCCCTGCGTCCCGGGCAGAACGCATCATCTGCAGAGTCGCTGCACTGTGGCGACGTCCGGTGACCACCAGGCCGGCGGGCATCCAGCCCAGCATCGCGCGCACCAGTTCCTCCTCGCGCTCGGTGCTGTAATTCGAGGCCGACAACAGCAGCTCGTAACCCACCGCCTGGAAAACATCGCACAAGCCCTGCACGGTCTCCGCAAAGATGGTGTTACCAATGTTAGGGATGACCGCGGCAATCACCGGTGAACGCCCGCTGGCCAGTCCACCCGCCTGCTTGTTCGGCGTGTACCCAGTTACGGCGAGCGCTTCGCGAATTTTGTCAGCGGTGAGGGCAGACACCCGGTGCGGCTCGCGCAGATAGCGCGAAATGGTCATCGTGGTGACCTCCGCCAGGCGGGCAACATCCACCAGGGTGCTGCGGCCGGTCGAACGCTTGTTGTATTTTTTTACTGCGGACATAGGGTTTCTCTTGATGGCAGCGGAATAGCCAAGCTTTAATGTTAACGCTAACAACACCAATCGATCAAGCTGAAATAATTTTCCATGAAAACGCTGCCTGAACTGAGGAGCCAGCGCTGGTTTGCCGATAGCGGCATGCGTGGCTTCGCGCACCGCCAACGCATGCAGCAGCAAGGCTGGCAACGCGCGGATGTGATGAGTAGGCCCATGGTCGCCATCATCAACACTTGGAGCGACCTCTCTCCTTGCCACTCGCATCTGCGCGAGCGTGCAGAAGCCGTCAAAAAAGGCATCCTCATGGCCGGCGGCTACCCGGTCGAGCTTCCTGCAATGAGCCTGGGTGAGGTGATGGTCAAGCCCACCACCATGCTGTATCGCAACTTCCTGGCGATGGAGGTAGAAGAGCTGCTGCGCAGCCTGCCCTGCGACGGCGTGGTGCTGCTGGCCGGCTGCGACAAAACAACCCCCGGCACGGTCATGGGCGCAATCAGCATGGACATCCCCACCATCTTTTGCGCGGCGGGTCCCATGCTCAATGACCGCCATGTGCAAAACGGTGTGTCGCAAGTGGTCGGCGCGGGCACGCATACGCGCATCTTCTGGGACGAATACCAGGCCGGAAAACTGAACGCCGACGACATGCAAATGCTGGAAAGCCGCATGACACGCTCGCCAGGCACATGCAACACCATGGGCACGGCCAGCACCATGACCAGCATCATCGAGGCGCTGGGCCTGGCGCTGCCCGGGTCCACCAGCATCCCGGCAATGGACTCGGCGCACACCCGCATGGCAACGCGATGCGGCCAGCGCATCGTCGAGATGATCTGGGAAGACCTCAAGCCCTCGCGCCTCTTGACGCGTGGCTCCTTCCACAACGCGGTCGCCGTGCAAATGGCGCTGGGCGGCTCGACCAATGCAGCCGTGCATATCCTGGCCATGGCCGGGCGGGCCGGCATCGAACTCACGCTGCAAGACCTCGACACCGCTGCCCGCGACGTGCCGGTGCTCGCCAACCTCTTCCCCAGCGGCGACAAATTGATGGAAGATTTTTACTACGCAGGCGGCCTGCCGTCGCTCATGCTGGCCATCGAGTCCAAGCTCTCAACCGGCGAGCTGACAGTGGCTGGCACCACAGTTGCAGATCACCTCAAACTCGCCCCCAAACCCGACGGCGATGTGATCCGCACGCTTGACAACCCCGTGTGCGTCGGCTCCGCGCTAGCTGTACTCAAAGGCAACCTCGCGCCCAAAGGCGCCGTCATCAAGCCGAGCGCAGCCTCGCCTGCACTACTCAAGCACCGCGGCAAAGCGCTGGTGTTTGACAGCCAGCCGGAGATGCTGGCCGCCATGGCCGACGAAACGCTGGACTGCGACGCCAGCACGGTGCTGGTGCTCCGCAACGGCGGTCCCGTGGGTGCACCTGGCATGCCCGAGTGGGGAAACCTGCCCATACCTAAAAAGCTGCTGAAACAGGGTGTGCGCGACATGCTCCGCCTGAGCGACTCACGCATGAGCGGCACCCACTACGGCACCTGCGTGCTGCATATCTCCCCCGAGAGCGCGATCGGCGGGCCGCTTGCGTTCGTGCGTACCGGCGACGTCATCGAGATCAACGTCGATGCGCGCACGCTGGAACTGCATGTCGATAGCGAGGAACTTGCCCGCCGCAAGGCCAGCTGGAAACCCGCTGAACAACGGTACCTTCGCGGCTTCACCCAGCTCTACCAACGGCACGTGACACAGGCGCACGAAGGCTGCGACTTCGACTTCTTGCAGGGCACGGCGGCTACGCCCGAGCCCGCCATTTTCTGACCCCAACGCTACTGCAACTTATGAACAATCCTTTCAAAACCATGTTGGCACAAACCAATTACCCCAGCGGTTACCCGGTAGGTACCTGGGTCATGTCGGCCAGCCCCGTGGTGGCTGAGGCCGTTGGTTGCGCAGGCTTTGACTGGGCTGTCGTCGACATGGAGCACAGCCCGCTGGATCAGATAAACCTGCTGCATCTTCTGCAAGCGATCGCAGGCACGCCCATGCTGCCCATCACACGCGTGCCGTGGAACGACGCCGTGATAGTCAAGCGGGTACTGGATGCGGGTGCACAAACCATCATGTTCCCCTTCGTACAAAACGCTGCTGAAGCAGCGCAAGCCGTAGCCGCCTGCAAATACCAGCCTGACGGGATGCGTGGCATGGCCGCCATGAGCCGAGGTTCGCGCTTTGGCACGGTGAAAGATTATTTCAAGCTCGCCAATGCGGCTGTCAGCGTCATCGTGCAAATTGAAACCCCCGAGGCCATGGCACAAGTGGCAGAAATCGCCTCGGTACCCGGAGTCGATGCCTTGTTTTTCGGCCCCGGCGATCTCAGCGGCGCCATGGGCCATGTCGGAAATCCCATGCACGACGAAGTGGTAGCCCTCATGGCGAGCGGCGTTAAGCAATGCCGTGCGCTCGGCAAGCCAGTAGGCACGGTGGGCGGAACGCCCGAGGCAGTGGCCACCTACCGCGCAGCCGGCTTCGACTACATTGCCTGCGGCTCAGACCTCGGCCTAATGATGCGCCAGTGCGCAGCGGCGCTGTCAAGCATCCGGGCGCAGACCACTGTCGTCCACAGCCAGGGCTACTGAATGAACACCCTCTCGTCCCATCAAAATGCCGCAGAGAGTTTCCGGGAGCGCGCGCATGGCTGATGTACAGCTCCGGCAAATCACCAAGTCCTACGACGGCAAAAATACAGTCATCCACGGCATCGACCTGGACATTCCTGACGGTCAGTTCATCGTCTTTGTCGGTCCCTCAGGCTGCGGAAAATCCACCCTGCTCCGCATGATCGCGGGGCTGGAGCCGATCACCGGCGGAGATGTACTGATAGGCGGCCGACGCGTGAATGACGAGGCGCCGCGCAACCGGGACATCGCCATGGTCTTCCAGGACTACGCGCTGTATCCGCACAAGAACCTTTACGACAACATGGCCTTCGGGCTGCGGCTGCGCAAAACGCCCGAAGCGGAAATCAAGCGCAGGGTGATGGATGCGGCGGGTCTGCTGCGCATCGACCACATGCTGGAGCGCAAACCTGCCGCGCTGTCTGGCGGCCAGCGCCAGCGGGTGGCCATCGGACGCGCCATCGTGCGCCAGCCCAAGGTGTTTTTGTTCGACGAACCGCTGTCCAATCTCGACGCCCAATTGCGCGGAGAGATGCGCACTGAAATCAAGAAGCTGCACCAGCGCCTGGGCACAACAATCATCTACGTCACGCACGACCAGGTCGAGGCCATGACGCTGGCTGACCGCATTGCCGTACTCAGCGCGGGCCACAAGATGCAGTACGCGAGCCCGCACGAAATCTACAACCGGCCGGCCGCACTGTTTGTAGCCGGTTTCACCGGTTCTCCGCCTATGAACCTGTTGCCCTGCACGCTGCGTGAAGGCAAGATCGATCTGGGCGGGAACGCAGTGGTGGAGCTGCCAGCATCCCTGCAGTCGGCTGCCTCTCATGCGAGCGAACTGCGGTTTGGCATCCGCCCCGAAGACGTCGCCCTTGCCCCCGCACCCGGAACCACAGCGCTGCCGGCCACCGTGGTGTTGACCGAGCCGCTGGGCGCGGAGACACTGGTGACTTTCCAGGTGGGCGCCAGCGAGCTGGTGGCGCGCTGCCCGGCGAGTTTCGATTTGAAATCAGGCAGCCCGATGACGGTCTACCTGCCGGCTGAAAAAATTCATCTGTTCGACGCCGTCAGCGGCAACGCCCTGCGATAAGCGTTGCCGCCATCATGGTCTTGGACCCGATCCCTGATTCCGACAAGAGTGCCAAAGCACCCACTGCCTTTTCACCTGTAAACGCAAGCTACCACCAAGGAGACATGAAATGAAACGACGTAACCTGGCACCCCTGGCCCTCATGGGCGTGGCCCTTTCCACTGCGCTGATCACCGGCAGCGCCTGGGCGCAGCAAACGACCACCCTGCGCGTCTTTTCCGGGGGGCAAAACCAGCGCCCGGACCTGATGCGCAAACTATTCGACCAGTACCAAGCGGCTAATCCGGGTGTCAAGATCGAGATTGAGACCGGCGGCGCAACGTCCGAGCTTCAGCGCCAGTATCTGTCTACGGTGCTCAATGCCAAAGATTCCGCCATCGACATTTACCTGATCGACATCGTCAACCCGGCGCAATATTTCAGCGCGGGGTGGCTGGAGCCGCTGGACCAATACATTGGCGGCGTATCAGCGCTCAAGCCTTACCTGCCCGCTTACTCGCAAGCCAATGTCGTAGACGGCAAGGTCGCGGCCATGCCGGCCTTTGCGGACGCGATGTTCATGTACTACCGCAAGGACCTGCTCGACAAACATGGCATCAAGGAACCCAAGACCTGGGATGAATTGAGCGCAGCGTCCTTGAAAATTCAGCAGGCCGAGAAGAACCCCGACCTGCAGGGGCTGTCCATCCAGGGCGCGCCTATCGAAGGCGCTGTGTGCACCTTCTTGCTGCCCTACTGGAGCATGGGCAAGTCATTCAACGATGCCTCCGGCAAGATGACGCTGGACAAGGCCGCTGCCGCCAAGGGCATGGACATGTGGCTGAAGATGGTGGACCAGGGCGTGATCAAGCGCAACGTGGCAGAGGTCAAGACCCCGGACACCGTCAACGAGTTCAAGGCCGGCCAGGTCGCGTTTGCCATCAACTGGGGTTTTGCATGGGACCGCTTCCAGACGGATCCAGACAGCCAGGTCAAAGGCAAGGTCGGAGTGATGCCGCTGCCTGCGGTAGCCGGCGGCACCAGCGCAACCTGCCTAGGCGGATGGCAGTGGGCCGTGAGCGCCTTCAGCAAGAGCAAGCCGGCGGCGGCCAAGCTGGTGCAACACTTGGCGTCGCCTGCCTCCAGCAAGTTCCTGGCAGTGCAGGGCTCGCTGCTGCCGACCATCCAGAGCGTCTACACCGACGCGGACGTGGTCAAGCAGGTTCCATGGTTCAAGGATGCTGCGGCTGCAGTCGTCGCTGGCCGAAGCCGCCCCATGAGCGCTCGCTATGGTGAAGTCAGCGACGCGATCCGGACCACGACCAGCGCCGTGCTCGCGCGTACCAAAACCCCGGCAGACGGCGTGAACGAAATTGAAGGAAAGCTCAGCCGCGTGATGCGATAAGCGTCCTGCGATAAACGCGTCCCCTGGCGCTGCACCCGCAGCACCAGGGCCTGCAACCCGCCGTCAATGGCAACAGCACCATGTTGAAAAACCTACGCGACCCGTCCGAAAAAGCGCTCGGCTTCATGCTGCTGTTGCCCGCTTTTGCGCTGCTGGCCATGATCGTGGCCTACCCGATCGGCAAGCTGATCTACAACAGCTTTTTTGATTTCAGGCTGTCCAGCGGCGTGAATGCTTTCAAATTTATCGGCATTACCAACTACGCCGACGCCTGGAAAGATGCCGACTTCTGGAATGCCGCCACCAACACCATCCTGATCACGCTCATCACCGTGCCATCGTCGCTTGTGGTTGGCCTGGGTCTTGCAATGCTGGCCAATCTGCCCTTCAGGCGCAAATGGCCCGTGCGGCTGGCGCTGCTGCTTCCGTGGGCGCTGCCTCTGAGTTTCGCGGGGCTGATCTTCGCCTGGTTTTTTCACACCGAATACGGCGTCGTCAACGACGTCATGCAGCGCCTGGGCCTCTCCACCAACCGGGACCAGACCATGTGGCTGCTGCGCCCCAACCTCGCGTTTTCTGCCATCTGCCTGACCATCATCTGGAAAACCAGTTCATTCATGGCACTCATCCTTCTGGCGGGTCTGCAGATGATTCCCAAGTCGCTGTATGAGGCTGCGGAAGTCGACGGCGCCAGCAAATGGCAGCAGTTTCGTGAAGTCACCATCCCGATGCTGATGCCGAGCATTATTGTGGCCCTGATCTTCCGCACCATCACCGCCTTGCAGACTTTTGACATCCCCTACACCATGACCCGGGGCGGCCCGGGCAACACCACCGAAACCCTGGCCATGCTGATCCACAAGACAACGATTGAATACCTCGACGTCGGCTATGGCTCGACCCTGGCGGTGTTCATGTTCCTGATCTCACTGTGCGTCACATCTTTTTATCTCAAGCGCATTGGGAGGTCGGCATGAGCACCGGCGAATTGTGGACCTCTGGCCGGCTGCGTTTTGTGGCCGCTGCGGTGGTCGTGGTGAACGGCTTTTTTCCGGCGGTATGGATTCTCCTGACGTCACTGAAACGCGAGGTAGAGCTGGTGCAAAAGCCCATCACCTGGTGGCCGCACAACCCGACGTTGCACAACTATGTGCAGGCCTTTACCGACCAGCCCCTGCTGCGCTACCTGGCAAACAGCTTCATCGTCGCCAGCCTTGCCACCATTTTTTCCCTGCTGGTCGCTGCGTGTGCAGCCTATGCCATTGCACGGCTGAACTTGAAGCACCGCCAGCTCATCCTGACCGCCATTGTGGCGTCCAGTATGTTCCCCCTCGTCACCCTGCTGGTGCCGATCTTCGAGACCATGCGCACCCTGAACCTGCTGAACACCTACACCGCGCTGGTGCTGCCGTATGTGGTGCTCAACCTCCCGATATGCACGCTGGTTCTCGTCAGCTTCTTCCAGAGCATTCCCAAAGATCTGGAAAACGCCGCCATGATTGACGGCTGCACGCGCTTGGGCACGCTCTGGCGCGTCGTCATTCCGCTGGCAGCGCCGGGCGTCATGACAGCGGGCATCCTGGCCTTCGTCAACGCGTGGGACGAGTTCCTGCTTGCGCTGTCGCTCAATTCCAGTGCCGCCATGCGCACGCTGCCGGTCGGCATCACGCTGTACCAGGGCGAATTTGCATTTCCGTGGCCCATCATCTCGGCCGCACTCATCGTCGCTATCGTTCCCATTGCGCTGCTTATCGCAGTGTTTCAGGAGCGTGTGGTGGGCGGCCTGACTCAGGGTGGAATCAAGGGATGAGTACGATGCAGCAAATTCGCTACGGCATCATCGGCTGCGGCAGCATGGGCCGCGAACACATTGAAAACATCAAGGCACTCGACGGCGCCGTGGTTGTCGCCATTGCCGACCCGCACGCCGCCAGCCGCAGCGCCGCAAGCGCCCTGCTGAGCGATACGACGCGCGTGTTCGAGCGTCACGAAGACCTGCTCGATGCAGACCTGTGCGATGCCATCGTCATCGCCACGCCCAACTTCACACATGCCGAGGTGATGCGCCTGGCGCTGCCCACCTCTGCACACCTGCTGATCGAAAAACCGCTTTGCACGACGCTGGCCGATTGCGCCGACCTTGTGCACAGGGCCGAAGGCCGCAAGGGCATCGTCTGGGTGGCGCAGGAGTACCGCTACATGCCGCCCGTGGCAGAGATGATCCGGCTCGCGCACGAGGGTGCAATCGGCCGCTTGCACCAAGTGGCGATACGCGAACACCGGGAACCGTTTTATCCCAAGGTCGGCGACTGGAACCGTTTCAGCGCCAACACCGGCGGCACCCTGGTCGAAAAGTGCTGCCACTACTTCAATCTCATGGACCTCGTGCTGCGGGAAAATCCAGTGCGTGTTTTTGCCTCGGGCGCCCAGCGCGTCAACCACCTGGACGAGCGCTACGCCGGACCGGATGGCAAAACCACGCCGGACATTCTGGACAGCGCATTTGTGATTGTGGAATACGCCAGTGGTGCGCGGGCCATGCTCGACTTGTGCATGTTTGCCGAAAATTCCATGGACAACGAACACATCACCGTGGTAGGCGACGAAGGCAAACTTGAGTCGCTGATCCCGTCGCTGCAACTGCGCCACGGCCGCCGCGAAGACTGGGGCAAGCGCGAAACCTGGGGCCAGCCTTCGGGCACGGGACGCGGCGTGGCGGTGCGACGCGTGTGGGACACCAACATCCGCTACCCGGGTCAGCACTTTGGCGCCTCTTACATCGAGCACCAGCGTTTTGCGCATGCTATCCGCAGCGGCAAGCCCCCAGAGATCACCCTGGATGAAGGCCTGCGCAGCGTCGCCACCGGTCTGGCAGCGCACCGAAGCATCGAAACCGGGCAGCCCGTGCTGATGCGCGATATTCTTCCCGCCGGCTTCTGACAGCTACCGGGACAACACTGCGATGACCGCAAACATCACCGCGCAAAAAACCCGCGGTTTCGGCGGAACACGCTAGTCTCCCTTATTAACACCGAAACTCCTTCAAGCCCTATGACATTCGCCGTCTACCCCTCCCTGCAGCGCAAGGTCGTCTTTATCTCCGGCGGTAGTTCGGGCATCGGGGCGGAACTGGTCAAGGCCTTCGCCGCGCAGGGCAGCCAGGTAGCCTTCTGCGGGACCCAGCCCGCCGGCGGCGACCGGCTCATCCAAGACGCTGCCGCGGCCGGATGGCTGCCGCCTTTTTACGAGGCCTGCGATGTGCGTGATGTGCCAGCGCTGCAAGCCATGCTGGGCCGCGTGGCCGACAAGTTCGGGCCCATCCAGGTTCTGGTCAACAATGCCGGTCGCGACGACCGCCATTCGCTCGATGAGCTCACCCCCGACTATTGGGACAACTGCCTGAACCTCAACCTGCGCCACCAGGTGTTTGCAACCCAAACCGTTGCGAGGCAACTGAAATCAGCCGGACTGCGAGGCTCCATCATCAACATGGGAAGCATCAGCTGGATGCGCGGTCGGCCTAACCTGATCGGCTACACCAGCGCCAAAGCCGCCATCAGCGGCATGACGCGCAGCCTTGCGCGGGAGCTCGGTGAACACGGTATCCGCGTCAATGCACTGGTACCCGGCGCCATCGTGACCGAAAGGCAAACCCAGCTCTGGCGCGATCCTGTGGAGGATCAGAAATTTATAGACTTTCAGTGCCTCAAGTTCCGGCTGGAATCGATCCATGTGGCCCGACCGACTTTGTTCCTGGCAAGCGACGACAGCGAAGGCATTACCGGGCAGAACCTGCTGGTGGATGCCGGCCTCGCGCAAGTATCAGTAGCCGGTTAGCGCAGCATAGGCTGCGGGCTGGTCGCGCAAGCGCTGGTATGACGCGCGCAGCGCGCCATCGCACAAATCTTCGACCGCTCCGTGCTGTTGGTCACCTTTGGCAGCTACCTCGCCACCGGCATCATCACAACAGCTAACGTGCCCTACCTCGCCCTCGTCGCACTGGCGATGCTGATTCCCTCGCTACTGGGAGCACGGATGTACAACGGCATCAGCGAAGCGACTTTCCGCAAGGTGGTGCTGAGTTTGCTGACGGGGACAGGGGTGGCCTCACCCGAATCGTAGGTGCTGGCAGGACGTTCTCAGCCTGAACTTCAACGATTAGTTGCAGTCCCTGTATTGCCGCTTCAGTCCGCTCTGAAAGCACCCATGCAAAACGCACTAATCGGAAAACGTATTTTGATCACTCAGGCCACTGCGTTCGCGGGTCCCTCGCTTTTCATTGTTTTTGAACTACAACAAGCACACGTGGTCCGCAGCGACCATTCTTTACATCACGCTGTGTCCGTCAATGCCGTCGTCTCGGATGCCGGTGCCACGGATGTTCTGGTCGCCAAAGTGTCTATACTCGCACCCAGCACAACCGCCATAGAGGTAGAGGAGAGCGAATGGGTCAGCGTATTCGCTGCGCTGGCCGACCCCCTGCCGCGACTCATCAAAGTGGCCGTGCCCGGCATGATCAGCCGGAGCGACGGGAAGGTTCTCGCACAGGCAGCGCTATGCGGCATGCAATGGCTTTAACCTTCAGTGCAGCCTGCGGGGTGCAGCTTGAATGTTGGGCCCCATAGACACGGCCCGCACCGACTTTTCGCAGGGATCAGCCACACGATTCGTCCCCCGAAATTATCTTTGTGCTACAAAATATTTAGTCACCAAACCCGGACACCCACATGAATACCAAAATTGCAAAAAGAGGACTATTGGCGGCTGGCCTGATGAACATAGGCGGTGTGCTTGTGTTCTCGCGCGCTTTCACCAATGAAGCCATCAACAACGCCGACCCGGTTGTCATGTCGAACTTTGGACTTGTGATGATCGCGATCTGGGGGTTGGCCTACCTCGGAGCCGCGACTATTACGTCGAACATCAAATGGCTGGTCGGCGCGTTTGCAATCGAAAAGCTTGTGTACGTGATCGTCTGGTACAACTGGATTTCGCAAAACAGTCTTGCAAAGCTGTATGCCACAGACCGCTTCGCCGGGGCGTTTTACAGCATCTATGGCTTGAATGATTTTGTATTTATGGTGTTTTTCGCCTGGCTATTTTTTACGCAGATGACAGACAAACAGGTAGCTGCCAACATCAGGTAGAAAGGGCCAGAAATTGGGGGTTCAGCCCACTCACAAAACGCCCATTCAAAACGCACTTGCGGGAAACGCTTTCTCACCACTCAGGCAATAGGATAGGTGCGGTCGGCCGGGGCTGGTTGCTGCGGATGTGATGGTCCAGCGTGCATGACGATCACAAAAGCGTTAACGTTGATCGTTCCGCCAGTCGCTCCAACCACCCCATCGCATCCCCCAACTCCCGCTCAATGATTTCATGCTGGCTCGGGTACTCGGAATAAGCCAACTCAATCGACAGCGTCGTCACCAAATCGCGGATCGCATGCGCACTGGCCAGCGGAATCACCTGGTCCTGCGTACCGTGGCTGAGCCAGAGTTTTTTGCCTTGCAACGCCTCGGGCCCTGCCACCAATGGCACCACCTGCGTCAACACGCGGCTGTGCATCACCATCGCAGCTTGCAGCAGAGCGGGCTGCGTCAGCAGCAGCGAAAGCGCCATGATGCCGCCTTGGCTGAAGCCGCCGACCACCACGCGACCAGGCGGAATGCCGAGTTGCTGTGCGGCTGAAGCCACAGTCTTTGCCACTACGGCGCGGCTTGCGACCTCTTGCGCTTCGTTGATGATGCGGTCGCCCAACCGGTTGATGGAAAACTCAAACCAGCCGAAAGCACCCGGCCCCATCACATACGGGGCGCGCAGGCTGATGACGTGAAACTGCGGCGGCACATAAGGCGCCAGGCCAAACAGGTCTTCTTCGTTGCTGCCGACGCCGTGCATCAGCACCAGCAGCCAGGGCGCAGCACTTGCCGCGTCGGCGGGGCGGTGCAGAAAGGAAAGGGGCAAATCAAGCATGGGAAACACTCCTCCGCGCATTGTGCCCGCCCTTTGCCCGGTCATTTGGGGTTTGACCCGCCCCTTGCGCGGGCCGCGCTGAGGTTCGTGCAACCTGGATCAGGGATCAGCCGGGGCTGGCCGCTGCGCGGTCGCTGGTCCAATCACCCTTGACATAAAGTACGTTTTTACGTACGCTATTGAGCAACAGGAAAACACCATGATCACACCCATCACCTCTAGCGAAGCGCGCGCCGACCTGTACCGACTGATCGACCAGACTTCTGAATCCCACCAACCCATCCTGATTTCTGGCAAGCGCAATAGCGCAGTCCTGGTTTCGGCCGAGGACTGGCAGGCCATCCAGGAGACTCTTTACTTGCTGTCGGTTCCGGGCATGCGTGAGTCCATCAAGAAGGGCATGGCTGAGCCTCTAGCCAAAAGCGCGAAAGCAGTTGCCTGGTGAAGTGGACGGTCGTCTATGCCAAGCACGCGTTGAAGGATGCCAAGAAAATTTCGGAGGCCGGGCTTAAGGAGAAGGCGCAACAGCTTCTCGCAGTTCTGGCCATCGATCTATTCCAGAACCCGCCAGCCTATGAGAAGCTGGTAGGCGATCTCGAAGGGGCCTATTCGCGGCGCATCAATATCCAGCACCGTCTTGTCTACGAGGTATTCAAGAAGGAGCGCACCGTGCGTGTGCTGCGGATGTGGTCGCACTACGAATGAGCCCTAGGTGGCATGTATCCACAACTACCGGCGCACCGCATTTCAATAGAAACGCGAGTTAGCCCGAAGCTCGCGAATAGCCCGGATCATGGTGGGCGCCAGCATGTTCCATAGCAACGCCCGCATCGATCGTCGGTAACGCAGCCCATTACCCCGCAGGGACGCCGACACCAGCTCGAGGGGATCGCTGACCACGCACAAAAGTCGCGTCAGCATGGGATCCTGGTCGGTGGGTTGACCTCCGAGGAAGGCGTCGTTCTTTCCGTCCCACAGAAGTTGGGCATTGATGTGGATGCCCCAGCCGCACGTCCAGCCGTTTTCATGCAGGCGTTCTCGGGCGGCAGCCACGTAGTCGGCATCGAAGATGTAGGTATCGGTGCGCACCCAACGGCCCAGCCAGAACTCCGCCAGAGGTCGCGCCGCCGGCGTGGCTCTGTGGATCAGGCCGCGCAGCATCTCGCCGCGCATCTCCATATAGCGCAGTCGCGCCGGGATGCCCGCAGAACGCATCAGCGCGATCAACAGCGTCGCCTTGTCGTCACCGTCACCACCACGCGCCTCAAGCACGTCGCGGGCCGTCGGATAGTGCAGCTTGATTCGCTTGGTATAGGGCAGGTTTTTGACGAAGCGATAAATGGCCAGGGCCTTGTCACGGTCGGTACGGCACAACTGGATAAGCGAGCGGGCCTTCAGGCGCAGCTTGGTATCGTCCAGGTCCAGCAGTGGCGTGGTACCAAGCCAGTCCTGCGGCCGGTCACTGACTCTTTTTTGCAACCGGCGGGGCGGATCGAGTTGTGCGGCAAGTGACGCCATGAAACCAAGGACGGAGTGAATAGTTAGGGAATCGTAACGCCAGGCGCAGGCTACGTCAGGGGCGAATACCCTACTCGCCGACTTTTCCGCGCGATGCCTTGATCTCTGAGCGCTGGCTTTTGCCTTCGAGCCGCCGCTGCTTGGAACCATAGGTCGGCTTGGTGGCGCGGCGCGGTTTGGGAGGGGTGGCCACTCCATCGACCACTTCCTGCAAACGCGCCAGGGCGTCGGCGCGGTTCATTTCCTGGGTGCGGTGCTGCTGTGCCTTCAGTACAAAAATGCCCTCTTGCGTGATGCGGCTGTCGCTGAGACAGAGCAAGCGTTCTTTGATCTCTTCGGGCAGGGACGAGGCCGCAATGTCAAAGCGCAGGTGGATGGCGCTGGATACCTTGTTGACGTTTTGGCCGCCTGCGCCCTGAGCGCGGATGGCGCTGAACTCGACCTCGCGCTCGTCAACCGGGTATTTGGGTGGCAGCACGGGGACCGGGCCCGTCAGGCGGTCATGTCGGCCAGCGCGGCTATGGCCAGGGCATAACCCTTGACGCCGAAGCCAGCCATCACGGCCTTGGCCGCTGGCGAGATGTAGGAGTGGTGGCGGAAGGCTTCGCGCGCATGGACGTTGCTGATGTGCAGTTCGATCAACGTGACCCCTGCGCCCTTGATGGCGTCGTGCAGCGCAATGCTGGTGTGGGTGTAGGCGCCGGCGTTGAGCACCACGCCCACCAGCGTGCCGGCAGCCTGGGCGCGCCCTGCCTCCTGAACGGCGTCGACCAGCGCGCCTTCGTGGTTGCTTTGGCGAAAGTCGAGTTTGAAGCCGTGCGTGGCGCAAGCCTTGGCGCACAGTGCTTCCACGTCGGCCAGCGTTTGCGAGCCATACACAGCGGGCTCACGCGTGCCCAGCAAGTTGAGGTTGGGGCCATTGAGAACCAGAACTGTTTTCATGCAAAAGGCTTTCAGTTGTTTAGTTGTGTCAGGTCACATCCTGCAATGCGGCGGTCGCGGCCAGCAGGCTCTGCTGAGCATCGGTGCCACAGATTATCGGTGCAGCCTTGCCTTCAATCAAATCAGGCTTCTGCCCGCCTCAAAACCAGACTCGGGTTAAGAGCCATGCCTATGGAACGCTGCCCAGAAAGTTCTCCACCGTCCGTGCAAAGGGCCCCACCTGCTCCACCGCGCTGAGATGGGCCGCATCCAGGGTCTGCAACTGCGCGCCGGGGATGCTGCCCGCTATCGCCTGCGACATGGCCACAGGCGTGGCTTCATCCTGCAAGCCTGCGATGACCAGCGCCGGGCAAGTAATGCCTGAGTTGCTCGCCCGGAAGTCGATGTTGCACACCGCCATGCAACTGGCGGCATAAGCGGCAGCATGGGTTTGCTCCAGCCGACTGCGCAGCTGCGCCACACGCTGCGCGCCACCAGCAACCATGTCTGTCCGAAAAGCCGGAGTGAACCAGCGCTGCATGGCACCGTCGGCAATGGCTGACACGCCTTCGGCCAGCACGGTGTTGGCCCGTGCCTGCCACATGGCGCGTGCAGCGTCGTCATACCAGCTGGCGGAATTGGCAATGGTGATGCTTTTCACCAGCCGTGGATAGCGCGCGGCCAGCGCCTGCGCCGTCATGCCTCCCAGACTCAAGCCGACAAAATGCACCGGGCCCTCCGCCTGCGCGGCTATCAGGCCAGCAGCGTCGTCGGCCAACATGTCGATGCTGTAAGGGCCGACCGGTGCTTCGGACTGACCGTGGCCCCTATGGTCATACCGCAGCACCGTGAAGCGGCTGGCAAGCAAAGCGGCTACGCCGTCCCACATGCTCATGTCGCAACCCAGAGCGTGGCTGAGAACCACCACCGGCCCCTGGCCTTCTTTGGCCCAATGCAAAACAGGTGTTTTCATGTCATCCATTGATTATTTGCTGGCAGGGACAAACCCTTTTTCTCGCAGAACGCCCGCTGCCAGAGACATCGCATGGTTGGCTGCGGGCAAGCCGCAATAAATGCCGGCTTGCATGATGACCTCTTTGATCTCGTCGGGTGTCAGGCGCGACTCTGGCGGGCCATCGACGGCCGCACGAACGTGCATGACAAACTCTTCATGGGCTTTCAGCGCGATCAAGGTGGATAGCACCATCAGGCGCCGCGTCTTGTCTCCCAGCGCGGGACGGCCCCAGATTTCGTTCCACGCATAGCGGGTGATCAGGTCCTGAAACTCTTCATTGAAGGCATCGCTGCCGGCAATTGATTTGTCTACCCAATCGTCGCCCAGCACGCGGCGGCGATTGATCATGCCTTTGTCGTAATCATTCATGGCCTTGCCTTTTCCCGGGTTGTTTCTGCCAAGTTGTTCAGCTTTGTCAGTGCAGTCACCTGGCCGTGCGCCAGTTCTGCGGCGCCATGCGCCAGCCCCAAGCCAAACCATTCTTCGGCGACGTCTGCGGGCAACTCTGCCCGCAGCGATTCAATGTTGGCCAGCATGCGTGCGCTATCCACTTGCAGTCCGGGCAACGCCTGTGCCATGGCGCGGGCCGACCCATGCGCTGACATCAGCAAGCCCGGCCATTCGGCCAGTTCGGCCTGCCAGTTGCCCAGTGCCCGCTCATGCTCCTGCGGCATCGCTGCCAGCAACGCAGCCACACGCTGCGGGGCCCGCTGCGCCGCGGCCAGGGCCACCATGCAGGCCACGGGGTTGCGCTTGTGCGGCATGGCCGACGAACCGCCGCGGCCGGGCTCGGTAGGCTCGCTCACCTCGCCCACTTCGTACTGGCTCATCAGCGAAATGTCTTTGGCGATTTTTCCGAGGTTGCCTACGAGCAAGCCCAGCTCACAGCCCAGCGCGACCCATTCATCACGCTGTGTGTGCCAGGCAAACGCTGGTGCTTTCAATTTCAGGTCTGCCGCCATAAGGGCAGTCACCTGCGCGCCTTTGCCCTGCATCTGCGCCAGAGTGCCCACAGCACCACCGAGTTGAACACTCAGGGCGTTGCTGGCACTGGCTTGCAGACGCTGGCGGCTACGCACCAGGGGCGCGGCCCAGCCGGCGCACTTGAGCCCGAAGCTGGTCACCGACGCGGGTTGCATCAGGGTGCGCGCCAGAACCGGATGGCCTGCATGACGCGTGGCTAGCTCCAACAGGGCAACTATCGCTTTATGGACGTCCGCATCAATCAGGCCCAGCACGTTGCGAGTAACCAGCGCCAGCGCGGTGTCAATCACGTCCTGCGAGGTAGCGCCGAAATGCACAAAATTGGTGGCTTCCTTGTTGGAAAGACCGACGGTCTCTTTCAGGCTCTTGACCAGCGGGATGGCGATACTCCCGGCGCGTCCGCTATCGCGCACGATCTTGGCCACATCAAACAATTCAACCTTGCAGGTACCGATGATGGAACGGGCGGCAGACTCAGGGAGCAACCCGATACTTGCTTGCGCGCGAGCCAGCGAGGCTTCGAAGCGAAGCATCGCGTCCAGAAAACTGCGCTCACTGAAGGCCTCCAGAACCTCCGGCGTGGATAGAAAACCTTCAAAGATATTAGTCATGTGCTGGGTTGGCAGGCGATGGGAGCCAAAGGATCAATGATCGGTTGAAAACGATGAATAGTGTTGGACTTTAGCCCCGTCCGAGCTGAATGCATATTCTATTTACTGAAAATGGATCGATGTGCGCGGGTAACAGCCGCGGGCCTGTTCTCACTGTTTTTGCAATTGCAAACTGCCTCAAGTAACCCGGGCGTCAGCAACACAGCTTCCCATCCTGCACAATCGTTGCAGCTCACGCACCACATGCATACTCGCCACTTTCTCCAACTGATCTTGCTGTCGGCCCTGTGGGGCGGCTCGTTTCCCCTGCTGCGCATTGCCAGCCCGGCCTTTGGTCCGTGGTTGCTGGCGGGCGTGCGGTGCATTTTGGCCGC
>JBKJIV010000150.1:0-19974 GCA_046598365.1 Polaromonas sp. | reverse complement strand
GCGACGACAGCCACGCGCTGGCGCAGGCCAGTGGTGCAAAAGTCGTCAGCGCACCGCGTGGGCGGGCGCTGCAGATGAACGCGGGGGCAACGCAGTCCCGCGGAGAGCTGCTGCTGTTTCTGCATGCAGACACTGTGCTGCCCGCCAGCGCCGACGCGCTAGTCAGCGACGCCCTGGCAAATGGCTCGCGGGTCTGGGGCCGTTTTAACGTGGCCATCACCGGGCGCCCGCCCATGCTCAAGCTCATTGCGTCACTCATGAATCTGCGCTCACGATGGACGGGTATCGCCACTGGCGACCAGGCCATGTTCATGACCCGCTCGGCGTTCGAGGCGGTGGGCGGCTTCCCGGCCCAGCCACTGATGGAAGACATCGAGATGTCGCGTCGCCTCCTGAGCCTGTCACGTCCGGCGTGCCTGACAGCCAGGGTGCAGACGTCCGGCCGGCGCTGGGAGGCGCGGGGTGTCTGGCGCACGGTGCTGCTGATGTGGCGGCTGCGTTTTGCCTACTGGCGCGGCGCTGCGCCGGAGCGGCTGGCGGAGCTGTACCGGTGATCCGGTCATGACCCGCCTCGTGGTTTTTGCCAAGGCTCCGTTGGCTGGCGTTGCCAAGACGCGGCTGATTCCGGCGCTGGGCCCCCAAGGCGCCGCAGACCTGGCACGCCAGATGTTGAGCCACACGCTGAATCAGGCGCTGGCTGCAGGGGCGCAGGCGGTGGAACTCTGCATGAGCCCGGCGTCGTCCGACCCGGCCTGGCAAGGGGTGAGCTTGCCGCAGGCTGTCGAGCGCAGCGATCAAGGCGAAGGCGACCTCGGCGCACGCATGAGCCGCGCCATGGAACGGGCTCTCGCGCAGCAGCAGGGCCCCGTGCTGCTGATGGGCACCGATTGCCCGGCGCTGAGCGCATCCCACATCCTTGAGGCTAGCCGACAACTCGAACACCACGACGCTGTGCTGGTGCCGGTGGCCGACGGCGGCTACGTGCTGATTGGTCTGCGTGCGCGCTGGCCTGGCCTGTTCACCGGCATGGCGTGGAGCACGCCAGCCGTGGCGTTTGAGACACTGCGCCGCATGGCAAGCGAGGGCCTGCGTGTATGGCAGGGCCCTGTGTTGCACGACATTGACGAACCCGCTGATCTGGTACACATTCCCGCCGCCTTTACGAGCCAGCCTGAGCAGAACACATAGCATTTTTATCTCAAGGAAAAACAACATGTCCAGCAACAACAGCACCTACGACATCGTCACCGACTACTACGGCCGCCAGTTGCAAGGCACGGCGGACCTCAAGACCAGCGCCTGCTGCGACGTCAGCAGCATGCCGGAATGGCTCAAGCCTTTGCTTGCACGCATCCACCCCGAGGTGTTGTCGCGCTATTACGGCTGCGGTCTGGTCTGCCCGCCGCTTCTGGAGGGCTGCCGTGTGCTGGATCTGGGTTGCGGCTCGGGCCGCGATGTGTATGCGCTGGCGCAACTCGTTGGACCTCAAGGCTCGGTGGTCGGCGTCGACATGACCGACGAGCAACTGGCCGTGGCGCGTGCACATCAGGCCCACCATGCCAGCGTGTTCGGTTACAGCAACGTGGAGTTTCTGCATGGCTACATTGAACGTTTAGGCGATCTGGGCTTGGAGCCCGGCAGTTTCGACGTGATCGTATCCAACTGCGTGGTCAATCTCTCTCCTGACAAGGACGCTGTGCTCGCTGGGGTGCAACGTCTGCTCAAGCCCGGCGGAGAGTTTTACTTTTCCGACGTGTATGCTGACCGCCGTGTACCAGCAGCAGTGAAAAACGATCCGGTGCTGTACGGCGAATGCCTGGGCGGCGCGCTTTACTGGAAAGACTTTGAGCGTCTTGCCCAGCGCCATGGTTTTGCGGACCCGCGACTGGTGAATGACAGGCCGCTGGAGATCACCGACCCGCAACTCGCGGCGCGCACCGGCAACCTGCGTTTCTATTCGGCCACCTACCGGTTGTTCAAACTGGCCACGCTGGAATCAGCCTGCGAGGACTACGGTCAGGCAGTGGTCTACCGCGGAAGCATCCCGGAACACGCCGGCCGCTTCGCCCTCGACAAACACCACGACATCCAGAGCGGCAAGGTCTTCCCCGTTTGCGGCAACACCTGGCACATGCTGCAGGGCACGCGTTTTGCGCCCCATTTCGACTTCATCGGCAACTTTGATACCCACTACGGCATCTTCGAAGGTTGCGGCACCAGCCTGCCCTTCGAAGATGCGACGGGCTCCGCAGCAGGAGTTTGCGGCCCCGCCGGTTGCTGCTGATCAGGAGTCAACACGTGGAAATTCTGCTCATCGTCGTCGCCCTGTTTCTGGCCTTCGGCAATGGTGCCAATGACAACTTCAAGGGGTTCGCCACCGTCTGGGGATCGGACTCCCTGAACTACCGCCAGGCACTGATTCTGGCAACAGCGGCGACCGTCGCCGGTAGCCTGCTCTCGCTCTACCTGGCCCACGGCCTTGTGCAGCAGTTTTCCGGCAAAGGCCTGCTACCGCAGGCCATGCTGGACACACCGCAATTCCTTGCCAGCGTCGGGCTGGGGGCGGCGATGACGGTGATCATCGCCACCCGCGTCGGACTGCCAATTTCCACCACCCATGCCCTGATCGGTGGCCTGGTGGGCGCCGGACTGGCTGCCAGCCCACAAGAGCTGCAGTTTGCCAAATTGGGGCAGACTTTTGTGCTGCCCTTGCTGTTAAGCCCCCTGCTGGCTGCAGGTCTGGGACTGCTCGGTTACCGCGTGTTGCGCTTGCGCTCTGCCACAACGGACTGCGCCTGCGTCGTGCCCAACGGCCCGGCAGTTGCGGTGTCTGGTGCCCGCCTGCCTGGCGGGGCTATGCCCCGCCTGATGCTGGCCGCCACGGCCGACTGCGACCGCCAGGACACGCGGGGCATTCGTGTGTCGATTCCACGTCTGCTGGACCGTTTGCATGTTTTTTCTGCCAGCCTGATCTGTTTTGCACGCGCCGTGAACGACACACCGAAACTCGCCGCGCTGCTGGCTGCCGTTCACCTGCTGCCTGCCCCGGCCTCACTCACCATGATCGCCGTGGCGATGGCTCTGGGCGGCCTGCTGCTGTCTCGGCGCGTCGCCGAGACCATGAGCCGACGCGTGACCCGCATGGACCCCACACAAGGCCTGTCGGCCAACCTCATCACCGCCACGCTGGTGCTGGGGGCCAGCCAGTTTGGCCTGCCGGTGTCCACCACCCATGTCTCGGTCGGCGCGATTGCCGGCGTGGGCGCCAGCGCCAACACCCTCGATGTGCGGGCCTTGCGCACCATCCTGCTGTCCTGGGTCGCGACCCTGCCCATAGCGGCAGGTCTGGCCTGGCTGGCGTACCAGCTGCTTTGAGCAAGGGCTATTCCCGGGCCGCTCAGGGCGACCGGGGTTGGCACCTCACACCAGCGCAATCAAATCGGTCACGCCAGGGTCTACACCCGCCTGCATCAGCAAGGTTGTGACCTGCCCGCGGTGATGGGTCTGGTGGTTGAAAAAATGGGTCAGGGCCTGCCAGGCCGGATGGGCGCGTTGCACGCCTTTGGTATTGGCATAACGCATGGTGCTGGTCGGAAAGTCTGGCGCCATCCCGACCAGCCACCGCTCAATCACCTCGTCGAGTGCGTCGCGGGTCTGCCGCAGGTCCTGCCAGTCCGGGTGCAAGTCGCTGCTGTAGTCCGAACCTTCTGGCAAGGCAAGCACCGCGGGCGATAGCGCAGCAAATACCGTCACCTGGGTGGCAAAGCGATGCAGCCACATTTTGTCGGCCAACACCAGGTGTGTCAGCGTGTGGTGAATCGAACCAAAAAACGCACCGCGTTCCCGCTTGCGTTCCTCATCGGTCAGTGACTCGCAGGCCTGGTACAGGCGCTGGTTCATCCAGCGGTTGTATCTCGCCAGAAACCGGTAATTGTCAATGCAGGTGTCGCTCATGCGCCCGATTGTCAGCACTTTCTTGAGCAGGTGCAACGCCCGGCACCAGGCCCTTGAACATCGGGGCCAACCTTGTGATCTCTTGCGCGGCCATCTGCTGGCCCAGGTCCTGCGCCAGATACTGGAAGATATCGGCGCGCAGCAGCCACAGTTCAAGTGCTGAGGCCGCCAGCTGAATCCGGACTGCAGCCCGGAGGCGATGGCGCTCGGTGCACGGGCACATGGCAAGTGTCATGGCAGCGCGAATTGCCCGGAGGTCTGACTCGGTGAATATCGTCGCGCGGGCAGGCGCCGGGTCTGCCTCAGAGGCGGCTGCGGCTCCAAACCAGCGCTGAATCAGCGAGTTTCTATGCATGGCCATGCACTCTGCGGGTTACCAGCTCAGGCATCACCATAGCCACAGCCACCGGTCGTGTGGATCTCAAACACATTGCCCGGCTGTATCTCCGCCTGGTCAATAAGCCCGCAGGGCCACCAAGAGCCCGGCCTGTCATGGGCTGGAGGCCGGTGGGCAGCAACGCGCCCAATGATTCGTCCCAGACTGATGTGTGCGACTTGTTCATATTGGAACTCCAAGTAATTGACAAAAGCCGTCTTCATTCCAAGGACGGTACCTGACCGCTAGCACGCTACAAACCACTGCGTACGACTGAAAGCCACTCAGTGCGGGCACATCAACGCATAGACCTCTACCAAGACTCTGCCGAATAGATCCCGTTTTGGGAAACGTACTTTTCTGCCTAGCAACCACCCGATCATGCAAAAGCAATCTGTCAAACGGCTGTCGTTTGGATGCAATTTTTTATGGCTGAAGCATCGAAAAAAGTGATGCCCAAGTGAAACCTTCGGTTCAGGCACCGGCGCAGCATGAGCGGCGACGGGATCGAAAGCACCAGCTTGGCGAACTGGCGCGAACTCTTGGCGGTGGCCAGTCCCACGATGCCGACCCCTATGAGACACAGATGCATAAAAATCTCTCAACCATTAAATGGGAGTGACTCTACGCAAAGGCGCACCATCTGAACAATGCCAGATTGACCCGCAGCCATAACCTGAATGCATGCCTTGCGGCGAATGGCAGTTACTCAAGCCTCATTTTTTAGAACACACTTTTCTGCGCCTGGGCGCCAGCCAACATCTTCCTGTCTCGAAAGACGTCGACGGCGCCGGCACTTCTGTGAGGGTTCAAGGGGGGGCAAACATCGTCAGGAGACCCACCGGAGTGGCCAATTCAGACTGCGATGGACGGAGCTAAAACCAGTAATGGTCAATGCAGGTGTCGCTCATGCGCGCGATTGTCAGCACTTTCATGCCCAGCTGCAACGCCCGGCACCAGGCCCTTGAACATCGGGGTCAACCTTGTGATCTCTTGCGCGGCCATCTGCTGGCCCAGGTCCTGCGCCAGATACTGGAAGATATCGGCGCGCAGCAGCCACAGTTCAACCGCCGAAGCCGCCAGCTGAATGCGGACCGCAGCCCGGAGGCGATGGCGCTCGGTGCACGGGCACATGGCAAGTGTCATGGCAGCGCGAATTGCCCGGAGGTCTGACTCGGTGAATATCGTCGCGCCGGCAGGCGCAGGGTCTGCCACAGAACCACCCGCGGTTCGAAACCAGCGCTGAATCCATGTGCTTCTTTCCATGGCTGTGCGCCCTGCTGATTACCCGCTCACACCACGCCAAATCCACCGCCGCCCGGCGTGTGGATTTCAAACACATCGCCCGGCTGCATCTCGGCCTGCCCGATGTGGTCCAAGGCTTCAATACGGCCATCACCGCGTACCACCACGTTGCGCCCCACCTGCCCCGGCTGACCACCGGCCATGCCAAACGCGCCGTGTATGCGGCCGTTCGACAAAATGCTTGCGGTCATGGTCTCTAAAAAGCGCACACGCCGCACACCGCCATTGCCGCCCGTCCATTTACCAACGCCGCCAGAGCCTTGGCGAATTTCATAACTTTCCAACCGCACCGGAAAGCGGAACTCCAGCACTTCAGGGTCGGTCAGGCGTGAGTTGGTCATGTGGGTCTGCACGACTGATGTGCCGTCAAACCCCGACACCACTTTGCCGGACGCATCCATCACCCCGCCCGCACCGGAGCCACCGGAAATGGTTTCGTAATACTGATGGCTGGCATTGCCAAAGGTGAAGTTGTTCATGGTGCACTGACTGGCCGCCATGACGCCGAGGGCGCCGAACAAGGCATTGGTGATGCAGGTTGAAGTCTCCACATTGCCCGCCACCACAGAAGCAGGCGGGTTCGGGTTCAGCATGGAGCCGGGCGGGATGATCACCTTGAGTGGTTTGAGGCAACCCGCATTGAGCGGAATGTCGTCATCGACCAGCGTGCGGAACACATACAGCACCGCCGCCATACACACCGCCGTCGGCGCGTTGAAGTTATTGGTCTGCTGGGCGGATGTGCCGGTGAAGTCGATCTCGGCACTGCGGTTTTTTGTGTCCACCCGGATCGCCACGCTGATCTGCGCGCCGTTGTCCAGCGGCAGCGTGAACTGCCCGTCTTTCAAGCGGGTGATGACCCGGCGCACCGACTCTTCGGCGTTGTCCTGAACATGGTTCATGTAAGCCAGCACCACATCCAGACTGAAAGTGTCGACCATCTTGCGCAGCTCCTGCACGCCTTTTTCATTGGCGGCAATCTGCGCTTTCAGGTCGGCCATGTTCTGCTGCGGATTGCGGCTCGGGTATTGACCGCTTTTGAGCAAGGCCACCATCTCGGCCTCCAGCAGCACACCACGGCCCACTAGTTTGACGTTGTTGATCTGCACGCCCTCTTCTTCAATACGCGTCGAAAACGGTGGCATCGAACCCGGTGTGGTACCGCCCACATCGGCATGGTGACCACGCGAGCCAACATAAAAAGTCGGGGTCTCGGCAGCGCCCAAGTACACCGGTGTGATCACCGTGATGTCGGGCAAATGGGTACCGCCGTGATACGGATCGTTCAACGCATAGACGTCGCCGGGCTGCATCTTGCCGGTGTTTTCACGAATCACCGTCTTGATGCTTTCGCCCATGGAGCCCAGGTGCACCGGCATGTGCGGTGCATTGGCAATCAGGTTGCCGGCGGTGTCAAACAGCGCGCAGCTAAAGTCCAGCCGCTCCTTGATGTTGACCGAGTAGGCGGTGTTCTGCAACTGCAGACCCATCTGCTCGGCAATGTTCATGAACAGGTTGTTAAACACCTCCAGCAACACCGGATCGACCGTGGTGCCGGCAGCAAACTTGATGGCGCGTTCTGCCCGGCGGTCCAGCACCAGATGGTCCAGCGCCGTCAGCGCGGCTTCCCAACCGGGCTCAACCACGGTGGTGGCATTTTTCTCGGCAATGATGGCCGGGCCGCTGATGATGTCGCCGGGCCGCAGGTCTTCGCGCACCACCAACGCTGCATCGTGCCACTGCCCGCCCGAGTACATGCGCACCGTTTCGCGTCGCGGCACCTCACGCGGCTCGTGTGTGGCGTGGCGCGGCTCCACTGGTGCGTCACCGGCCACCACAGCCTCGACCGACACCGCCTCCACCACCAAACCTTTACCCTGCATCAAAAAGGCAAAACGCTGACGGTAAGCGGACTCAAAAGCAGTTTCAATCTGGTCCAGGCTGCCAAAGGGCACGATCAGGGCAGAGTCGCTGCCCTCGTAACGCACATGCACGCGGCGATGCATGGTGATAGCGCCCTGGCTGACTTGCTGGCGCTGCAGTTCAGCCTGCGCCGTTGCCGCCAGCCCTTCGAGCTTGCCCGCAACTTCTGACAAAGCCGCTTCCGTCAGCTTGAGCTCCACCGCCTGCTCACGAATCACGTTCTGGTCGGCCAGCCCCATACCGTAAGCACTGAGCACACCGGCCAGCGGATGCACAAACACCCGCGTCATGCCGAGCGCATCGGCCACCAGGCAGGCATGCTGCCCGCCCGCGCCACCAAAACACTGCAAGGTGTAGCGTGTGACGTCATAACCACGCGCAACAGATATCTTCTTGATGGCATTGGCCATCTGCTGCACGGCAATATTGATAAAGCCCTCGGCAACGACCTCGGCGCTGCGCCCGGTTTGACCTGCGAGTTCGTTGAACTGTGTTTCCACCGCCTCGTAGCTCAACGGCTCGTCTGCATTCGGACCAAACACTTTCGGAAAATAACGCGGCTGTACCTTGCCAACCATCACATTCGCATCGGTCACGGCCAGGCGGCCGCCGCGCCGGTAACTGGCCGGTCCCGGATTGGCGCCCGCGCTTTGCGGTCCGACGCGAAAACGCTCACCATCAAACTTGAGGATGGAGCCACCGCCCGCCGCCACGGTGTGGATGCTCATCATCGGAGCACGCATGCGGACACCGGCCACCTGCGTTTCAAACTCGCGCTCAAACTCGCCCGCATAGTGCGACACATCGGTGGAAGTACCGCCCATGTCAAAACCAATCACCTTGGCGTGTCCCGCAATCGCCGCCGTGCGCGCCATGCCGACAATGCCCCCTGCCGGGCCACTCAAAATCGCGTCCTTGCCCTGAAACACATGGGCATCGGTCAACCCACCGGACGATTGCATGAAGAAAAGTTTGACGCCCGGCATCTCACCGGCCACCTGCTCGACATAACGGCGCAATATCGGCGACAGGTAGGCATCAACCACAGTGGTGTCACCGCGGCTGACAAACTTCATCATCGGACTGGTCTCAAACGAGGTGCTGATCTGGGTAAAACCGACCTCGCGTGCAATCCGGCTGGCTGCCTTTTCGTGCGCCGTATACCGGTAGCCGTGCATGAACACAATCGCAACACTGCGCAGCCCTTGCTGATACTGCGCGAGCAACTCCTTTTTAAGCAGCGCCTCGTCGAGCGCCTGCAACACCTCACCCTGGGCGCCGATGCGCTCTTGCGCCTCGACCACTGCGCTGTAGAGCAACTCCGGCAGCACGATATGGCGGTCAAACAGCCGGGGGCGGTTCTGGTAAGCAATACGCAGCGCATCGCGAAAGCCGCGCGTGGTCACCAGCAGGGTCTTTTCGCCCTTGCGCTCCAGCAGCGCGTTGGTGGCTACCGTGGTGCCCATCTTCACGCAGTCCACCACGTCAGCACTGATCGGCTCCCCTGTCTTCAAGCCGAGCAAATGGCGTATCCCGGCGACAGCCGCGTCGCGGTACTGCTCGGGGTTTTCGCTGAGCATCTTGTGCGTGAGCAGCGAGCCGTCCGGCTTTTTGGCCACGATGTCGGTGAAGGTGCCGCCCCGGTCGATCCAGAATTGCCAGCGGTCGCCGCCCGGTTTGGAGATGTTGTCTTGCATGGTTGTATCTAGTGAAGAGTTAACTTGAGCAGCAGGCCGGCGCTGGCCCGCCGTTGAATGAATGGTCTAAATCCTTGTATCTACCAATGTAGTCAAAAAGGCGGCCCAAATCTCGGATGGGCACAAATCGAATCAAACGGCGTGTTCATTTTGGTATCTATGCAAGTCCCGAGCAGACGGAGGGGGCCACTGGCTGGCGTAGGCACCTCCACGCGCCCTGGCAAGGCCTCTCACCCATGCAGGCAAGAGCCTTGTCCATCCGGGTGCTACTTCTTGCTGTAGGCGTAGGTGTAGTAGGGAATGAAGATGCTGTTGGCGTCCGGGCCCACAGACCGTATCCACTCCTTGGAGAACTTTTCACCCAGGCGCTTGATGTCGGCGTTCAGTTCGCTGGAGGCACGCTCGACCTTGATACCCTGCACGCGCAGCTCGTTGGTCGAGTCAAGCATCACCGCCTGGCTCTTGGCCCAGCCTCGCGTCTCTGCCGAGGACGCTGCTTGCATGACTGCCTTTTGCTGGTCCGGGCTGAGTGCGGTAAACGCCTTGCTGCTGACGAACACCACGTTCTTTGGAAACCAGGCATTGATTTCGTAGTAGTGCTTGATCGGCCCCCAGACCTTGTTTTCCACACCGGTGACGGCCGAGGTGATCATGTTGTCCATCCGGCCTTCGGCCAGCGCCTTGTTCACGTCCACCATGGCCACATCCACCGGCACCGCTTCCATCAGCTCGGCAATGCGCTGCGTGGTGGGGTTGTAAGTACGCATCTTGGTACCTTTGAAGTCCGCAGAATTGCGGATCGGCTTGTTGGCAAAAAGCCCTTGCGGTGGCCACGGCACCGTGTACAGCAGCTTCAGCCCGCGCTGGGTAAAGTGCTTCTCGATGAGTGGCCGCTGCAGCTCCCACAGGCGCTGGGCGTCCGAATAACTGGTGACCACAAACGGAACCGAATCTGCGCCTGCAATCGGGATGTCCTTGGCGAGGCTGGACATGATGGTCTCGCCGGCCTCAGCCTTTCCGTCCTGCACGGCTTGGCGAACGTCATTGAGTTTGGCCAGCGTTCCGCCAGGGTGCACTTCAATGCGCAGCTGTCCAGCCGTTGCTTTTTCGACATCCTGCGCGAAGCGCACGATGTTTTCGGTTTGAAAGGATTCCGCGCGATACCCGGTGGCGAGTTTCCAGTTGGTCTGGGCCATCACGGTGGATGCGTGACTCAACGTAACCGCACACAAGGCGGCGATCAAAAGCTTTTTCATGGTAACTCCTGAAAAATAAGTGGCTACTGACTGTTGAACTACATATGACGTGGCAGCCACAGCACCACATCAGGAAAGAAATAGGTAATCAATACGGCGACGATCATGAGAATGAACAGCGGTAGCGCTGTGCGAGCGATCCAGGTGACCTCGCGTTTTGTCAGCCCCTGAATGACGAAAAGATTGAAGCCGACAGGTGGCGTGATCTGCGCCATTTCAACCACCAGAACAATGAAAATGCCGAACCAGATCAAATCAAATCCGGCAGCTTCCACAGTGGGCAGCAACACGGCAATGGTCAGCACAACCACCGAGATGCCGTCGAGGAAACAACCCAGGACAATGAAGAAACCAATCAGCCCCAGCATCAGCATGAAGGGAGACAGCTGCAACGCACCTATGAATTCGGCCAGGTGCCGCGGCAGACCGATGAAGCCCATGGACAAGGTCAGGAAAGCCGCACCGGCGAGGATCAAGCCGATCATGCAGTAGATGCGACAGGCGGCGACCAGCCCTTCCTTGAACTTGTCCCAGTTCAGCGATCCTTCAATGGCAGCCAGCACGAGTGAGCCGGCCACACCCAGTGCAGCGGCCTCCGTAGCGGTAGCAATGCCGCTGTAAATGCCGCCAAGCACCACCACGATCAAGGACACCACCGGAATCAGGTGACGAGAAGCATAAATTTTTTCGCCAAAACTCATGGCCACATCTGCTGCGGGAACCTTGTCTTTGTTGAACAGGGCCCAGACCATGATGTAGCCCATGAACAGCGCGGCCAGCATCAGGCCCGGAATCACGCCGGCCAGGAAGAGCTTGGCGATCGACACGTTGGCTGCTACACCGTACACAATCATGATGATGGACGGCGGGATCAGCAGGCCCAGCGTGCCGGCACCGGCAAGCGTGCCGACGGAAATGTCATCGGGGTAGCCACGTTTCTTGAGTTCGGGCAGGGTGATCTTGCCAATGGTGGCGCAGGTGGCCGCCGACGAGCCTGAAATGGCGGCGAAGATGGTGCAACCCACTACGTTGATGTGAAGCAGGCGGCCTGGCAGCCGGTCGAGCCAGGGAGCGAGGCCCTTGAACATGCTGTCAGAGAGCTTGCTGCGAAAAAGAATTTCTCCCATCCACAAAAACAGCGGCAAAGCTGTCAGGGTCCAGCTGGAAGTGGAGCCCCAGATAGTCAGCGCCATGCTGTCACCCGCCGGCCTGGCCGTCAGCAACTCCATGCCCAACAACGCCACAGCAAGCAGCGACAGCCCTATCCACAAACCCGAGCCCAGCGCTGCAAACAGCAGCATGATCAGACCAACGGCAATGACGATGTCCATTTTCTTCTTTCAGGGTTTATTCAATATGGGCGGCTTCGCTGGAGACAGCAATGAAGCTGCCGCCACGCCAGCGCAGGGCAAGGGCATGGGCAAAGGACAGCGCAAAGCCGACGCAGCCCAGCGCCATGGCCAACTGCGGAATCCACAAGGGCGAGGCGTCCGCTGCGGGCGAGACGTCATGCGTGCTGTACGACACCCAGACCAGCCGCATCGCATACCAGGCGACATAGGCAGTCAAGGCGAATCCCGCACCAAGAGACCACCATTCAAGAATGCCGCGCATCTTGGGAGAAACACGGTCCAGCAATAGCGTCACACGGATGTGGTCGCCATGTTGGAGCGTGCCGGGAAGTGCGAGGAACAGGGCCGCAGCAATCGCATACCCGGCGTAGGCGTCCAGACCTGCAATGTCCCATTTAGCTTCGCGCGCCAGCACACCCAACATGACGGTTCCGAAGGCCGCCAACATAGCCACGCAGGACAAACCCATTAGCAGTCTGTTGAAATTCTGGACGAGTTTTTCCATCACGTGCTCCTGCATCGATCAAAAAAAGAAGGGAAAAGTAAGCGGCGGGGCTTGTGAGAGGGTCTGCGTTACGCGGACCCGCCCGCCGCGGAAAGCCGCTTATTTCTTGCGGTAAGCGTCGATCACAGCCTGGCCTTCGGGACCGGCGGTCTTGAGCCACTCAGCCGTCATGGTTTGGCCAATGGTCGTTAGCTCATTCTTGATGCTGTCCGACGGCGCGCTGATGATCATGCCCTTGGCTGCCAGCTCTTTCATGTATTCGCCATCAAGCTTCTCGCTGGTCGCCCAGCCACGCTCCTCCGCAGCGGCTGCGGCTTTCAGCAGCGCATCCTGCGTCGGTTTGTCCAGTGCGTCAAAGGCCTTCTGGCTCACCACGGTTGCATTGCGCGGCAGCCAGGCGCTGACGGGGTAGAAATACTTGACCTGCTCATGCAACTTGCTCTCTACACCGCTGGCGCTGGAGGTCAGAAAATTCTGCACACCGCCAGTTGCCAAAGCCTGGCCCAGTTCAGCCAGCTGGATGGTCACGGGCTGAGCCTTCAGCAGTTGGGCGATACGTGTTGTGGCCGGGTTGTAGGCGCGCATCTTGGTACCTGCGAAGTCCGCCGGGGTGCTGACAGGCTTGAGCGAGTAAAGCGACTGGCCAGGCCAGGGTACGGTAAACAGCACTTTCACGCCTTGCGACGCAAGCAACTTGTCTTGCGCCGGTTTGGCGGCAAGGTACAGGCGTTTGGCATCCGGGTAGCTGGTCGCCAGGAAAGGAATCGAGTCCACGCCGAAGAGCGGGTTCTCGTTGGCCGCGCCAGAGAGGATAAATTCAGCCGACTGGACCTGGCCGGTCTGCACCGCGCGCTTGATCTCGTTGGCTTTGTACAGCGAGCCGCCAGGATGCAGCGTGATCTTGAGTTTGCCGCCGGTGAGTTGGTCCACCTCGTTGGCGAACTGTTGCACGTTTTGGGTCTGGAAGCTGTTGGCAGCATAGCCAGTAGGCAAATCCCATTTGGTTTGGGCAAAAGCCCCGCCCATGCAGGACACAGCAGCCAGTGAAACAAGAAGTTTTTTCATCATGATCTCCAGTTAAAAAAAGGTGGCTCTATGAGGTAGCCAGTTGGTGGTTGAGTAAATCGGTGATCAGCATGGCGCCCGGTGCATGCGTGATGCAAAACGCGGGGCGGGCCTGCGTAATGGCGGCTTGCGGCGTGACGCCGCAAGCCCAGAACACGGGAACCTCGCCCGGCTGCAGATCCACGGCATCGCCATAGTCGGGTTTGGCCAGATCGGTGATGCCGATCTCGGCCGGGTTGCCCAGATGGACCGGCGCGCCGTGCACATTGGGAAAACGCGCGGTGATCTCCACCGCCCGCTGGACATCTGCGGCCTTGAATGGCCGCATCGAGACCACCATCGGTCCCTGAAAAGGGCCGGCGGCTTCGGTCGCGATGTTGGTGCGGTACATGGGCACGTTTCTGCCCTGGTCGATGTGGCGGATGCGCAGTCCGCCCTGCATCAACGCTTCTTCAAACGAGAAGGAGCAGCCGATGACAAAGGTCACAAGGTCGTTGCGCCACAGGTCGCTGATGTCGGTGGGCTGGCTGACCACCTGGCCGTCTTGCCAAACGCGATAACGTGGCACGTCGGTACAAATGTCAATATCCGCACCCAGGGCCGGCAGCCCGGCCTGGCCCGGCTCGGACACCGCCAACAGCGGGCAGGGCTTGGGATTGCGCTGGCAGTACCGCAAAAAATCGCCAGCCTCGGCAGCTGGCAGGATGACCACATTACCCTGCACATAACCGTCGGCCAGACCACTGGTGTGTTGAGTCCAGCGGCCTTGACGGATCACGCTGCGCACATGCGCCGCGTTTTTGACGCCGTCGGCGCCAAAGACGGCCACGATGTCCGCTGACGCGGCGGCTGTTGTGGCCGATACTGTGGCTGATGGAGACAATGTGCTCACCGGAAAATCCCTCTGTCGTGTGTCAAGGTGATGACGATGAGCGGATTGTGGGAGGCGCGGCGGTGGACCGCAAATTCAAAATATTTTGCTTACGTCATCGATTTTTTCGATGGTAAGGGTTTACCTTTACGGCGTTTTTGAACGCCCTTTTGGTGCATTTTTTCGGCTGCCGGCAAAGGCAACTGCCGACTGCACAACCGTTTCCACCGTCTTCGAACTGGGGTCCGTGCGGTAGCTGGCATGGATTGGCAAAGACTGCAATTTCGCGTCGCAAGTCAATGGTTTCAGGCGTGCAAAGCCGGCCAGGCGCTCAACCGCTGCACGCGGCAACAAGGCCACGCCGAAGCCGCCCTGAACCAGTTGCACCATGGCTGAAATTGACGAAATCGCATGCACTTTTTTGGGTTCCAGGCGCTGCGTTCTGAACAAATCCAGCAACATGACATGCGGTTGGGAGCCTTTTTGAAAGGTCAATAATTCCATGCTGGCCAGTTCGTCGAGCCTGTAATTTTTCTTTTTGTGCAGATCGGGGTGCCCCACAAACACCATTTCCATCGTTGGAAGCACATGGTTTCGCACGCCTTCGGCTGAGGCGGGCAGCACAGCAAAAACCAGATCGAGCGTACCGCGCTGCATCTGGTCAATCAGGATAGGCGTGGTTTCCACGGTCAATTCCAGTTCCAGGCCGGGGTAGTCAGCGCGCAGTTTTTCCAGCCACGGTATCAGCCAGGAGTGCAGCACCGACTCAATCGCGCCTATCCGCATCGACACCGCCATGGCTTGGCCGGAGCCCATTTCAGCCTTGACCTCACGCTGCAGTGCCAGCAGCTTTTCAGCGTAGAGCAAAAAGCGCGTGCCGGCTGCGGTCAGCTTGAACTGCTTGTCGTGGCGGTCCAGCAGCAACACGCCCAACTCGTCTTCCAGCGTGGCGATGCGGCTGGACATGGCGGACTGCGTCAAGTAGAGCTTCTCTGCCGCGCGCGAGATGCTTTTGAGTGTGGCCACCCAGTAAAAGGCTTCTACAAAGCGAAGGTTCATTCAGAGGGGCCGGTAAAGGGAATCAGTTTTTGGGGGTATGCCCGGGTCGGCTGGCGCGGGATTTGCGTCTATCCTATCCATACTTGTTACCCTCAACAATCTTATTGTCCAGGAGCTTCCATGAAATTCAGACTCGCCCTCATAGCAGCCGTTATCGGCCTCGGCACCTCTGCCATGGCCCAGACCAAGTGGGACCTGCCCGCAGCCTACCCCGCCACTAACTTCCACAGCGAAAACCTGGTGCAGTTTGCCAACGACGTGGACAAAGCCAGCGGCGGCAAACTCAAGATCACGGTCCACGCCAATGCGTCGCTGTTCAAGGCCCCTGAAATCAAGCGCGCCGTGCAGGGCGGACAGGCCCAGGCCGGTGAAATTCTGCTGGTCAACTTCCAGAACGAAGCGCAGCTGTTTGGCGCCGACGGCCTGCCTTTCCTGGCGGACAGTTATGACTCGGCCATGAAGCTCTATCAGGCGCAAAAACCGCTGCTGGAGAAAAAGCTGGGCGAGCAAGGCATGTCCCTGCTGTACGCCGTGGCCTGGCCACCGCAGGGCATTTACGCCAAGAAAAACATTGCTTCGGCGGCTGACCTGAAGGGCGTGAAATGGCGCGCCTACAGCCCGGCCACCGCCCGTATTGCCGAACTGGTGGGCGCACAGCCGGTGACCATCCAGGCATCCGAGCTTTCCCAGGCGCTGGCCACCGGGGTGGTTGAGTCTTATATGTCCTCAGGCTCCACAGGCGTGGACAGCAAGACTTATGAGCATCTGAAATTCTTCTTCGACACCCAGGCCTGGCTGCCCAAAAATGCGGTCGTCGTGAACAAGGCTGCGTTTGAAGCCCTGGACGCGGCAACCAAACAGGCCGTGCTCAAGGCCGCGGCCGACGCAGAGGTACGCGGCTGGACGGCCTCCAAACGCGTCAACACCGCATCGCTGGACACCCTGAAAGCCAACGGAGTCAGCATCGTTCCCCCCTCCCCCGCACTGAAGGCCGACATGAAAAAAGTCGGCGACACCATGCTCAAGGAATGGCTGGAAAAAGCCGGCCCCGAAGGCCAGGCCATGGTTGACGCCTACCGCAAGTAATACCCAGGCGATGCGCAAGCTGCTTGACGGCATTTACGACAGCGCCGCCGCCCTGGCGGCGCTTTTCATGGTGGGTCTGCTGGTGATGGTGCTGCTGTCTATCCTGAGCCGGCAACTGCATTTTCATGTTCCGGGCACCGACGCCTACGCTGGCTACCTGATGGCGGCCAGCGGTTTCCTGGCCTTGGCGCACACACTCAAGCGCGGGGAACACATCCGGGTGACACTGCTGATCAACGCGCTCAGCGGCCGCTGGAAGAAAGCCATGGAGGTATGGGCGCTGGCCCTGGCCACGCTGCTGGCGCTGCTGTTTGCTGTTTACAGCTGCAAGCTGGCCTGGCAGTCTCGCGCGTTCAACGACATTTCTACAGGCAGCGATGCCACACCACTTTGGATGCCGCAACTGGCCATGGCATTTGGCGCGGTGATCCTCGTCATTGCCTTCGTCGATGAACTGGTGCTGGAGATCAGGGGCCAACGCGTCAGCACCACCAGCAGCGAAGCCCTGCGCAACGAATAAGGACCCCATGAGCGATCTTGGAATCATGGCACTGCTGGTGCTGTCGCTGTTTCTTATTCTGGGCACCGGTGTCTGGATTGGCCTGACCTTGTCGGGCGTGGCCTGGATAGGCATGCAGCTATTCACCACACGTATGGCGGGTGACGCCATGGCAGTCACCATCTGGGGCTCGGCCTCCAGCTGGACGCTAACCGCCCTGCCGCTGTTTATCTGGATGGGTGAAATCCTGTTTCGCACCCGGCTGTCGCAAGACATGTTCAAGGGCCTGGCGCCGTGGATGCAAGGCCTGCCGGGCAGGCTGCTGCACACCAATGTGGTCGGTTGCACCATTTTTGCAGCCGTGTCGGGCTCCAGCGCGGCGACCTGCGCCACCATCGGCAAGATGACGCTGCCCGAGCTCAAGCGGCGCGGCTACCCCGAGCACATGATTGTCGGCACCCTGGCCGGCGCCAGCACCCTGGGGCTCTTGATTCCGCCCTCGATCATCATGATTGTGTATGGCGTCACCGCAGAGGTATCCATCGCCAAGCTGTTCATCGCCGGCGTTCTGCCCGGGCTGCTGCTGGCGTCATTGTTTTCGGGCTACATCATGGTCTGGGCCCTGCGCAACCCCGCGCAGATTCCACCGTCCGATGAAAAAACGACTTTGCTGCAGAAGCTTTCTGCATCACGCGCACTGATTCCGGTGGTACTGCTGATTGCCGCCGTGCTTGGCTCCATCTACACCGGTATCGCCACGGCCACAGAGGCCGCCGCCGTCGGTGTGGTGGGCTCGCTGGTGATCTCTACCGTGCAGGGCTCCATGAGCTGGGCCACCTTCCGCGATGCGCTGATGGGCGCTACGCGGCTGTACTGCATGATCGCGCTGATTCTGGCTGGCGCTGCTTTTCTGACGCTGTCGATGGGTTACATCGGTCTGCCGCGCCATCTGGCCGAGTGGATAGGTAGCCTGGGCCTGAGCCAGGGTCAACTGATTTTGGCGCTGACCTTCTTTTTCATTTTGCTCGGCTGCTTTCTGGACGGCATCTCCATGGTGGTGCTGACCATGGGTGTGCTCATGCCGACCATTCAGAAAGCCGGCATCGACCCGATCTGGTTTGGCATCTTCGTCGTGCTGGTGGTAGAGATGGCGCAAATCACACCGCCCGTCGGCTTCAACCTGTTTGTGCTGCAGGGTATGACGGGGCGCGAGCTGACCTGGATTGCCAAAGTCACACTGCCCATGTTCTTTCTGATGTGCGCTGCCGTGGCAATGGTGTATGTCTTTCCCGGCATCGTCACCTGGTTGCCCATGCAAATGAGCCGCTAGAAAATCTCGCTATCCATGCCGCTTGTGTATTCGGTCCTTGCCATCTGCCTAGGTGCGTCAGCGGGCGCAGTGGCGCGCTGGAGCCTGGGCCTGTGGCTCAGCCCCGGCGGCCTGCTCCCCTGGGGCACACTGGCTGCCAATCTGATTGGCGGCTACCTGATCGGCGTGTGTATCGCCGCCTTCCAGTCCATGCCGCATCTGGACCCGGTGTGGCGCTTGATGCTGGTGACCGGCTTTTTGGGCGGGCTCACCACCTTCTCTTCGTTCTCTGCCGAAGTGGTGACTTTTATGATGGAAGAACGTTACGGCCTGGCCCTGGCCACCGCCGCACTGCATGTGCTGGGATCACTGCTGATGACCGTGCTGGGTATCAAAAGCGCTCTGTTTTTGATAGCTTCTCACGCCAATTAACCGCAGGCGAAGTTTTACTTTTTCGAGCCGAAGGGGTCATCAAGCCGCCCCTTGTAGTCGAAGCTCCATGAACACACTGTGTGGATCTTCTTTGTAGCCGGCAAATGGTCCTGAGTATTGAAACCCGACACTCTTGTACAGGCTTTGCGCCGCGCCAAATGCGGGGTGGCTGCCCGTTTCCAAGCTCACCAATTGGTAATTTCGTTGCTTCGCTGTTTCAATGATTCTGCCAAGTACAGCTCGCCCCGCGCCGCGCCCTCGGAGTTTTGCCGGTGTTCGCATGGACTTGATTTCTCCTTGGATGGGTGACAACTCTTTCAATGCCCCGCATCCCAGCAGCAGTTCATCGTCCCAGACTGTCCAGAAAGTGATGTCTGGAGACTTCAATTTCGACAAGTCCAAGGCAAACACCTGCTTTGGCGGGCTGAGTTCGTACATGTTTGCCAAGTGCTCGCTCAGCAGGTCATGCACCGCCGGGAGGGAGAGGTCATCGACTTCGATTCGCATAGTGCAGTGGTGTCCTTGTGCGGCCTGACGAAGTTCTAAAAAACCCGATTTTCACAAACATCAGCGGCTCCCGCACCAACCTCAGGCTTTTTTTATTCAAACCCCAAGAACGTGTGCCGCTATTTCGCCCATTTTCGGGATGAACGGACGACCTCTTGACCCTGAAGCCACCGGACCTGCCCCGCTGCTGCTTCAAGCCCGTCTCGGCTAGCTTGTCAATGTTGTGCGCCATGCATTACAGACTCGAACGCGCATAGACCTTAGGGCGTTTCAGCACGGTCGTGGAATTGATAGTTATTGGCGCACAGTGAATAGGGACTGAGGCCCGATTTGGTGTCAAGCCGCCGATTCAGCAACTTAAACCGGCAGGCGGGCCACGCCGCACACCAACTCTCCCGCACCGTTCTCCAGCACAGCGCGTTCATTCTTCGCCTGCGCCACTTCCATGTCACGCGGCAGCACCACGCCGTTTTTCACGGCCAGCACTTCGGCCATCACGCTCACTGCAATTTCAGGCGGGGTTTTGCTGCCGATGTAGATGCCGATGGGGCCGCGCAGGCGCGCGAGGGCGGCTTCGTTGAGGCCGAAATGTTCGGCCATGCGTTGATGCCGGGTTTCGTTGTTGCGTCTTGATCCTATAGCGCCTATGTAAAACGCCTCGGTGTTCAGCGCCTCCATCAGCGCTAGGTCATCGAGCTTGGGGTCGTGCGTGAGGGCGATCACGCAGCTGCGCCTGTCGGGCTTGAAGGCGATGACGACATCGTCGGGCATCTCGCTG
>JBKJIV010000211.1:0-28293 GCA_046598365.1 Polaromonas sp. | reverse complement strand
CCGCACCATCGGGTCGCGCCCATGGATCAACACCAGCCTTGCCATATCGACCGCACCCTCATGGTGGGGAATCATCATGGCGAGAAAGTCGACATCAGGCTGGCCGGTGTAGCCGGGTTTGTGCATGTCTTGCATCATGCGGGCCATGCCGATATCCATCTCCGACTCAAATCCGCTGGATGGGTGGGCTCTCCCCGCAGGGCCAGCGCCCTGGTGCGCGCTGTGGTCCGTCATGCGGTCTGCCCTTTGGTGCCGGGCCGCACGTACACCAGGTTGATGCTTTTCTTGTTGCGCAACTCGCCAGATGGCAGTTTGAGCGAGCCCAGCGGAATTTGCGTGATAAGTTTGGGCTGCAGCGGTATCGACACATCAAAGGCAGAACACACCACCTGGCCGGCGTGTGGCGTGCCCGGCAACTCGTCCTGTTCGTGCGCCACATACAGCAGGTTGTTGGCCGGGTTCGTCCACAAGCCATGCGCCTCGCGGCCGCCGGTATAGACCATGCCCACCACCTTTTGCTCTGCCAGCGGCACGGAGCGGTCGATGATGGCCAGGCGGCTCGACGCCGCGCCATTCGGCCCGCCGTCATCGACCCGCGCCAGACTCATGTAGGTGACCTGACCGCGTGCATTGTCAACAAACTCCAGGTGGTTAGGCCTGGCCATCTCGCCCAGAGGCAGCGTCGCCAGCACGGTGCCGGGGTCCTTGACCGAAACAATCGACACTGCATCGGCCAGCTTGTGAGACAGCCACATCTGGCTGCCGTCGGGCGAGAGCTTTTGAAACGGCGTGAAGGCCGGCTTGTCTTGCATGCTCAAATCAACCAGGCGCAGGCGCTTGGGCCGCGAATAGCCCTTTGCATCGGGGTTCACCTGCAGGATGTCGAGCTGTGCCACTTTCTGGCTGATGACGAAGGCCAGCGTGCCGTCTTTGGAAAACCACACTTGGGCCGGACCGTTGAGCGTCGGGACGTAGGCGCGGACCGCGTTCGATGGCACACCGCTGACCTGCCTGGTCGCCTGCTCCACATCCAGAATGGCAATACGGTCTTCACCGCGCAAGGTCACCCACAACTCCTTTCCATTGCGCGTGAAGGTCGGCTCGTGCGGCTCGCGGCCGAGCAGGATGCCGCTGGACAGCCGCTCCGGATTGGTGGTCGGGCCCGCCTGCGGATTGACCGCATTGCCGAGCACGCGACGGTTGACCGCATCAATCAGGTAGATGTTGCTGCTGCCACGTCCCGAAGTGGCAAGCAGTGTGCCGTCGGGGTTGGGCACGGCACCATGCGCGGCTATGCAGCCGTGGTACAGCGGCTTGTGGATCATGGCGGCATGCGTGGGCATGACGCCGCCTGTGACAAAGCGGAAAGGCGGGCGCGCGTCTTCGTCGAAACTGGTGAGGTTGATCGTGGTGTCGATCGTATTGCTCATCGGGTTGATCATGCTGATGGTGTTGGAGTCTTCATTGGTGATGAAGACACGGTCAACAGGGGCGATATCGGGTGCGGTGGAACTCCCTACTGCCGTTGTTGCCGTTGCCGCAGAACCCTGGGCCATGGCCCACGGCGCCAGCGCAGCGGCTGGCAGCACCGCAGCAACTTTCAGGAAATCGCGACGGGCCTCGTTTGGTTCTTCACACATGGGAAAATCCTTAGGTTAGTCGGCAAGTTGAAATATAAGTATAGAGTTTCAGCGGGTTTCGCGTACCTAGCCGAAATTTTGGCGTTTTCGGCCATTTTTGGTGACTAAAAAAGGCTGTAGCCCAATGAATACAGGCGTTAGAAGCTCCTTAAATCATAGCAATGAGGACATGCTACGCCGCCAATTTGGCCTCAGGTTTTTCATAGCGCGCCAGCGCTTCAGCCCACTCCAAGCGCGCAGCCCGCAGATTGCGCGCCTTGACGTGACCGTAGCCCTTGATCATTTCAGGAATGCGCGCCACCTCGACGGCAGCGGCGTGATTGTGGGCAGTCAGGTTTGTGAGCAGTGTGTCAATGCTGGCCTTGTACTCGCCTATCAGCGCGCGCTCCATCTGGCGTTCATCGCTGCGGCCAAATATATCGAAGGCTGTGCCGCGCAAGCCTTTTAGTTTGGCCAGCAGCTTAAAGCCAGTCAACATCCACGGGCCGAACTTTTGTTTTTGCAATTCGCCTTTGTCATTTTTCTTTGCAATCAACGGCGGTGCGAGGTGGTAGTTGAGCTTGAAGTCGCCCTCAAACATGGCGTTGACTTTGTTTAAAAACGATGCGTCGGTGTGCAGTCGCGCGACTTCGTATTCGTCTTTGTAGGCCATGAGTTTGAACAGGTAGCGCGCAACGTTTTGCGTGAGCAGCGTTTTGCCCAAACCACTTTCAACCTGCTCGACCTTGCGCACAAAGGCTTCGTACTCCCCGGCATACGCAGCGTTTTGATAGGCACTTAGAAACTCAACCCGTTTAGCCACCAGCTCGTCAATGCCCTGAGGAGCCACTGGCATGGCAATGACTTGGCTTGATACAAACAGCTTTTGCATCGCTGGCAAGTCATGTGCAGCACGCCGCCCCCAAGTGAAAGCGGTTTTGTTTTGCTCGATGGCCACCGCGTTCAGTTCAATCGCGCGCATCAGAGCATCCAGCCCCAGTGGTACCCAGCCCTTTTGCCATGCATAGCCGAGCAGCATGGGGTTGGCATAAATGCTGTCGCCCATGAGTTTGGTGGCGGCTGTGTCGGCATCAAAAGTACCGACACAGCCATCACCCACAGCCTTGGCAATTTCAGCCTGACAGGCGCTGCCGGGGTTTTGCCACGCGCCGTTATGAACGAACGATGCAGTGGGCGCGCTGTGGGAGTTGAGCGCTACGTGCGTGCGCCCAAGCTGCATACGCACCAGGGTTTCCTTGTTGGCGGTGACGATGGGGTCGCAGCCAATGATGAGGTCTGCACTCGCCGTGCCAACGTGGGTCGTGCAGATCTGGCCGGGCTGCGCGTTGATGAGCACATGGCTCCAGGTGCTGCCACCTTTTTGCGCCAGGCCTGCCGCGTCCTGCGTGACGATGCCCTTGCCTTCAATATGTGCCGCCATGCCCAGCAGCTGGCCTATGGTGATGACACCCGTGCCGCCTACGCCTGCGACGACGATGCCCCACACCGGGTGGTCTTTGTCGAGCATCGCAATAGCAGGATCGGGTATCTCGCCCAGCTCAAACGGATTGAATTTTTTATCCGACTTTGACTTCTTTTTTAGCTGCCCGCCTTCAACCATCACAAAGCTCGGGCAAAAACCTTTGACGCATGAAACGTCTTTGTTGCAGCTGCTCTGGTTGATCTGGCGCTTGCGGCCAAATTCAGTTTCCAGCGGTTCGACGCTGAGGCAATTGGACTGCACGCTGCAGTCGCCGCAGCCTTCGCAGACCAGTTCGTTGATGACCACACGTTTGGCCGGATCCACCATGGTTCCGCGTTTGCGGCGCCGGCGCTTTTCGGTAGCACAGGTCTGGTCATAAATGATGACCGTTGTGCCCTTGATCTCGCGGAACTGGCGCTGAATGGCGTCCAGCTCATCGCGGTGGTGCACCGCTACACCGTCGACCAACGTGACGCCGTCATATTTTTCCGGCTCGTCGGTAACCACCACAATTTTGACCGCGCCTTCGGCACGCATGGACTGTGCAATTTGCACGACCGAGTGCCCCTCCGGCCGCTCACCGACCTGCTGGCCGCCGGTCATGGCCACCGCGTCGTTGTAGAGAATTTTGTAGGTGATGTTCACGCCTGAGGCAATCGACTGGCGCACCGCCAGCGAGCCACTGTGAAAATAAGTGCCGTCGCCCAGGTTGGCAAAAATATGCTGGTCGGTGGTGAAGGGTTGCTGGCCGACCCAGGGCACGCCCTCGCCGCCCATTTGGGTGAAGCCAACCGTGGCGCGGTCCATCCAGGTGGCCATAAAGTGACAGCCGATGCCGGCCATGGCGCGCGAGCCTTCAGGGACAACGGTGGACGTGTTGTGCGGACAGCCGGAGCAGAACCATGGCGCGCGGTCGCCCTTGACTTCCAGCACCTGCATGGACCGCTCTTTGGCTTGCAGGATGGCAAGCTGCGCGTCGATGCGCGCTGCCATGTCGCCATCCACGCCCATCTTCTTGAGGCGTTGCGCAATCGCTCTAGCAATGATCGCCGGCGACAAATCGGCGTTGGCGCGGAGCAAGGTGTTGGCCATGGGGTTAGGCATGGACCATTCGCCACCCGAAAAATCACCCTCAGGCTCGCTGAACTTGCCCAGCACGTTGGGTCGCACGTCGGGGCGCCAGTTGTACAGCTCTTCCTTCACTTGGTACTCAATGACCTGGCGTTTTTCTTCCACCACCAGGATCTCGCGCAATCCGTTGGCAAATTCGCGCGTCCCCTGGGCCTCCAACGGCCAGACCACGCCGACCTTGTGCAGGCGGATTCCGAGCTGGCGGCAGGCCGCGTCATCCAGACCCAGGTCCAGCAGGGCTTGGCGCGTGTCGTTATAGGCCTTGCCGCTGGCGATGATGCCAAAGCGGTCGTTCGGGCCTTCGATCACGTTGTAGTTCAGGCGGTTGGCGCGGATATAAGCCAGCGCGGCGTACCACTTGTAGTCAAACAGGCGCGCCTCCTGCTCCAGCGCGTGGTCGGGCCAGCGGATGTGCAGGCCGCCGGGTGGCATCTGAAAGTCGGTTGGGATTTTGATCTGTACACGCTTTGGGTCAATCATCGCGGTAGCGCTCGATTCAACGATTTCCTGAATCGTCTTCATGCCAGCCCAGACGCCCGAGAAACGGCTCATCGCAAAAGCGTGGATACCCAGGTCCAGAATTTCCTGCACATTGGCCGGAAAAAATACCGGCAGGCCGCAGGCTTTGAAAATATGGTCGCTCTGGTGCGCCGCAGTCGAGCTCTTGGCCACGTGGTCGTCGCCGGCCACCGCAATGACACCACCCCAAGCCGTGGTACCGGCCATGTTGGCGTGTTTGAAGACGTCAGAACAGCGATCAACGCCGGGGCCTTTGCCATACCAGATGCCAAACACGCCATCAAACTTGTTGGTGCCGGGAGGCGAAAAACCAAGCTGTTGCGTGCCCCACAAAGCGGTCGCGGCCAGCTCCTCATTGACGCCCGGCTGGAACACGATGTTCTGGGCCTTCAGAAATGGCGCAGCCTTCCACAGGGCCTGGTCATACCCACCCAGCGGAGAGCCCCGGTAGCCGCTGATGAAACCCGCTGTGTTTTTGCCAAGAAGAGCGTCGCGCCGGCGCTGAAGCATCGGCAGTTTGACGAGGGCCTGCACGCCGCTCATGAAGGCCTGACCATGCTCCAGACTGTATTTATCGTCGAGCGTGACGGTCTCTAAGGCTTTGCGAATGTGTTCGGGCAGCGGGGCGTTCATTTTTTTGTCTCCAGTGTGGGCAGTTGCCGCCTCGTGAGCGGGGTTGTGAGCGGGCGCGCCGGATAGGCTGGCGCCTCTAGCTTTAAGCAAAGTGTAGGCGCGATGCGCTGATAAGTCTTTGCTTTTTATGCCCTGCTAAACCAAGTTCACGCAAGATTCTTGCTTAAAATACGTTCTTATGGAAACGTTAGACAAGTTTGATCTCGCCATCCTGAATGAATTGCAAAACGATGGTCGCCTGAGCAATACCGAACTCAGTTCCCGGGTTGGCTTGAGCGCTGCGCCCTGCTGGCGGCGTGTGCGAGCGCTGGAGGAAGGCGGCTACATCAAAGGCTACCGCGCCGAGATTGACCGGCACAAAATCGGTCTTGGCGTTCTGGCTTTTGTGCGGCTGGATGCCGAGCGCAACACCGGGGACGCGACCACACGCATGGAAGAAGCCATCCGCAAGCTGCCTGAAATCATTGCCTGCCACTACATCAGCGGCACCGGCACTTTCGAGTTGCAGGTAGTGGCGCAAGACCTGGACAGCTTCTCGCGCTTTGCATTGCGCAATCTGCTGAACCTGCCCAACGTCAAAGACATGCACACCAGCTTTTCGCTCGGGGAGGTCAAGGCCAGCAGCGTGTTGCCGCTGGATCACCTCCGTGCAACCCACAACGTGCCTTCAGCACGTTCCCCGGGCTGACACTGCGAGAAAACCATGAAACCCAGTCAACACCATTCGATTGCTGCGCTGCTCTTTGTTGTTGCAGCATTCGTCGTTCCTGCAAGCTGGTCGCAACCATCACCCGACTTGAGAACACGTGCAGACACCCTGCCTCTGCGCAACCTGCAGATTGAAGTGCGGCAACTCAGGCAGGCCAGCCAGTCAGAGCGTCATCTGGGCGCATCGGGCGCGGTAGTGCTGCAGCCCGGCCAGTCGGGCGCACGCGGCAACATCAATGCCGAGAGCAACCAGCGCAATGACTCCACCAACTTGGTGCAGCGGGTGCTGGTACTCAATGGCCGCAGCGCCAACATCATGCTGGGCAACAGCGTACCGCTGCGACTGGTGCAGGGCTACATCCGTGACGGGGTAGTTCGGTATACCAGCAGCACTGTGCTGGTCGATGCAAACAGCGGATTTTCTGCCACCCCATTTTGGCGCGGAGACGGCCACGCTGAACTGGCGCTTTCCGCCGTGCAAAGCAGCCGAAGCGCCACCGCGTTACCGGGCCAAACCAGCGTTGCCTCTACGCTGGTGCTGCCGTTGAATGAGTGGGTAACAGTGGCCGAATCCGATGACGCCGTGTCCACCAGCCAGGCCGGCCTGCTTGGCAGCAGTCAATCGACTGCCCGCTCCGGGTTGACCGTTCAGGTCCGTCTGAGCGTGCGCTGATTGCTGCTTTTTTGCCGCGATCGTTCGCCGTCATTTACCGGGGTGCCGACAGACTACTTGGGCCATAGCACCCATAAGCGCAAGGGTTGGTTCACCCGACTGGCCAACTCGCCAGCCTGCGGTCCGGTGCCGGCAAAATAATCGGCCCTCACCGCTCCAACAATCGCGCTGCCAGTGTCCTGCGCCATCACCAGTTTCTGCAAATCTAGCGCCGCACTGCGGGACGCCAGCCAGACCGGCGTGCCATAAGGAATGCTCTCCCTGTCAACCGCAATCGAGCGGCCCGCCGTCAACGCAACGCCCTGCGCGCCTCGGGGCCCAAACGACGCGTCCAGTTCGCTGAGAGCCTCTTCACGGAAAAAGATGTATCGCGGGTTGCTCCACAGCAGCTGTGGAACGCGCTGCGGGTTTTGCGCCGCCCAGGCTTTGGTTGATTCGGTCCAGGGCGCGCTCATCCGACCCTGGCCCTGTTCAATCAGCCACTGGGTGATGCTGCGAAACGGCTGGTCATTGGAGCCCGCAAAGGCCACACGCACGGTGCGTTGCGTGCCATCGGTTTCGGTGATCGCCAGACGGCCCGAGCCTTGAATGTGCAAGGACATCGCGTCAATGGGATCGGCCAGCCACGCAATCTCTTTGCCCCGCAAAGCGGCCTGGGCCTCGGGCAGCGTATCGATTTCCTGGCGGGTGTACCACGGCTTGCGGCTACCCAGCCCTGCAGGCGGCTGGTAAAGCGGCACTGTGTACCCCGCGCCGGGCTGGCGGGCGGCCTTGAGCACAGGCTCGTAGTAGCTGGTCAGCAAGCCGTCGGCCTGACCTTGCAGCGTCTCTACGCGGTAGGGTTGCAGCCGGCTCATCATCCAGGCGCGTTGCTCGGCGCCGGAGGCAATGCTCAATCGCCGCACCTCGCCGCACAGGGGCGCAAAGACAGGCCCCGGACGCTCGCAGCTTTTGAGCCAGGCGTTCCAGGCTTCGAACAGGGCATCGTTCTCAAAGCCCGGCAGCTCGGCCCAACGTACCGGAACCCAGCGGCTCTTGCCTTGCGTCCTCGCCGCCGGCAAGGACGACACATCGTCAGGCCGCGGCTGGGTGACAGTCCCTCCCGGCGTTGTGGGTGGCGGCACAAGCACCGGTGCGGAGCCACAGGAAACCAGCGCAAACGCGACGGCGATAATGGCAGCGGTTTGCGCTATTCGATGGGAAACAGTCATGACCTTACTTTTACTTGAAGCCCTGGGGGCCTTGCTGATTCTGGTTTTTATCGTCTGGTGGACGATGTTCTCGGGCCGTAAAAACGGCGAACTCAAGGGCAGCGAGCAGCCGGATGCAACGCCTGCAACGCCTGCAACGCCTGCAAAGCCGGACGATTCGCTATAAATTGCGCAGCAGGTTAGCCAGCTCCACCGCTGACTTTACTTTCATTTTGTCAAATACCCGGGCCCGGTGGACTTCCACGGTGCGAACACTGATGTCGAGTTGATCGGCGACCAGCTTGTTCGGTAGCCCCTCCACGACCAGCCGCATCACATCGCGCTCCCGCTCGGTCAGTCCTTGCAGGCGCGCCTGCAAGCTGGTGTGTTCGCTGCGCTGGGCCAGTGCCGCAGCAGACTGCGCCAGCGCCTGCTCGATGCGGTCCACCAATGCGTTGTCGGAAAAAGGTTTTTCGCAAAAGTCAAAAGCCCCCCGCTTGACCGCGTCGACTGCCGTCGGTACGTCGGCGTGCCCGGTGAGAAAAATCACCGGCAAGGTTGGCAGCAGACCATAGGCAATCAGGTTTTCAAACATGGCCAGGCCGCTCATGCCATTCATGCGCACATCCAGCAGCGCGCAAGATGGGGACGTGATCTGAAACTGCCCGGAGATGCGTTCGTCAAACGCTTCGCCGCTGTCAAACGACTCACTGGGCAGACGCCTCGAACGCAGCAGCCAGGCCAACGCCTCGCGCACGCTGGCATCGTCATCAACGATATAGACCGTGGCATTTTGTGTCGGCTCCATCGCAACTCCTTTGCAATCTAGGCAGACAGCGCTGCGGGTGTGGATGCTGCTGCGGTCGCTACCGGCAGTGTGAATGTGAAGATCGTACCCCGGGGCTTGCCCGGCTCAAAACCCAGAAAACCACCGTGTTGCTCGATCACCGTGCGGCACAGGCTCAAGCCCAGCCCCATGCCTTCGGCTTTGGTGGTGAAAAACGGGGTGAACAGCTGCTGCGCCACCTTGTCCGGAATGCCTTCCCCCTGATCAATGACGGCAAACTCCACCCAACGGCTGTGCGCATTGGAGGCTGCCGGCCGCACGCGCAGTGCGAGCACCTTCTCGATCTGCTGTTTCTCCAGCCCCTGCATCGCCTGCATGCCATTACGCGCCAGATTGAGAAGCACCTGCTCAACCATGGTCCGGTCGCAGAGCACCGGGCCGCAGGTTTCGTCGACCTCCATCAACACCCGCACCCCCAGCTTGCGCGCCTGGAGACCGACCAGCGGCATCACTGCATCGAGCAGGACGCGCGGCGCGATAGGTTCCCGCACCTGTTCACGCCGCCGCACGAAGTCATGCACGCTTTTGATGACCTTGCCGGCGCGCTCGGCTTGTTCTGCGATACGGCGCATGGCCTGTTGCAGGTCTTCACCCTCGGGAGTAGGCCCTGTAGCGCCCGACGCGGTTTGCAGCAAATTGAGCGACCCTGTGGCGTAACTGGAAATGGCAGCGAGGGGCTGGTTCAGCTCGTGGCTGAGCAGTGACGCCATCTCACCAACAGTCGCCAGCCTGGCAGTCGCCTGCAGGCGGTCCTGGCTGGCGCGCGACAACTCTTCGATGCGCCTTTGCTCGCTGACGTCGAGGATGGTACTCATCCAGCCGGTTTGCTTGCCCACCGCATTGATGAGCGGCGCCTCAATGATGAGTACCGGGAAACGCGAGCCGTCACTCCGCATGAAAACCGACTCGAACCCTTCGCGCGGCAAAGTGGCACCTCCCGACAATCGGCTTGCCTGGCGCCGCTGGTACTCCTGCACCTGTTCAGGAGGCCAATATGGTGGAGGCGTGCTGTGCTGAAGTAATTCCCCAGCCTCAAGACCGACCATCTGGCAAAAAGCGGGGTTGACGTAGGTCACGCGCCCCTGCAGATCCCTGGCGCGCATGCCGGTTACCAAAGAGTCTTCCATGGCCTTGCGAAAGGCCAGCGCGTCCGCCAGATCATGCTCGACCTTGAGGCGACGACGCATGTCCCGGCCGAGCAATGTCAGCACAGCCACCAGCGCCAGGGACATGGTCGCGACCAGCGCGGTCAGCAGGTTCGGAAACAGTGCCGGTGTGCCGAGCCGGCTTTCCATCCGGACCACCAATGTGTTGCCAGGCAAATCAAGCAGCTGCTGGGCAACATAGGCGCGGCTTCCGCGTGCCGGGCTGCCATACATGGCCAGCCGGGTACCGTCGGCCTCAGTAAACGCCAGGCCCTGGTCGCGCGCCAGCTGCTTGCCGACCAGCTCGGACAGAATCTCTGGAAGTGAATACGTGGCCACGAGGTAACCCGTCAATCGACCGGCATACAACACAGGCAGGCACATGTCGAGCACTTCCAGCCCCAATCCATTGGCCTGCGGCAGAAAATAACTGCTTGAATAGGCGGGGCCGCTGAAGCGGCGCGCCGCGGCGCAGGCGAAGCTGACATCGGTGAGTGAGCTATCCCGGCCAAGCCGCTCAAACACCGAAGTCCGAAAGGGCGTCTCAACAAACGACACCGTATCCAGCGCAGCATCGCGCCACTCCACGCGCACCACTTCGCGGTGCGCGCGAAGCAGTTCTGCCGCCGGCCCCAGCCAGGCGTCCGGCGTAGGACTGTTGGCTTGCAAGGCCTGAAAACCTTGAATATTTCGCGCCAGCGCCGCACGGATATCAGTAGCTGTTTGCGCCGCATCCTGCTCCAGCCGGCTTTGCACCTGGCTCGATTCGTAGCGTCCGGCGAGCCACACCAGTGTCGACAGCAGACCGACCAGAAGTGCAACCAGCAGCACCCACAACCCCCAACGCCGACTCCAGCGCCGACGCTGGCGCCCGGCAGGCACAGGCGTGCGGCTGTCGGTATCAGCGGTAACCGCGCTCACAACACGCCGTGGTTCAGGGCTGGCAGTTGCAAGCGCACAGCCTGCAGACGCTCAGCACGCACTTCGGCCAGCACGACCGCTGGACCCTGCGCCTGTTGCGCCAGAATCTGTCCCCAGGGATCGGATATCAGACTCTGACCCCAAGTCTGGCGTCCGTTTTCGTGCGCCCCACCTTGCGCCGCGGCCACTACATAAGCCAGGTTCTCGATGGCGCGCGCGCGCAGCAACACCTCCCAGTGCGCCTGCCCCGTGGTCTGCGTGAATGCGCTGGGCACCAGCAGCAGATCGGCCTTCATGGCGCGGTACAGCTCCGGGAAACGCAGGTCGTAGCAAATGCTCAGGCCGACGCGGTAGTTGTGCCCGTCCATCGATGGCAGATCAAAGGTCACCGGCGCTGCGCCGCGCTCTATGACGCGCGACTCGTCGTATTGCTCCAGCCCGTTGTCAAAGCGGAAAAGGTGGATCTTGTCGTAACGCGCAGCGCATTGCCCGCTGGGGGCATAAACCAGGGAGCTGTTACGCACCCGGTTCTGGTCGTTGGCGCGCAGCGGCACCGTACCGCCAACGATCCAGAGTTTGAACTCCTGCGCGCATCGGGCCAGGAAATCCTGAATTGGGCCGTCGCCGGGCGTCTCCTGCGCGCCAAGCTTGTCGGTTTCCCTCAAGCCCATCATGCAAAAATATTCGGGCAGCACCGCAAGCTCGGCTCCTTGACCGGAAGCGCTCGCCAGCAGTTGCCTGGCCGCGTCCAGATTGGCCTGAACACTGGCGCCTGAGACCATTTGAAGCGCGGCGACTTGCATGTTTATCTGTTTTCCCCAGTGTCTTCAGCGGGCGGGGCGGGAGGCCTGGCTTTGTTGTCCACCTTGGTAATTTTCGGATTGGCCCAAGTCCCGTCGATATGAAACTCCTGCGTTGCCACCTGTGTCAGGGGCCGTTTCAAAATATATTGCGCCAGAAAGGTACCCAGGCCAATGGCCGGGTTGATCACCGTGGCAATCAGCGAAGCGGTGCCCGCATTGATTTCCGGAACCACCACCACCCTGAGATTTTGCGTCTCTTTGGCTATATCGGCCGAGCCTTCCATCAGCACCGCGGCATTGACACCCTTCATCTGGAGATTGTTGGTGAAAGCCAATCCCTGGTTGATGGTGACATCGCCGCGCACAAAGTCAAAAGAAAACCCGTCGGAAAAAACGTCACGAAAATCCAGCGTGAGGCGCCGGGGCAAGGACTGCAGACTGAGAACACCCAGCAGCTTGGCGATGCCCGGATCGGCCTTGAGAAACTGGCCGGACGCCACATTGACATTGAACTGCCCGCTCAGGCTGGGATAGTCCAGGCTCAGGGGTGAGCCAATCCAGGCAACCTGACCTTCCATGCGGCCCTTGCCGCGGCGGATCACGTCGCTCATCCCAAAACGTTTGAGCAGTTCGCCTGAATCGGCAATATCCAGCTTGAAATTCATTACCGTGCGGCGTCGCCCGCCTTGAGCAGAAGCTGACCCGCCGGAACTACTGACCGGTTGCTGCGCATTGATTGCCGCCCAGTTGCCGGTCGCCGTCAGCGTTGCCTCGGGCAAAATAACATTGAATTTGTTCAGCCGCCATTCGCGCGTACCGCCATCGCGGGATGACGGACCGGCGCCCCGGTTCACCGCATCAATTTCAATCCTGCCCAGTTTTTTGCCGCGCAAATCCAGGTCTTCGACCACGATGTCGAGCGCAGGAATATTGGCGGGCTGCTCATTGAGAATAGCCTCAACCTCACTGGCCGTGCTTTGCCCCAGACTCAGACGGGACAGGCGGCCATACACGCGGCCAGCGCCCGCGCCACTGGCCTGGCCAAATTCAACATACCCATTGAGCTCGGTGGCGTCGATATTGGCACGCCAGGTCAGCCCTTCGCGGGAGCCGCCCAACACGACGTTATGCAAGGTGCGCCCCTCCAGCGTCAGCTCCTTGGCGCGTATCGCCATGGTTGTGGGCAGGTAGCCGAGCGCGGCCGGGCCCGCGCGGCCGCCAGGCGCCACACCAACTGACTCGCTGGCACCCGCAACGGCGACGCCAGTTGACGCGCTCAACACCTTTTCCCAGGCATCCAGGTTCACCGCGGCCAGATTGATGTTGGCCGCCACCCCTGAAGCGGGCAAAGGAGCGCTTTCGCCCGGCTCCAGGCCCACCGCCATGCTGCCGCGCAGCACCCGCGGCTCCCGCCCGCTGATGTCGCGCTGGTAAACAACTGAGGCCAGCCGTCCAACAGTGAGCGCAAGCCTGTCCTGTAAGACTTGCCCGGCGCCAGCTGACTCACGCACCAGCGTGCTATCGAAGCGCACGGGTAAGGTGGTCTCGGCTACCTTGCCCAGCGGTGCCGGCAAACTCAAGGCCATGCCCTGCAGGTTGCTGGAGACGCTGACTTCTGTCATGCCACGTCCGAATCCCAGCGTCGCGGAATAGGCAGCGCTGCCGCTGGCGTTGTTGGCCAGGCGCGAAGCAAAAGGAATTTCTTTTGCCTGACGCAGTCCTTCTGCGCTCACGGTGCCTTGAGCGCGAATGACAACATTGGCATCGGGAAAGTCTGCGGGGCTGGCAGAAGGCCGGGCCGTACCCGCGGCTCGCGTGCCCCCTTCCAGTCGCAAATCACCACCCAGCATGCGGGCCTGACCCCCGACGATGGCAAAACCCTTTTCAGAGAAATTCACGAGGCCCTTCAGGCGGGTGAGTTGGGGCGTATCTGGCGTGAACTGCACCTCGTTGCCAGGCAAGGTGACGCTTCCCGATACCTTGCTGTTGGCTATCGTGCTTATGGGCAGACTGAGTTGAACCTTGTAATCAGCGGGGCCACTTGCGACGGTCTTCTCCAGTGCCTTGTCGGTCATGCTACCCAGGGGCGAGGTGTTGACGAAACTCACCGCCTCTCCCAGCGGTCCCTTGATATCGGCGTTGACCTGTACCGTCGCTGCACGCATCAGATCGGGGACGCTGGCATCCGCCCTGACCACCTGCAGGCCGGGGAAGCCCGCGATGCGACCCGTGGCGCCGTTGACCTGCATCGAAGCCCGGTCAAAAACCAGTTCACCGTCAAGTTCGGTCAGGGCTGGCCAGACGCTCGCATTGCGCGGCTGGATTACCGGCGGTACGTAGGCGAAACGTGCGTTTTTCACCTTGGCGGAAATACGGAATTCGCCACGCTTAGGATCCGAAAAAGGCAGTTCATCCAGCCTGCCCCTGACCACGAACTTGACGTCGGACAGGGTGCCCTGGGTCACGGCATCGCGTACGTAATGGCGCACCCCATCCGGCAAGGCCAGAGGCAGGTAACGGTGGACCTTGCCGCCATCACCCCTGCTCAGTACGCCCTGCAGATCGAGCACACCTGGAAAACGGTCATCTTTGGTGCCGTCTGCTACGCCGTTGGATACGGGTTCAGCGGTGCGCCAGCTGGCTTGCGCCGAGCCCTGAAGGTCGGCGTTGGCAAAAACCATGTTGCGCAGTTGCAGATCCATTTTTGAACCTGTGAGCTTCCACTGGGCATCTGCGGCAAATTGATCCAGCAACACGCGTGGGTCTTCAAACACACCGGGCAGAGCAATCTCGCCTTTGGCGATCCTGACCTTGGCTTGTCCACCCAGATGGGTCACGTCGAAATCCACCGTGGCGCCCCGTACACCGGGTCGGGATGGCCTTGCCCGTCTGGCCCCAGCCGCACCCGATCCACCGGGCAACGCGGTTTGTGACGCAAGCTCAAGCTGGGCCACTCTTCCCTTGCCAGAAAAGCTGGTGGGGGCATCAAGCGGACCCTGCCACTTCGCCTCAACCAGCTCCACCAGCCCCTTCGGAGCCAGCGTGGCGATCATGGAGTGCGTCGCGCTGCCCAGGGGGAGGCGATTGGCAATCAGCGCCAAGGCCGCGAGATCGAGTTTGTCGGCTTTGAATTCACCCCGCGCTGGCGCCTTGCCTTCGGCTTCGGTGTAGACAAGAGCGGCATTGCCACCCGGCCACTGCAACCCGTCACGGGTACGAAATTGCAGGCCCTCCGTGGAAAAATCAAAGCCGTTGGCAAGGTGTCTTCCGCCGAATCGACCTGTGACTGCCTCGAGCGCCAGGGGTTGCAGCGCCCGACCCAGGCGGGCATCGACTTCAAGCAGCGCGACGTCTGCAGTGCCGCCGATGAACTGTCCGCCGCTCACATCGGCCCAGGCGCGCAGCGACCCGTTGCCGGCCTTCAAGTCGATGCCGAGCTTGTCCAGGGCCGCGTAGCGCTTGACTTCAGATACATCGACGCGGCTGAATTCGGCGTAAAATTGACCGGCCCAGTGCTGCCAACCCCTGCCGGCACCCGACCACAAGGGCTCACGAAACACGCCACGCAAATTGAAACGTTCGCCCCATGCTGCAGGGGGAGTCGCGTCAACACGCATCGAATGTCTGCGGCCGGAATTACGCAGCGTCCAGTCCACCTGGGTCAACGCAAGTACAGGCACCGTCCGTGTGTCATCCGTCCAGCGCACCGAGCCACCGCGTATGACAAGTTCCGTCTGGGAAAAGACCCAATCCGCAATGGCGCTGTTTCCGTCATTGCGATGTTGTGAAATGTCCAGGCCAGCGACATAAATTTTCCCGTCCGCCGTGCGTCGCATGTCGAGTTCGGGCTGGTCAATGTAAAGCTGCTCAAAACCCAGGTCCCACAGCGAGGAGATCGACAGTGCGGCATGCACCCGTGGCAGCCGCAGGGCTTCCCGCCCCTGCGTGTCCAGCAGAGTCAGGTCACGCAGCTCAAACGCGGGGAACAGGCCATTGGGCTGAGCCGTCAATTGGCCAATACGTACCGGCACACCCAGCGCCCGGCTCGCCTCGATTTCCAGGCGCGGGCGAAACTCGTCGATTCGCGGCACAATCCAGCCGTGGAGGGCAGTCCATGCGATGCCAAACAAAACCCAGCAAGCGAGCACCAGCCAAAGCAGCAGGCGCGCAGCGGCCGCTGCTATTTTGAGGCGTCGCGCAGGGAGCGCTGGCTGAAATAGAGTCGTTTGATCCATTGACATGAGAATTATGACCTTCAGCACCATCGTCCGTTCAATGCAACACGGAGAAGTTTCTGTTTACTAGTGTGAAGTCCGTTTCCCCCGTTTCTCAAGACACAGATCCGGCCGCATCTGGCCATTCACGCTTTGTCCAACGGATTCGCCGTCGTTATGCCGGCGAGCTCGCGGTTTTGTCTGCCGGTGCACCGGTGCGCGCCACCATGCAGGCCGCATACGAGACATTGTGCGAACAAGGCCTTGAGGTCGCTGCCGCCATGCGTGTGTTGCGCCAGTTGGTCATGGAGCGGCTGGCTGTACTGGATTGCGATCTTCAATCGCCGTTGCAAGTCGTCACCCGGGCCATGACCGAGCTGGCTGAACTGACGCTCGACGTCGCCGTCCGCGAATCGCGCAAGCCCCTGGAATTGCTGTACGGCGAACCGCAGGTCCCCGGCCTGCCAGGGCGAGCTGCCCAGTTGTGGGTGGTCGGCATGGGCAAGCTGGGCGCAAGAGAACTCAACGTCTCCAGCGACATTGACCTGATCTACGTCTACGACCATGACGGCGAAACAACCGGCCATAACGACGGGCGCGGCGTCATCTCCAACCATGAATTTTTTGCACAGCAGGTCAAGGCCATCTACAACCTGATTGGCGAAACCACGGAGCATGGCTTTGTCTTTCGGGTGGATCTGGCGCTACGGCCCAACGGCAACTCCGGACCCGCAGCGGTTTCGCTCAGCGCCCTGGACGAGTACTTTCAGGGGCAGGGTCGCGAGTGGGAACGTTTCGCATGGCTCAAAAGCCGGGTGGTGGCACCGCTTGCCTGCGTTGAAGGCGGCTCGGCCCACGCCCTGCGCGGGTCTGTCCTGCCTTTTGTATTTCGCCGTTATCTCGACTACAGCGTCTTCGATGCGCTGCGCAACTTGCACCGCCAAATCCGCGAGCATGCGAGCAAACGAACCGCCGGTCATCCAGAGCGCGCCAACGATGTCAAGATATCTCGCGGCGGTATCCGCGAAATTGAATTCACGGTGCAGCTGCTTCAGGTGGTGCGCGGCGGCCAGTTTCCTGAACTGCGCACCCGACCCACCGTTGATGCGCTGCAACGTGTGGCTGACGCCGGACTGATGGCGCAAGAGACTGCGAAGGCCCTGGCCCAGGCCTATGTTTTTTTGCGCCGCGTCGAGCATCGCATTCAATACCTGGACGATCAGCAAACCCACGTTCTGCCAACGCGCGATGACGACCTGACCTGGATTGCGCGCACGATGGGCTACAGCAGCTGCTGCCCGTTTCTCAGTGAACTCGATGCTCACCGTGAACTCGTTGCGCATGAGTTTGATACCTTGTTGGGCAAAAAAAGCGACTGCAAGGGATGCGACAAGACTTCTGGCGCGGCCCCCCAGGAGCTGGACGAATTGCTGGTGCAATTTTCGACCCGGTTGCCTGCGGGCTTTCGCGCCCGCCTCGAAATGCTCTGCAAGCACCCGCGCGTGTTGGCGCTTCGTGAGGACGCGCGCGCACGACTGACACGGCTGGTTCAACGCACCGCGCAGTGGCTGCTTGATGGTCAGGTCAATGAAGAGTCTGCCGTGCGCATGCTCGATTGGGTGGAGCCCTTGTTGCGCCGTGAAAGTTATCTGGCCTTGCTGGTTGAACGCCCCGCCGCCCACGAGCGCCTGCTGCGCATGCTGGGTGCGGCCAAATGGCCGGCTCGCTACCTGCTGGCGCACCCCGGCGTGATCGACGAACTCGTCAATGACGACTTGCTGCAAGAGCGGTTTGATGCCGTTGTCTTCACGCGGGAGCTGCAGCAGCGCCTTGCGTCCCTCGAGCGTACCGGCGAAGACGGCGAGGAAACCTGTCTGAACCTGTTGCGCCGGGCCCATCACGCCGAGGTGTTTCGCACCCTGACGCGGGACATCGAAGGCGCGCTGACCGTTGAGCAAGTGGCCGACGACCTGAGTGCGCTGGCCGAGGCGGTTCTTAAAATTACCGCGGACTGGTGCTGGCAGCGCCTGAAAATCCGGCACCGCGACGTACCGCAGTTCGCCATCATTGCCTATGGCAAGCTGGGCGGCAAAGAGCTCGGATATGGCAGCGATCTGGACATCGTTTTCGTCTATGAAGACGACGACGAACAAGCACCAGAAATCTACGCCGCCTTTGCCCGCAAACTGATCAACTGGCTGACCATCAAGACAAGCGAAGGTGACCTCTTCGAGATCGACACGGCCTTGCGCCCCAACGGCAACTCGGGGCTCCTGGTCACCCGATTCGAGGCTTACGCCAACTACCAGCAACAACGCGGCAGCAACACGGCATGGACCTGGGAGCATCAGGCGATCACGCGCGCACGTTTTGTTTTGGGTAACGAATCACTGCGTCAACGTTTTGACCAGGTGCGGCAAGCGGTTATCACCGCGCCGCGGGACACCCCTGCACTGACCCGGGAAATCATGGCAATGCGTGAAAAAGTGAGCGCAGCCCATCCGATCAAGGGTGAAAAGACGGGAGAAAAGTTCGACGTCAAACACAGCCCTGGCGGTATGGTTGACGCCGAATTTGTCGTGCAGTTTCTGGTCTTGTCGCAATCTGCTGCACACCCGGAGCTGGCGGACAACGTGGGCAACATCGCCTTGCTGCAACGCGCTGAAGTGGCGGGACTTCTGCCGGCAGGTCTGGGTCAGGCGGCAGCGAGTGCCTATCGGGCGCTGCGCAAAGTGCAGCACCACGCCCGACTCAACGAGGAGCCGACGCAGGTCGTTCCGCCGGCCTTTCAAGCGGAGAGAGACGCGCTTCGGGCCTTGTGGGATGTCATTTTCCAACTCGAACGGGGCTAGATAACAGCCCTGCCGCAAAGTCAGGCGATTGCCTGGCCTTGCGTGTAATTGAAACAATTATTTCAATTAAATCAATCGTTTGATTTTTGTGGTCTACTACGACCCGAATGGAAACATCTTCCCGCCAGCCCTCCCGCGACACCCGCAAACAGCGCTCCGATGGCGTCGAGGCCCGGGAGCACCTGCTGCTTGCCGCGCTGCGCCTGTTTGCAGAAAAAGGGTTTGCCAAGACCTCAACCCGCGAGATTGCGCAGGCCGCAGGCGCCAATATCGCGGCCATCAGCTACTACTTTGGCGACAAGGCGGGGCTCTACCGCGCGGTATTCACCGAGCCCATGGGCAGCGCCAAAGACGACATTGCGCTGTATGACCAACCTGACTTCACATTGCGCCAGTCTTTGCAGGGCTTCATTGGCAGCTTCCTCGCACCCATGAAGCAGGGTGAACTCGTGCAGCAGTGCTCGCGCCTGCACTACCGTGAAATGCTGGAGCCCACTGGCGTATGGGCAGAGGAAATCGACAAGGGCATCAAGCCGGCGCATACCGCTTTGGTGGCCTTGCTTGGCCGTCATCTGGGTGTCGCACGGATCGACGATGATCTGCACCGCCTGGCTTTCAGCATCACCGGCCTGGCCTTGCAGATGTTCATCGCCCGCGAGGTGATCGAGAGTGTGCGACCAAAGTTGATCGCAACGGCCAAAGCCATTGACCTTTGGGGGTCGCGGCTGGTTGATTTTGCCGAAGCCATGGTCGCTGCAGAACGGGCACGGCGCCAATCCGACGCACCAGACAAGAAAAATAACGCATGACTACATCCAAACTTTTTGCCTGCTGCCTGGCGCCGCTGCTGTTGTCGGCCTGCGCGCTGCAGCAGCCCCCGGCAACAGTGTCGGCACCTACGCCCAGTCAATGGTTCGCACCACTTCCGGCCCCTCCCGTTGCCGGCTTGCCGCATCAAGGCACGCTGTCAGATCTGAGCCAGTGGTGGCAACAGCAGGGCGACCCCTTGCTGGCCGAGCTGGTCACGGCAGCGCAGGCCGTCAGCCCCACGGTGGCCACCGCACGGTCGCGCATCGAACAGTCGCGCGCAACGCGGGTTGCCGAGGGTGCCGCCCTGCTGCCATCGCTCGACGCGTCAGCCAGCGCCAGCCGGGGTCGCTCCCAACCAACCGGTGCAACTACCGCGCCTGTGGCCACTACCTCGCAGGCCGGGCTCCAGACGGCTTGGGAGCTGGACTTGTTTGGCGGCCAGAGAGCCAGCCGCAATGCGGCCCAACTGCGCTTTGAAGGAAGCCAGGCCCAGTGGCACGACGCCAGGGTCCTGGTAGCTGCTGAGGTGGCCAACCAGTATTACAGCCTGCGCACCTGCGAAAGGCTGTCGCGGGTGACGCGCTCGGACGCCGCTTCGCGCCTGGAAACCGGCCGACTGGCCACACTGAGTGCGGATGCCGGTTTTACGGCACCAGCAACCGCTGCGCTGGCCCGGGCCAGCGCAGCCGAAAGCAATGGCCGGGCGACGCAACAGGCCGCCCAGTGTGAGCTCGACATAAAGGCGCTGGTGGCCCTGACCGCCTTACCAGAGCCTTCGCTAAGGGCAAAACTGGCCTCCACCCCTTTCAATATTGAAAATGTCGCCCCGGTTTCAGTAGCAAGCGTTCCGGCGCAAGCCCTTGCGCAACGGCCTGACGTGTTCAACGCAGAGCGCGAAGTTGCCGCCGCAAGTGCCGATGTCGGTGGCGCGCAGGCAGAGCGTTACCCGCGTCTGAGCCTGCGTGGCTCCGTCGCCGCCAACCGCGTTAACAGCAGAGGTGTCAGCACCGATTTCAATACCTGGTCCATCGGTCCATTGGCACTGACCCTGCCGCTGTTTGACGGCGGAGCGCGAGCGGCCAACGTCGATGCCGCGCAAGCACGTTATGACGAAGCCGCTGCCGTCTACCGGGGCCGGGTACGGCAAGCCGTGCGCGAAGTCGAAGAGGCGCTGATCAACCTGCAAAGTACGGCCGCCCGAAGCGAAGACGCTCGGGTTGCGGCGCAAGGTTATCGCGCCTCCTTTACTGGGACCGACGCGCGCTACCAGAGCGGCCTGGCCAGCCTGGTGGAACTGGAAGACAGCCGCCGGACACTACTGGCTGCGGAAACCGCGTTGCTTTCCCTGCAGCGCGAGCGTGCGAGCGCCTGGGTGGCGTTGTACCGGGCCATGGGTGGCGGCTGGACTTCCCAACAACAAGAAACACGCACCGCCGTCGGTACCGCGGCGCGTCCCTGATACGTCACCGCAACACACGCACTGACTGACACACCAACACCATGAACAAATTCAAGCTCAAACCGGTTGCCATTATTTCCATAGCCGTTGTCGCAATTGCTGCAGTGGCTATCTCCCTGCTTTCTTCAAAATCCGAGGTCAAGGCGGATCCGGTCGCACCCAAACCTGCGCTCACGGTCACGGTAACGCAGCCGGTGCAAGCCGCCCTGCCCATCAATCTCGGCGCCAATGGCAACATCGTGCCCTGGCAAGAGGCGGTGATCGGCTCGGAGTCCAATGGCTTGCGGCTGACGCAGGTGCTGGTGAATGTGGGCGACTCGGTCAAAGCCGGGCAGGTGTTGGCGCGGTTTTCAGGCGACAGTGTGCAGGCCGACGTGGCCCAGGCGCGCGCCAGCCTGGTGGAGGCGCAAGCCACTGCCGCAGACGCTGCCGGCAACGCGGCACGCGCCCGCACACTGCAAAACTCCGGCGCGCTGAGCACCCAACAGATCAACCAGTACAACACCACCGAGCAAACCGCCAAGGCGCGTGTGGCAGCGGCGCAGGCCGTACTCGACGCCCAGCAGCTGCGCGGCAACAACACCCAGGTGCGGGCACCTGACAGCGGCATCATTTCGGCACGCAATGCAACCGTGGGCGCCGTTGTCGGCAGCGGAACCGAACTGTTTCGTCTGATACGCGGCGGACGCCTGGAGTGGCGCGCCGAGGTCACCAGCGAAGAAATCATCCGCATCAAACCCGGTGCCGCCGCGTCTGTGACAGCGGCCAGCGGTGCGCAGGTGCAAGGCACGGTGCGCATGGTCGCCCCAACGGTAGACCCGCTGACCCGCAACGCTCTGGTGTATGTGGACTTGCCGCGCCACGCGGGCGTGAAATCCGGCATGTTCGCCAAGGGTGAATTTGTGCTGGGCACCAGCCCCGCGCTGACGCTGCCACAGCAGGCGCTGGTTCTGCGCGATGGTTTTACCTATGCGATGCGTATTGACGCCAACAACAAAGTCACGCAGGTCAAGTTGCAAACCGGTCGCCGGGTGGGCGACGCGGTGGAGGTTTTGCAGGGAGCGCAAACCGGGGAGCGCTACGTAGCCGCCGGCGCGGCCTTTCTGGCCGACGGGGACACCGTCCAGCTGGTAGCGGCAGCAGTCCCAGCCAGTTCTGCGCCAGCAGCCGCAAAATAAATAGCGATCGCCGGAGAAAAAACATGAACGTTTCCGCCTGGTGCATCCGCAACCCGATTCCCGCCATCATGTTCTTTGTGCTGCTGTGCTTTGCCGGCCTGCTGAGCTATCAGGGCATGAAGGTACAAAACTTTCCGGATCTGGATGTGCCCAACATCGTGATATCGGCCAGCTTGCCGGGCGCGTCGCCGGCGCAACTGGAGACCGATGTCGGCCGCAAGTTAGAGAACGCCGTCGCTTCGCTGCAGGGTCTCAAAAACATCTACACCAAGGTGCAAGACGGCGCAGTCACCATCACCGCCGAGTTTCGCCTTGAAAAATCCACCCAGGAAGCGCTGGACGAAGTGCGCTCTGCAGTTCAGCAGGTGCGCGCAGATCTTCCGGCCGATGTGCGGGACCCCATCGTCAGCAAGATCAATCTCGCGTCTTCTCCGGTGCTGGCCTACACCATTCGCAGCAAGGCGATGGACGACGAAGCCGTCTCCTGGTTTGTCGACGACACCCTGACACGGCGCCTTCTGGCCGTACCCGGCGTGGGTGCTGTCACCCGCGTGGGCGGTGTCAACCGCGAAGTGCGCATTGCGCTGGACACCGCCAAAATGGCCTCGCTGGGTGTGAGTGCTTCCACCATCTCGCGCCAGCTCAGTCAGGTGCAGATGGACACCGCCGGTGGCCGCACAGATCTGGGCAGCAGCGAGCAACCGGTGCGCACACTGGCCACGGTCAAATCTGCCGCGGAGCTTGCGTTGCTTGAGCTGTCAGTCGGTGAGGGCCGCAAGATCCGTCTGGGTCAGGTCGCCGAGGTGCAGGACACCGTGGCCGAGCAACGCTCAACCGCACTGCTCAACGGCGTACCGGTCGTTGGTTTTGAAGTCGCACGCAGCAAGGGCTCCAGCGAGGTGGAAGCTGGCCGTGGGGTGCGCCTGGCACTGAAAGCCTTGCAGGTGAGCCACCCGGACATTGAGCTGACCGAAGCCTTCGACTTTGTGACACCGGTTGAAGACGAGTACAGCGCGTCGCTGACGCTGCTGATTGAAGGCGGCCTGCTGGCAGTGCTGGTGGTGTGGCTGTTTCTGCGCGACTGGCGGGCGACCTTTGTCTCTGCCGTGGCCTTGCCGCTGTCAGTCATCCCTGCCTTTATTGGCATGCACTACCTCGGTTTTTCCATCAACGTGGTGACGCTGCTGGCGCTCAGTCTGGTCATCGGCATATTGGTGGACGACGCGATTGTGGAGGTAGAAAACATTGTGCGTCACCTGCGCATGGGCAAGACACCCTACCAGGCGGCTATGGAAGCCGCCGATGAAATTGGCCTGGCGGTGATCGCGACGACCTTCACCCTGATCGCGGTGTTTTTACCGACGGCATTCATGAGCGGTATTGCCGGCAAGTTTTTCAAACAATTTGGCTGGACGGCGGCACTGGCCGTGTTTGCCTCGCTGGTGGTGGCGCGCATGTTAACCCCCATGATGGCGGCCTACATGCTCAAGCCCATCGTCAACTATGTCGAGAAAGACGGTGCGGTGATGCGCTGGTACATGGGCGCAAGCAACTGGTGCATCCAGCACCGGCTCATCACCAGCATTGCAGCGGGTGCATTTTTTATCGGCTCCATCATGCTGATTCCCTTGCTGCCCACGGGTTTCATTCCGCCCGATGACAACTCACAGACTCAGGTGTATCTGGAGTTGCCTCCCGGCACTCGGCTGGCCGAAACAAAGATGGCGGCCGAGACGGCGCGTGGATTGATCGCCAGCGTGCCCAATGTGAAAAGCGTCTACACCACCATCGGTGGCGGCGCGGCGGGCTCAGACCCCTTTGCGCCAGGCAGTGCTGCCGAAACACGCAAAGCCACGCTCACCATTTTGCTGACAGATCGTGGCGAGCGGCCGCGCAAGCAAGGCATTGAAAACGACATTCGCAAGGCACTGGAGCGCCTGCCCGGCGTACGCAGCAAAGTCGGCCTAGGCGGCTCGGGTGAAAAATACATTCTGGCGTTGACCGGTGAAGATCCCGTGGCCCTGGCAAGCGCGGCGGCGGCGCTTGAAAAGGACCTGCGCACCATTCCCGGCCTTGGCTCTGTCGCATCCAGTGCGGCGTTGGTCAGGCCCGAGGTCACCGTGCGCCCCGACTTTGCGCGTATGGCCGACATGGGGGTCACCAGCGCCGCGATTGGCGAGACGCTCCGCATCGCCACCGTGGGCGACTACAACGCTTCACTGCCCAAACTGAACCTGTCGCAGCGACAGATTCCTATCGTCGTGCGTCTCACCGATGATGCCAAGTCAGACCTGTCCAACCTGGAGCGGCTGATGGTTCCCAGCACCAAACCCGGTGTCGGCCCGGTCATGCTGGGGCAGGTGGCCAAGGTGGAGCTGGCCGGCGGACCGGCCGTCATTGACCGCTTCAATCGTTCGCGCAACGTGCAATTTGAAGTCGAACTTTCGGGCGCAGCGCTCGGCGATGTAACCGCTGCCGTTGCGAAATTGCCTTCCATCGTGAATCTGCCAGCGGGCGTGAAACAGGTGGTCATTGGTGATGCCGAGGTGATGGGCGAGCTGTTTGCCAGTTTTGCGCTGGCCATGCTCACCGGCGTGTTATGTATCTACATCGTTCTGGTGCTGCTGTTCAAGAACTTCCTGCATCCGGTGACGATTCTGGCCGCGCTGCCCTTGTCTTTGGGCGGTGCGTTTGTCGGCTTGCTGATCGCTCAGAAGTCTTTTTCGATGCCTTCATTGATCGGTCTGATCATGCTCATGGGTGTTGCCACCAAGAATTCCATCTTGCTGGTTGAGTACGCCATTGAAGCGCGCCGCGGTCGCGCCGCGACCGAGAGTCAACCCGAGCAGCCGCCGATGTCGCGCATGGACGCCCTGCTGGACGCCTGCCACAAGCGGGCCAGGCCGATTGTCATGACCACCATTGCCATGGGTGCCGGCATGATGCCGATTGCCCTGGGCTGGGGCTCTGCCGACAGCAGCTTTCGGGCACCGATGGCGGTGGCCGTGATTGGCGGCCTGATCACATCCACCTTTTTGAGTTTGCTGGTCATACCCGCGGTGTTTACCTATGTAGATGACCTGGAGCAGTGGATAACACGCATGACACGCAAGTTGCGCGGCAAGCCGCCGTCCATAGAGGCAGCAAGCCAAGGACTGCCAGCGACCTCCCCATTACTGCAAAAATAATCGCAAGCTGGCTCAACGGGTCCGGATTTTTTGCACCAGTGCGCTTGTTGAATAACCATCGACAAAGGGTATGGCCAACGCCGTACCGCCATAACTTTTCACAACCGCCGACTCGGCCAGCTTGTCCATGTCGTAGTCGCCGCCCTTGACCAGCACATCGGGCTTGAGTTCGCCAATGAGCTCAACGGGGGTGTCATCGTCAAACCAGGTCACCAGACTGACGGATTCAAGTGCAGCCAGCAGGACGGCCCGGTCTTGTTCGTTGTTGAGTGGCCGGTCCGGCCCTTTGCCCAGTCGCCTGGCCGACGCGTCTGAGTTCAGCGCCACCACCAGACTGCCACCCAAAGCGCGCGCTTTGGCAAGGTAGGTGACATGGCCGCGGTGCAAAACGTCAAACACGCCGTTGGTAAAAACAACAGGCTTCGGAAGAGCGGCAACTGCCTGCGCAGCTGCATCGCGGGATACGATTTTTTGTGTGAAATGCGGGAAATGCGTGGATGGGATGGCGCTGTTCATCACGCCACTTTAACGGAAGGCGACAGCGACCATTTCAATAAGCAAGCCGCCGTCGAGCTGGGCGCCTATCACCGCGCGTTGCGGCCAAGCGGCTTCATCGTCGCCGATCCACTGGAGCCACGCCAGGTCCAGCTGCTTTTTGTCTTGCAGATCGCTCAGGAAAATCTGTACGCTGAGCAGACAGGCGCGGGACGCGCCAACATGGGCGAGATGCTGATCCAGCATCTGCAAAGTCTGGGTAAGCTGCCCGGCAAAGTCAGCTTGCGCGTTACTCGCGTTGGCCACTGCAAACACCTGCGCTCCGCGCGCAACCACCCGGCTTCTCCCACCCGAGGAGCTTGGCCAGCGGAGATCTTGCATCAAGTGCTGGTAGGGGCTGGCTTGGCAGCGATGGACGCCGCGATTTCCTTGCCCAGCTCCTTGCGGTAGCGGTTGAGCTCCTGCACGGTCTTGAAGCTCTGGTTCAGCAAAAGACTCATGTTGTGCAAGATGCGCTCGACGACTTTGCCCTCCCAGACCGCATCAAAATTGATCTGCTTGTCGAGCCAATGCTCCAGCCATTCCGGGTTGGGCAGCCGCGACTGGATGGTGTCTCTGGGGAACAGGTCTTTGTTGACATGCAGGTTGGTTGGATGCAGGGCCTGCGCCGTGCGACGTGCGCTGGCCATCAGCACACCCACCTTCGTGAAAGCGGCTTTGGCATCGTTGCCAAAGTTGTTGATGGCGCGCTTCATGTAGCGCAGGTAGGCGCCACCGTGACGGGCTTCGTCCTGGCTGAGTTGGGTGTAGATCTGCTTGATGACGGGTTCGGTGTGCCACTCGCTGGCGCGCCGGTACCAGTGGTTGAGCCGGATCTCGCCGCAAAAATGCAGCATCAGGGTCTCCAGCGCCGGGGCGGGTTCAAACTCGAAGCGAACCTCATGCAACTCTTTTTCCGTCGGGACGAGGTCGGGGCGGAAACGCTTGAGGTACTCCATCAGGACCAGCGAATGCTTCTGCTCTTCAAAAAACCAGATCGACATGAAGGCGGAAAAATCGCTGTCGTCCCGGTTGTCACGCAGAAACATTTCAGTAGCAGGCAAGGCAGACCATTCCGTGATCGCATTCATCTTGATGGTTTGCGCTTGTTCGTCAGTCAACCTCGAAGCGTCGAAGCTGGCCCAAGGAATATCCTTGTCCATGTCCCAGCGGACGGACTCAAGCTGCTTGAAAAGTTCTGGATAAAGCATGAAGGCTCCTTGCACGGCACACGCCGACTTAAAAATTCCAACCAATTTTAGAGGCTGAATATGACAGCTTGCTCAAGACTGGGTTTTGCACCATTTTCATGACGGTTAAAAGCTTTTACGCTTGTTTGACCATTCACCACCCGTTCTACTCCTTTTTCGTCATCCCCGTAAGCAGACGGCACGACGCAGGGCGAAGCCAAAGGGCTTGAATCCGTTGGTACCGGCCCAGCGTATGTTGGACATGCACCGTTTATTCACCCGACTGCCCAACAAGCCAATGATCACCAGTCTGGCTCTCAAGCTCTCAGTACTTTCGACGATCCTTGTGTGCGGCGCCGTGGGCCCACTGCGGGCCCAGACCGCAGGGCCCGCCACGGCGGCAAATGCGGCCGGTGCAACCTGCACACCGTTGTTGCAACACAGTTTCTTGCGCCTTCAGGACGAAAAACCCCAGTCCCTCTGCCAATACCGGGGGAAGGTCCTTGTCGTCGTCAATACCGCCAGTTTTTGCGGCTTCACCTCCCAATACGAAGGGCTGGAGGCGCTGTATGCCCGGTACAAGGAGAGGGGTCTTGTGGTGCTTGGATTTCCTTCCAACGATTTTTCCCAGGAAACCGGAAGCAACAAGGACATTGCCGCCTTTTGTGAAAACACTTTCGGGGTCAAGTTTCCGATGTTTGCCAAATCCGGCGTGACCGGAAAAACGGCTAATCCGCTTTTTCAGCAACTGGCGGACAAAACCAGAAGCAGGCCGCGCTGGAATTTTCACAAGTATGTTGTGGGTCGAGACGGACAGACCGCGAGCAGCTTCAACACCACCGTGGACCCGAAAGACCCTGCGTTCTTGGCGGAAATAGAAAAAAGACTTCTAGCCAAATAAATACTATTCAGTAATAATCTGACTAATTGGTTTAAATGCCTCGACTGCTCAACTGCTCAACTGAATCCACCCATACATAACGATGCTTTCCGCCCACTTCACAAATCTTTACCAGCATCCTGCCACGCGGCCGGGGAACTGGGGGCGGCGCCATTCACTCGTATCCCTGTCGGCGAGAGGTTTAACACCCCTTTTTTCTGACACCCGTTTTTTGTTGCGAAGACTTTCAGGCCCTTGTGGTCCGACTGCAATCCCGGGGCGGTTCTCCTCCTCCTCCCTCCCTCCCTTGTTCGCG
>JBKJIV010000183.1:0-5573 GCA_046598365.1 Polaromonas sp. | reverse complement strand
ATAGGTGGCCAGCTCCAGCACCGGGCTGGCCGCCGCTACCACCGGGTGGTTGGCAACTGTTGCGTACAGCGCTTCGTCAATGCTCCCGCGCACTGCCCGCAACTCCAGATCCGGCTGGCCTGCGGTGGAGCGCACAGCCTGAGAAAATTCACTGAGCGCCGACGCATTGATGAGCTGCACCGAAAACGCCAGCGCCACACCCAGCATCACCGCCACCATGGCCGCGGCATTGCGCCAACGGTGGTGCAGCAGCTCCTGCCAGGAAAAGGTGCGCAGCAGCCGCAGCAAGGTGGCCATGTGGCTCAGGGCGTGACGCCGTGGTTGCTCAGGTGCAGCACCCGGTCTGCGCGGGAGGCAGCTGCCTCAGAGTGCGTCACCAGCACCAGCGCCGCACCATGCTCCCGAGTCTGCGCAATCAGCGCGTCCATCACGGTGGCGGCTGTGGTCGGGTCCAGGTTGCCGGTGGGCTCGTCAGCCAGCAACAGGCTGGGCTTGTGCACCAAGGCGCGGGCAATGGCCACGCGCTGAAGCTGACCGCCTGACAGCTGTTGCGGCAAGCGCGCGCCCAGACCCTGCAACCCGACGGCGGCCAGCATTTTTTCTACACGGGCATCATCATGCTGGCCAAGCAGCAGCAAAGGCAGGGCTACGTTTTGCGCCACGTCCAGATGCGGCAGCACGTGAAAGGCCTGGAAAACAAAGCCTACCTTTTCGCGCCGCAGCAGGGCGCGCTGGTCATCACTCATGGCCCCCAAGTCAGCACCGGCCAGCGTCACCGATCCGGTGTCCCAGCTGTCCAGCCCGGCCATGCAGTTGAGTAAAGTGGATTTACCCACGCCGGACTCGCCGACGATGGCGACAAACTCGCCGGGTGCGACTTGCAGCGAGACATTGCTAAAGACGGCGACCTCGCCGTAGTGCTTGCTGAGCTTGCTGACGACCAGACTCATACCTTGGCGCTCACCAGGTTTAGTACCTGCTGCACCGCATCGGCTCGGTCGCACGCCACGACCTGGCGATCTGGCATGGACCTCAGCCAGGTGATCTGCCGCTTGGCAAGCTGGCGGGTTGCAAATATGCTCTTGTCGCGCAGCTCTGCCATGGGGGGAGTGTCGTCCAGCCCGCGCGCTTCGTGCGCATCCAAAAATTCCCAGGCCTGGCGGTAGCCCACGCAGCGCATGGAGGGAAGGTCAGGGTGCAGGTCGCCGCGCGCACGCAAGGCTTTCACTTCGTCCAAAAAACCTGCCGCCAGCATGGCGTCAAAGCGTTGGGCAATCCGCTCGTGCAGCCAGCTTCTGTCTTTCGGCTCCAGAGAAATCAGCATATGCTCCCCTGAATGTTGGGCAGCTTCAGCGTTGGATTTAGCAGCGTTTTGTTGATGAAAGAAGGAAAGTGGCTGTCCCGACAGGCGAAAAACCTCCAGCGCCCGGGAGATGCGCTGCGAGTCATTGGGTGACAGCCGAGCAGCGGTGATGGCATCAACCGTGGCCAGTTGGGCATGTAAGGCCGGCCAGCCTTGTTGCGCAGCTTCTGCTTCCAGCTCGGCGCGGATGGCGGGGTCCGCTTTGGGCATGTCGTCCAGCCCATTGAGCAGGGCCTTGAAATACAGCATGGTGCCGCCCACCAGCAGCGGTATCTTGCCGCGTGCGGTGATGTCTTCAATCAGTTGCGTAGCGTCGGCCACAAACTCCGCCGCGCTGTAGGCATGCAGTGGGTCGCGAATGTTGATCAGGTGATGCGGCACGGCGGCCAACTCATCCGCAGTGGGCTTGGCCGTGCCGATGTTCATGCCTCGGTACACCAATGCCGAGTCAACACTGATGATTTCAACTGCATGCATTTTTGCAATCGCAAAAGCTGCTGCCGTTTTACCGGACGCCGTAGGCCCTGCCAATCCAATCCAGCGCGGGGAAGTCATGGTCGCGCGGCTGCGATTTGCGCCGCTGGGTCACCATACTTGCGCACCAGCGTCCACGCGGCCAAGGCAGCACAGACGCTCCAGAACAAGATGCCGTTGGTGAGCGGAAACACGGTGCCGTCCATGTGTGTGCCCAGCCAGCCGCCCATGCCAAAGGCGGTCAGCATCATCAAAAACCCATTGAGCGCCGAGGCTGCACCTGCCGAAGCGGGAAAGGGGCCGACGGCGCCACTTTGGCTGCATGGCTGGTTGATGCCGTGAGCCACCATAAAAAGCAGAAAGGGCAACAAAATCGCCCACACGTTGTGCACACCGGACCAAGCCAGACCGGCCATCAGCACACCACCACTCAACGACAACCCGCCCGAAATTGCCACTGAACGACGTACACCAAAACGCGGTAACAGCCAGCGGCACAGAAATGTCCCGAACAAATAAAACAAGGACATGCAGAACATGACCATGCCGTACTGGGTTTTGCTCAGCTGCAGAACCTGAATAAAAACAAAGGACGACGCGGCCAGAAAAGTGAACAAGCCGCCGTACGACGACATCGCCAGCGCAGAAAAGGCAATAAAGGTCGGGTTGCGTGCGATGGCCCACCAGTTGCCCACCAGGGTGCGGGGCTGCAGCGCGCGCGGGTTTTTGTGCGCAATGGTTTCCTGAAAACGCAGCGCAATCACAAACAGCGTGATGGCGCCGAAGACAGCCAGCATCAGCAAGGCGGCTCGCCAGTTGAACAGGTCCGACAGCAAGCCGCCTAATGGCGCACTGAGACAGGCGATAACGCCCAGGCCACTCAGCCCTTTGGACATCACGCGCGCGCCAGATACGGGTGTGTACAGGTCACGCACGATGGCGCGCGCGCACATGACCGCTGCGCCCATGGCCGCGCCCTGCACGATGCGCCAGACGATCAGCAAGGCCATCGATGGCGCCAGCGCGCTGCCAATGGCTGCCACCACATACGCACCCAAGCCCCACAGCAGAATGGGACGGCGGCCAAAGCGGTCCGACAACGGACCCCAGAAGAGTTGGGAGAGGCCGAACGCCAGCAACAAAGCACTGAGGGTGAGCTGGGCCTGAGTCATGGGCGCGCCAAAGCCGAGGGTCAGGGCGGGCAGGGCTGGCAGGTACAGATCAGTGGTGACAGGCTGAATGCCCAGCAGCAGGGCCAAAATCAGCACGACAAGGGAGGAGGACATCGCCGGGGCGACAGGGCCTGCAGAGGGGGCAGCTGGAGCGGTAACTGACATTGAACTGAGCGTATCAGATCAAGCCCGCACCGGGCGTGCGCGTGAGCTGCGGCCCCCGGGAGGCGCGGGCTACTTCATGCTGAAAAGCTGCGCCAGCGCTTGCCGGTATTGAGTCTGACCGACATAGTTTGTGTTGTGATGCGAGCCGCCCTCGACCAACATGAACAGCTTGGGCTGCACTGCCGCTTCATACAACTTGCGCCCCAGGCTGGGCGCGATCAACCGGTCGTCGCCGCCATGCACCACCAGCAACGGCGAGCCAATTTTGTCCACCTTGCGCACAGCCTCAAAGCGCTGGGTGATCAGCATGGAGACCGGCACCCAACCCCACTTGGACGTGCCCACCACGTCGGCTATGGAAGTAAAAGTGCCCTCGACAATCGTGCCCCGTTCGTCGTTAACCTCTGTGGCCAGGTGGATGGCAATTGGCCCCCCCAGGGAGTGACCAAATATGTAGCGCGGCCGGTTGGGGTATGTCTTGGCCAGCCATTCCCAGGCCACGCGGGCGTCTTCATATGCTGTCTCTTCGGAGGGCAGGGTTTGCGTGCTTTTGCCAAAACCCCGGTAGTCCACGCCCAGCACCGAAAAACCAAGTTCCTGCATACGCCGCATGCGCGGGGCCGAACCGGTGACGTTGTAGCGGGCGCCGTGCAGGTACAGCAGCACGGGGGCGTTGGGCCTTTCGGCCGGTAGCCACAGTCCATGCAACTGGGCAGGGACATCGCCAGACTTGGCTTTGAAGTCGATCCAGACATCTTCCATACCCTCTGCCGCAGCAAGGCCGCCCCCCCAGGTGCGGTCGCTGGGCTGGAAGATCCAGGCGCGCTGCCGTTCATCGAGAGTGCTGCAGCCGGCCATCACGGAGACAACAAAGGCCAGCAGAGCGGCAGAGAAGAGGGTCCAGAATTTCATCAATGACTGAGTGGAGATCAAGCCGAAAGTTCGCCAGACTTTTGCATCGTTTGCGACCCGACCATGCGATGGCTCGCGCCGCGAGGGTAAGTCCTTGCAACACCGCTTCATCAAACCGTCACCTGCATGCACCATAGTGCGTCATTCAACAACGGAGGAGTTTCATGTATTCATTGCGCATTCTGGGGGCCGGTCTGGCCGTCACAGGCATTTTGGGCTTGGCTGCCTGTGCGGCGGTCTCACCCGCTCCATCCAGTCGCTATCCCACCCTCGACGGCAAAGCGCCACTGGTGATTGGGCACCGCGGCGCCAGCGGCTATTTGCCGGAACACACAATCGAAGCCTACAAGCGGGCCATCGAGCTCGGTGCGGACTTCATCGAGCCGGATGTGGTGGCCACCAAAGACGGTGAACTGGTGGTGCGGCACGAGCCCAACATCACGGCCACAACGGACGTGTCGACGCGGCCTGAATTTGCCAGCCGCAAAACGACCCGCATGGTCGACGGCATTGCCGAGACTGGCTGGTTTACCACCGACATGACCTTGGCCGAGATAAAAACGCTGCGCGCCAAGCAGCCCATGGCCGAGCGCGACCAGTCGCACAACGGCAGGTACGCGGTGCCGACCCTGCGTGAGGTGCTGGACCTGGCCCGTGGTGAAAGCGCCAAAACAGGCCGCACGATCGGTGTCTATCCCGAAACCAAACACCCCACCTACCACGTGAACGCCGGCCTGATGCTGGAAGACCGCCTGCTCAGGCTGTTGGCCGAGTACGGCTACACCGCCAAAAACTCGCCAATCATCGTGCAGTCGTTTGAAGTGGGCAACCTCAAGTACCTGCGCAGCAAAACACAGCTTCGTCTGGTGCAGTTGATTGACGGCGACGGCGTCGATGCTCAGGGCCGGGTCACACTGGCTGCGCCTTCGGACAGGCCTTATGACTTTACGGTTGCCAAAGACAGCCGCTCGTTTGCTGACCTGCTGACTCCCGCAGGCTTGCGCGAGATCAAGACTTACGCCGATGGCATCGGCCCCTGGAAGGCCTACCTCGTTCCAGCGCGTCAGATCGACGCCAACAACGACGGCAAGCCTGACGACTTGAATGGTGACGGCGTGATCGACGAACGTGATCGCGTGCAACTGCCGCCTACATCGGTGGTCCGGGATGCGCATACTGCAGGACTGTTTGTCCACCCGTACACCTTCCGTAACGAGGCCAAGCGCCTGGCCTCCGACTTTCGAGGCGACGCAGCGGCCGAGTACCGCAAGTTTTTTGAAATGGGTGTGGACGGCGTGTTCAGTGACTTTCCGGATACCGCTGTTGCGGCACGGGGCCGCTGAGGAAGCTTCCCTAGCGTGAGTGGTACGGCGCTGCCGCGCTGCTGACGCCAGCTACTCGATGGCTATCAAAACAAGAGCGCTGTTTGCCCGACTTTAAAGGGCAGGCAGTGCTTTTTTCTTTGAGCGACCGGCGGCGGGCACTTT
>JBKJIV010000178.1:0-9533 GCA_046598365.1 Polaromonas sp. | reverse complement strand
GAAAATTTTGAAGCTGCCGGGTGCAGCCAGCTCGCCCACGGCGATATTGCCCGAGCCGGTTCCGTTGGCACTGCCATCGCAGCGGTCGGCCAGCATGCCCTCCATGATTTGCTGGGCGCCGGCGAACTTGAGCACTTCCACGTTCAGACCGGCTTCCTTGAAGTAGCCAAGCTCAACCGCTGCATAGAAGGGCAGACCGGCGGCAATCGGCCAGTAGCCCACGCGGATTTTCGGGCCTGCTTGCGCGCGCACGATGGCGGGTGCGCCGAGCACGCCCAGCGCTGCGGTGGCTGCGCCGGCCTTTAACAAGCTGCGGCGGGTGGAATGGTTGGCTTGGCTCATGAATCTCTCCTCGGTTGGTGATGAAAAAAAGTGACGGATAACGGGAAAACGAGTTACGGGTTGGCGGATTTCAGGGAAGCGATATAGGCGCGCCATCCGCCCAGATGCGAGATGTCCTGCGCGCCGTGCAAGGCTTCGGGTTCACAGACAAAGCCCTGCACCGTGCTGCCGTCGGACAAAGTCAACGTGCCTATACCGAGCGGCGAAGGAATCAGAGCCACGAAGGAGCCATAGGCGCCAAGCGGCATGTCCCAGATTTCGAGCGCGATGCGGGCACCCTGACCTTGGGCCACCCGCAGCAGACCGGGCTTCGGCGGCGTGGTACCGGGAAGGGCATACAGCTTGTATTGCGGGGCAGTTTCCGTGGCGCAGTCCAAGGTAGCGCCGCGTTCGGTCAGCTGGCTGTTCAGCGGCATACCTGAGAGGTGAGCGCCCACAACCGCGACTTTCACCATTGCCGGTTTTTGCAGTCCAGCTACGGGGCGCATGGGCGGCAAAGGCATTTCAGTGGCGCCTTGCATCAAGCCCGTGGCATGGTGATAGCGCTGACCCAGATCAGCCAACTGCCAGTCGCTGCCGCAGGGCGCGATCAAGGTGATGCCAAAGGGCAGGCCGTCAGGGCGCATGGAGCTGGGAACCGACAGCGCCGCGTAGTCGAGCAGGTTCACAAAGTTGGTATAGGCACCGAGCTTGCGGTTCAGGGCCACTGGGTCCTGCTTCATCTGGTCAATCGTGTAATGAGTGGGCGCCGTCGGCACCAGCAGCACATCGATGCCCGCCCACATGGCGTCAGCGCGCTGGCCCAGGCGCTTGACCTCGGTCTGCACGGCATATAGATCCGCCGCGCTGTAGGTTCGGCCCGCGGCGATGATGCTGCGCACCGGCTCAATCACTTCTTGCTCATGCATATCGAAGAAACCGCGGATGGCGGTGTAGCGCTCGGCCACGAGTGCGCTTTCATACAGCAGGGCTGCTACCTGGGCCAACGGGGTGAAGTCGATGCGTACGGGCGTTCCACCCAGCGATTGCAGCCGCACCACAGCTTCGGCAAACGCAACTTCTGCGGCACTGTCGCCGTAAAACTCCAGGCTGGCCGGGACACCAAAACGAAAAGCCGCAGGAAACGGCGCACTGGCAAGCGCCAGCTTTCGGGAGTAGGGGTCAAGTGCGTCATGACCCATCGCGGTTTCCAGAACCTGCACGGCCGTGGCCACGGTACGGGCAAAGATGGAAACGCAGTCCACACTTTGCGCTGCCGGGACCACACCGCGGGCGCTGATCAGGCCACGCGAAGGTTTGAGGCCAACGATGTTGTTAAGGCCGGCCGGCACGCGGCCTGAGCCAGCGGTGTCGGTGCCCAGCGAGAAGTCGACCTGGCCGGTGGCCACCACATAGGCCGAGCCCGAACTGGAGCCACCGGCCACGTAGGCCGGGTTGATCGCGTTGGGAACCGGACCGAACGGCGAACGGGTGCCGTTCAGGCCGCAGGCGAATTGATCCAAATTGGTTTTGCCAAGCAGCTGTGCACCAGCATCGAGCAGTTTCTGCACCGCAAATGCACTGGCCGCAGGCTTATAGGCAAAGGCCTGACAACCGGCGGTGGTCGGCAGGCCTGCGGCGTCAATGTTGTCCTTGACAGCAAAAGAAAGGCCCGCGAGCGCCCCGGGCAAAGCTGCCTGCGCGCCGGCTGTCAAAGGCGCAGCGCGGCAAATCCAGGCCTGCGGCGCGAGCATACCTGCGCTTGCGGAGGCGGCGGCGTGTTCCGGCAACGGCAACTTGTCAGCCAGATCAGGGGTTAAAGAAATTTGCACCAATTTGAAGCATCCATACTTGTGTACAAGATGAGATGCAAGACACATGCCAGGTAAACGAGGTGGCTGAACGCAACCCTCTCTTCGGGCTGGGTGTTACTTGTGGGCCTCTGTCTACTAGGCACACCTGGCTTATGGTGCGCACGCAGCCGACGCTACAGACCGAGTCCTCTGGTTAAGGGAGTGGTCTGCGCATGCGCTGGCAATCGTTGATATGCATGCTGGACATCGCCGGACGTCGTCGCTGATGTTGATACCGTCAAAATCAGAAGATGTCCGAGGGGACGGCCGCTTTCAATTAAGTGCTGGCGTTCGTGCCAATTTCCGCTAGGTCCGCTTGTGGCACAGAGCCGTCATTCGAGTAGCTCACCAATAGCAGTCATTGGACGGAAATTCTGCTGTGTTTAGCATGTCTGTTATCGATGACAAAACATTTTCCGTCGCCGTGCAAGGGCCTGGACATGGGGAGGCTGAGAATAAATCACTTGGTTGATACGCAGCAGCATTCCCAAGTTATCGGTCGATTTTGCTGCGTATCAGGAATCGCAAACTGGCCGCACACCGGCCAGACTGAAAAACCGGTTATAAATCAAGGGCATGCAAAAAATGTTTTTTCACACAGCCAAGTTTGAGCCGCCATACGCAGCGGAATCGACTTTCATATCACGTTATGTTGCAGGCTGAGCATGTCTATTTACGGAAATGAGTCCAAACAATATGTGGAGTGGTTGATGCAGGATGACTTGCTAGGCCAGTTCCATATTTACAGTCATGCGTACGTTGCTTTACCAACGGATCAATCTGTACTCGATGGGGTAAACGCTGGGGTCAGAGATACTCAAGGTTGCTGGTATCCAAGTGGAGGAGATTGGCCAGACGATGACTGGATTGTGGGCGAGGATGGGGCTGGCAATTACTATGTAATTTCGAAGTCAGGAGCATACGAAGGAGTCTTCGAGTATTTACATGAAACTCTGGAAAAGTTGCCTCTGGCAGCGAATCTTCGCGGGTTTTATGAATACTGTATTGGTATTCATAGGCAGTCCATAGCAAATGCAACATAACATGGCAGTCGAGCAGGACAGCCAAAAGCTGCGCTTTTGGTTCCCTCCGCTTCGCTCCGGCTGCCTCTCACTTCTACGTTAGGCGTCACTGAGCGCACCGCCATGTTCAACGCCCTTCAAATCCGTGACTGCATAGCTCGGGCAGCGGCCTCCGAGGCCGAACTGCCCGTGGGCGTCGCGAATGACGTCGCATTTCATCTCACTGACTGGCTTGAGGACCTAGAGGTATTTGTCGCGTTCTGTCGCAACCCGGGCTCGTACACGCCCGATCAGGTAAACGACCTGCTGATTGCCTTCCTGATTCACGCCCCGAACCATATCGCGGCGGCCGCCAAGCTGTACGTTGACATTCCTGTACAAGACGTCTTTGGGGTCGGGGCGGTTTCAACGGGCGAGGACGGTGATGCCTAACATGGCAGTCGACACGGATGTCCGCGCGGCACGCTGTCGCGTGCCTATGGTCCACCGGTCACTTCTACGTTAAGCATCAGAATGCATCGCCTGCTTGCATGCGCGCTTCTCGCCTGTGTGGCTGCATCCGCGGTAGCCAAGACTCCACTGGAGAGGTGCCTCGCGAACGTTGAAGGGCCGGGCCCTGGAGAGTGCTTGGCGCGTGAAGCTGCTCGACGCGACTTAGAGCAAAAAAGGCTTGTGGCGGAGCTCGACAAGGAACTCACTGAATGCAGTGTTAGTTGGGTAGGCTACGACCCGAGCGGGGCGGCGCAGCAGCTCAGAAGCGCTCAGAGCCGCTGGTTGGAATTTGTGAAGAACGAGTGTAGCTACGCAGAGCGCACGTTCGGTCAAGGCAGCGGGGCTGGGTATGCGTATGTAGAGTGCACGGGCAAGCTGCAGAAGGAACGAAATGCATCGTTGCGTGCCAAGTTGGAGGAGGTCAAGTCTGTGAAGCAAATGCTTAAGGAGACTCCGGGGGCAGTAATTTGCCCTACGGCGCGCTGATGCTTAACTTGGCAGTCGACACGGACGGTCTCGCGGCACGCTACCGCGTGCCTATCGCCCGCCGGTCACTTCTACGTTAGCCATCACATGAAGCTTTGGCGAGGTCAACCGGACCACAATCATTGGAAGACACCGTTCACTCCTAAGGAGCGGGCACTGGCACAGCTGGGGATAGGCGCTTGTTTTTGCCTTCTGGCACTGTCCGATTGGATTTCCCCTAAACAGCCGCCTTTTACCGGCAAGTGGGGATGGTTGTATTCCTGGGCCCATTCAAACTTCGGCGAGTTCGGGGCAGTTTGGCTGGAACTTGGCATCGCAATGCTACTTTTTGCTTTGGCCGGCTTGTCGTGGCTGCAGCGTGGTAAAGCCACGCGGAATCTCGCGCAATGATGGCTAACAAGTCGGCCCAGAGGCGACCGCCTTCGGCGCCGCCTGGCCTCCAACGTTAAAGCTCATGGCCTTCTCACTCGTTCTGACCGGCGAATCAAGTTACCTGAAGGAACACTGCTGCGCGGAAATGTCCGAGCAAGCGAACATGGCGTTTCCCGAGGCTAAAAGTCCTTTGCTTGGGTCCACCGACAAACGTATCTACTGGTCTCCCGTTTTCGACGAGTACGGGCTTATCTGCCAGCCCTCCGCAGAAATCCTTCAGATCCACCATTGCCCTTTTTGCGGTTCTCGACTTCCTGAATCCCGACGAGACATGTGGTTCGAAAAATTGGAGAAGGAGGGGTGGAAGACCTGGGGCGACCCAATACCAATCGAGTTACTTTCACATGACTGGAAGTAGCTTTAACCCGTTGCTCCATCGGACGGCTACGCCGCCCGCTGAGCGCCAACGTTAAAGCGTGCAGACGTCATGGCAGATTCTCCTGATATAGCAAGCCCGGTCGCGAAGCCATTGCGTCTCGGGCTTTTTGGAATTGCTATTGCAGCCGGAGGTGCGGCGCTTGGGTTGCTAATTGACTATCGCGACGATAATCCTCTCGCCAATCTGGCTTTCGGGCTCGTGGTGACAGGTGTAGTGCTGGTTTTCGGTGCTGTGTCATGGGGCTGGGTTGCCATGGCGCGCAAATCGTGGGGTCGCAAATGAATGCCCGCTTTAACATTTCGTCCAAGTCGGACGCCTTCGGCGCCTCTTGGCTTTGACGTTAACTGGCAGCCGGTGAGGACAAACTGAACGGCTGCATCCTCTACTGAACAAAGACCGCTATCGCAGCACAGTTGCCTGCGGACAAGATCATGCGTCTACCCGACTCAGCGAAGGGCAAGGCTTGGCACAGAGCTGTCAATCGCGGCATTTCCCGATAGCTGTCTTTAAAAGGGGAATTTCACGGCAAATTCCCCCGTTTGGGGGTTACCGAGTGTCTATTCGGATGTTTAAACTACAAACAATCAACTGCGGGGTTTGTCGGATTTTTTATACCTGTATAAATTCATAGTTACCTGCCGGGAAAGTCAATGCCGGCGCCACCTTAGAGCAATTTTCATGTCCAGTTTATCCCGCAGACGCCAGAATATCCCGCAAGTTTTGCGGTCTACATTACGTTAAACGAAGAAGTCCATGCGATCCCTCTTACTTGCGCTGTGCCTGTTCAGTTCTTCGCTTGCATACTGCCAAGTCGTGCACTTTGACCGCCAGGTAGCGCAGTTTGAAGTACCGAAGGGCTATCGGTATGGATTCGAAGACGGGCGGCGCACGCTGTCTCTATCTCCGGAGGCGCCTCATCACATAGAGATTCGATTCACATTCACTTCAATGAAGGAATATGTCAGTCAGCGCCCGACGATTGGGAAAGACTTCGTCCGTGATGCTGCAGCGAAAAAGGGGAAAGAACTCTTTGATGTCCCTGGCAACGGCGGAGTCGCATTTGTTGACTACACGGAATCCCGGCAGGCAGGGCCAGATAGAATCCGAAGCACGCACGGCATGATGGGTTTGAGCGACGGATACGTGACGTTTTCGGTTACCACTGAAGAGACCCACTTCGACTCGCCCACAATGAAAGAGGTCTTCGCCCGGGGCCTCAAAGAACTGCTTGGAAAGGTAAAGAGTCGTGGTGTTTAACTGGGCAGTCGAGCGGACCGCCTGCGGCGTTCGCTCACCTTTACGTTAATCGGCAATATGACATTCGTTCGTGACATCTGTACTAGTCAAATCTTCAAGGGGCTGCGTTTACCGCGTAGTTTGGTTGAAAACCAAAAACTGAATCCTATTGACCGGCACCTAGTATTCGATATTGAGACCGGTAGCGCACTCATTCCAATTCCGTTTGATCACTCAACTTACCCAGACCGGCAGTTGAATTTTTATGTTGAAGAAAAGCACTTCAACATTTGGGAGTTGGTACAACGTTCTGATGGGCCAGACAGAGTTGAGATCTACTTCAATAAAAGTGCGACGGCGGAAGAGCGAACCCGGATCACTGGCTTGGTTCAGGAGGCAGTTGGGGTCCTGCGAGGCGGATTCGGTGAGTCACCAAGTTTGCTCCCTGTTGTTTGCAGCGAATCAGGTCTGCCATGAGTTCGACGTATCCGCTGCTGCCGTTTAACCTTTCGGCCCACTTGGACACGCAACCAAAGACAGCCGCTTCGCGGCAAAGGTTGCGCGCCAGTGGCCTCCAACGTTATGTCGCATGACGAGGGAAGTCATTGATGCCCAATAGCCCGTCACGTGCGACTGGGTCCCTAACAAGATCGGCATTGGTACACGCGTGCGTTGCGCGTCTTTCGCCCGTCGGGCTTAGCGGAGTTGGTGAGTGCGCACCGTTGCGAGGTGGTGGGCGTTCGCTGCGTCGAACGGGCTACATGGTTTCTCATGCGCGGCCTGCTGGCTCCATCTTGCCGGTAAGTGGCGGGTTTCGGAAGGAGTGGCGGTTGGCGTTGTCCAAGGCCTGCCATAACCAGGCAATCGACACGGACCCACAACAGCAGGCTGCGGCTTCGCCGCTTGTGTTGGTGGTCCGGTCATTTCTACGTTAGCCGCTATGCTGCGCCGTCACACCCTGTCGCTAGTTGCGATCCTTGCACTTGCAGTATTGCTGCAACTCCAAGGCTGCGCCGGCACTCGGCCTATGGAGGCAGGTGGCACTCCAGGTTCGGGGCGAGCAGTGATCGTTTACGGAATTCGGGTGGATAGCCCATGGCGCGCCCCGCAATTCCAAGTTGCTCTCGATGCATACGACGTGAGGGAGGGCGCCTTGGAAATAGACTGTTGGGGGAGCAAGCGGACGCTGGCCTCCGTCCCGGGTGTGCCTGACTCAACAAAGTACTTTTCGTTCGAAGTGTCGCCCGGGGACTACGTATATGGAGGCTGGGGGCGTGAACTACGGGGTGGTTCAAAATACTTTTCTGTACTAGAAGGCCAAGTTGCATATGTCGGCGAGTTCGTCTACACGCAGGACAATGACGTGGAGCTGATTCAAAACCTGGAGGCTGCTCGGCCCAATATCCTGGCGGCCCTCCCTAAGACGCCGAAGGAAATGTCGCTGGCACGGTCAGGGACTGTCGGCACCATTCGCGGGTACCTGTGCGCCCCATGAGCAACCGCGCGGCTAACAAGTTAGTCAACACGGACGCCTTGCGTCAGGAGCTCGCTTCGCGAGCTCCTGACGCAAGTCGCCGGTTACACGCACGTTAGGCCTCACATGAGACGCCTTTTCGCCTATTCAGTCATAGCGTTGGCGTCCGGATTTGCGGCCCTAGCCGCGGCAGCGTTTTTGGGAGTCGCCGCCACATTCGCGACACCCTTCATCGCTGGCTTTCCGGCACCCGACCCACCTGACTCCACCGACTTCGGGCGGGGGATGCTGATGGTTTTTGTCGGGTTCTGCGTTTTCGCGGCCGCGGTAGTGCCGCTGTGGGTCGTTTGCTTCGGATACTTCTGGTCGAAATTCGGTGCGGACTCATTCATTGCGAATGGCTTCACGGGGAGCGTGCGCGATGCCTAACATGGCCGTCAACTCGGACGCCTTGCGGCGTCCGTTCGCTGCGCTCACTCCTGGCGCAAGTCGCCGGTTACGTCTACGTTAGGACTCAAGATGTCAAGATGGCGCGCTCTGCTCATGATCGGCATGCTGGTTTCTGCAACGACCCAACAAGCGCAGGCTTGTTCCTTTCCCCCCGACACGCGCTTTGCCAGCATCGAGCAAATCGCAGCTTCCGCACCATTGGTGGCCGTCGCCGTGACCGGGACCTATGCTGGGAATGGGACCCACCGTTTTCACGTGCTCGACTGGTTGAAGGGCCGGGAATCCGAGCAGATTGAAGTGAAGGGATTTCGCAACCGGGAGGGACCGCAGACAAGTTGCGATCTTGAGGCCCGCTCGGGAGAAACAATCTTGCTTTTCCTTAAACCAGGTGCCACTGCGCTGCAGCTCATTCAGGGGATCGAGACGCCTGGTGCGATGTTCTTCCCCGTTCGCCTTGCCACGGCTGAAGCGATAGAGGCTGTTCGGAGATCCCTAAAGTGAGTCCTACCAGATCGCTCAACACGGACGCCTTTGCTGCGCCCGCCCGCTGCGCGCGCTGCTTCGCAAGTCGCCGGTTAGCTCTGCGTTAGGCATCAGGTCATATGTTCCAGATGAGCAAATAGAAGCTCCTTTGTACAGCTGCGCTGTTTTGTCTGATGGCCGGTTGCACGACCACCCCGCGGCCTTATCCGAGCCTTAAACCTGAAGGAAGCGCCAAGTTACACGTGGAAGACACCACCGCGTTCTACTCTCACTTTCATCCCGATGGCTACAATTGCGGGCCAACTCTTGTCATCTCATCTGAGCAAATGCCCTTTGTGCGACAAGACAAAACTCTGTTGCTGAAGCCGGCCTCGCGCTCCGCACTTAGATTTGTGTGGGTAGATAAGATAGATAGGCGCCATGTGTGCTCCGCAATCGTTGCATTCGAGGCTGTTCCGAATGGCGAATACAAGCTGAAGACGAATGCGGCTCCCGATGGAACGAACTGTTCTGCCGACGTCATTCCTCTGAACGCTTATAGCGCGCGGGGCTTCGGCGTGTGGCAGATGATCCCAACGGGAACAGTGGCGACCAGCCGCTGCGAAGAAGTTGGCAGCAACCGTAGTGTCAGCAATGGGGTCACCAACTCGCAGCGGCCGCGGAATTGATGCCTAACAGGTTGTTCGACACGGACGCCAACGTTAACCTTATCCGCCTGCGTCGGATTGAACGACTGCTTTCGCAATTGAGCTACGTCCGCTTTCGCAGCGAAACGGAAGTTTCTAGTTGTCATCCCAAGGTCTTCTAGGCCACCCCGAATCCGCCATGGACATTTTCGGCAACACCAGAAACAACCAGTTTATCGTCATCCATTGCCGGCAAGTACAGCCCGTCAGGCTTCCACC
>JBKJIV010000138.1:0-10501 GCA_046598365.1 Polaromonas sp. | reverse complement strand
GTACGCGGCCTGGCATATGACGTGGTTGTCGACATTCGCCTCTCGTCGCCCACGTTTGGGAAATGGGTGGGCCTGGAATTAAGTGAGCATGACAACCGGCAACTCTGGGTTCCGCCCGGACTTGCGCACGGATTTCTGGTGCTTAGCGACAGCGCCGACTTTTTATATAAGACTACGGATTACTACGAGCCGAAGCTGGAGCGCTGCATTGCGTGGAATGACCCCACACTGGCGATAGATTGGCCTCTGCACGGCGCTGCTCCCATTTTGTCTACGAAGGATCGCCTTGGCGACGCCTTCCAGAGTTCCTAGGTGCAGAGCTTGTAGTGGAGTCCAGCCTTTTGGGGATGGCCTTTAGGAGCTTGTCTGGAGGCCCACAAGGTCGCCGTCCTGCGCATCAGGTGTGAATCCGCTGACGTACTTGAGCAGCACGCCTCGTAAGACAGTGGTGTTGTTGGCAGCCACCGCCTCCCGCAACAGTTCCAGGTCGGCCTCAAATTGTGCCCAGGGCACAAAGTCTTCGTGTGCCTTCATGATTCGCGGGTGAATCGTTGCCACGGGGTTGTCGCCGATCAGCAATTCTTCGTAAAGTTTTTCACCGGGGCGTAAACCAGTCACCTCAATGGCGATGTCACCGTCAGGACGTGTTTCGTCTCGCACCGTGAAACCGGAGAGCTCGACCATTCGGCAAGCCAGATCCATGATCTTCACCGGCTCACCCATGTCGAGTACGTACACTTCGCCGCCTTCAGCCATCGCGCCAGCCTGCAGGACCAGTTGTGCGGCTTCAGGTATTGTCATGAAATAGCGCGTGACGTCGGGGTGTGTCAATGTGATGGGGCCGCCGGCTTCGATCTGGCGCCGAAACAAGGGGACGACGCTGCCGCTGCTGCCCAGTACGTTGCCGAAACGTACCATGGCAAAGCAGGTGCGGTTGTTGAATGATTGCTCACCAGGCTCAAAGCTGACTGTCGATGTGGCCGACAAGGCCTGTAGTACGATTTCGGCCAGTCTCTTGCTGGCACCCATGATATTGGTGGGGCGCACGGCCTTGTCTGTCGACACGAGCACGAAGTGGCTGACCCCGGTCTGTATGGCAGCCCGTGCTACGTTAAAAGTGCCAAGGACATTGTTGGCGATACCTTCCGCGGGATTGTGTTCGACGAGCGGCACGTGTTTGTAGGCAGCAGCGTGGTAAATGGTGTGCGGGCGATACGCTCGGCAGATCGCGAGCATTCGAGCGGGATCGCGCACATTGGCGAGCAGTGGGACCAGCTCTGTCGCAATACCTGAGCGTAGCTGCAGACTTCGTATCAGGTGCTGCAGTTCCTGATGAATGCTGTAAAGACCATATTCGCTATGCTCAAGCAGCACGAGCCGCAATGGATTTTCCTGGAGTATCTGGCGACACAGTTCGCTTCCAATGCTGCCTGCCGCTCCCGTGATAAGAACAACCTTGCCTTGGAGATTGCTGGCCAGCAGCGCGCGATCTGGGGGCACTGCATCCCGGCCCAGCAAATCTTCGACATCGAGTTCCTTGATGTCCGCGATTGCCACGCGCCCTTGTGCGAGATCCGTGAGTCCCGGCAGTGATCGGACATGCATTGGCAGCGGTTGCAGCGCATTGAGAATTTCGTTGCGACGCGTTCGGCTGACAGACGGCAGTGCCAGCAGCATGTCTGTTACGCCGAGTTTTTCAACAAGATGGGGCAGCGTGGCCGGCGCATGCACCATCACGCCATTGATCGTCAATCCTTGGAGGTTGCGGCTGTCATCGACAAACCCGAGCAACTTGAATTCGTGCGAACTCGCAATGGCATTGGCCATTTGTACGCCTGCTGCCCCCGCGCCATAGATTAGTAGGCGGCTCACGTTCGCATGGCGGCGCTGGTAGGCCGTTGGACCGCTTAGCCAGTGCCTGGCAATCCCCCGGCTCGCCCCAACCAGCAGCAGCAATACCAGAGGCTGGAGTACGCCCACTGAGCGGGGAACGTCGTCCCAGGCCATAAAGATCAATATACCCAGAAATGCCAGTGCGTATACAAAAACAGAAACGCAAAGCACGCGCATGGCTGCCTGCCCGGTGTAACGGAAGACGGCCCTATAGAGTCCGCTGTAGACAAAGATGGGCGCCGCAAGTACTGGTGCCAGCAAGTAGGGTCCCCACTGATGCCCAGTAGGCCAGTGAAAAGCATCAATACGCAGGGAAAATGCAAGCCAAACTGAAACTACGCCCATGATCACGTCCGCAAGCAGGACCACCGCTTGTTTCACGTATCTCGGTTGGCTTAAAAGGGTAGTTTTGTTCATCAGGTGGGTGGGCCCCGAGATCTTAATGCGCAACACCATCGCGCCGTATTACTTTCACGATGGTCAGCCAAATGATGCGTAGGTCGAGCCAGAAAGACTGTTGTTGAAGATACACCACGTCAAGCGCGACCTTCGCGGGTATCGGAAGCTCATCCCGTCCATTGACCTGCGCCCAGCCTGTCAGCCCCGGCGATAGCTCGTCCACACCTAGCTGGGTACGCAAGGCAATAAGATCGTGCTGGTTAAACAGGGCGGGACGCGGCCCGACAAAACTCATGTCGCCGACCAAGATGCTCCAGATTTGGGGTAATTCATCGAGACTGCTTTTGCGCAGAAAGGGCCCAATGAGTGTGAGATGCGAAGAGGGGTTGGCGAGCAGGTGTGTGGCGACCGCTGGTGTTCCTACTTGCATGCTCCGGAACTTCGGCATCCTGAAAATCCGGTTATGGCGGCCTACCCGATCAGACCAGTACAGGGCCGGGCCTGGAGAGGTGATGCGTACCAGCAAAGCCACCACCCCTAGTGGCGCAGCAAGAACAGCAAAGGCAAAAATGGCAATGACCAGATCAAAAAGTCTTTTGAAAGAAATACTCATACGCTTTAGTTGTATTGCCCGGTCGGCTAAGCGCCTCCCGCTTGAAAGAGAGGCGGTATCGCCAAGGTAAAGGTGCGGGAGTTTAAAATCGGGATGTTCGGGACGAAAAACGGTGAGATGTAATGATTTTGGCAGATTTGGCTCTTGGTTCGCCCGTGGTTGGCCGGTTTTAGGCAATGAATTGGTACGTCGTTCATACCAAACCGCGGCAGGAACAGCGGGCCTTCGACAATCTGGTGCGCCAAGGCTTTGATTGCTACCTACCCACAGTCACGGTCGAACGTATCCGCCGGGGCGCCGTTAGCCGGGTTGTTGAGGCGCTTTTTCCACGCTACTTGTTTATTCGGCTGGGTGATGCATTGGATTCTGGCAAAGGTTGGGGTTCTATCCGCTCAACTCAAGGGGTGAGCCGTCTTGTGACTTTTGGGGGGGAAGCGGCCAAAGCCCCAGACCACCTTATCGAGACCTTGCAGACGATGGAAAATCAGCGAAATGGGGAAACCCGGCGGCTTTTTACCCATGGGGAGGCAGTGCAGGTCAAATCCGGACCGTTTGCGGGCCTAGAAGGGGTTTACCAGATGGGCGATGGCGAGGCTCGTGCCTTCATATTGATTGAGCTGATCAGTAAGCAGGTCAAATTGCCAGTCAAACCGGAAGAACTGAGGAAGTTGGCCTAAACCGTCCATTTCTCCGCCATTCAGAGGGCAGGCGACCAAAAACACAATGGTTATACTTCGTTCATTATCTGAACGGACGGCTGATTTCGAGTCTGACGTCCACCCCGACCGCGCATGCTGATCGTGATACGGCACGGCGGTAGCGTGTCCAAAAGCATCTTGTTGGTGGTGGGTATTGCGGTCCTCAATAAATGCCGCGTGACCAGATCGATCCCCTCTATGTCTACACTTCAGGAAGAAAACCATCTCAAGGTCATGCGCCTTTTGGTGGAAAACCCGCGACTGAGTCAGCGCGAACTGGCGGAAGCGCTGGGTGTCAGTCTGGGCAAAACGAATTACTGTCTCAAGGCCTTGATGGACAAAGGCCTGATCAAGGTACAGAACTTCCGAAGCAATCAGAACAAGCTGGCTTATGCCTATTTGCTTACGCCACTGGGGATTGCCGAAAAGACCAAATTGACAGCGCATTTCCTTCGCAGAAAGATCGCGGAATACGAAGGCCTCAACCGCGAAATCGAGTTACTGAAGCGCGAAGTACTGAGTCAGAGTTCGCCTGAGACGGCAGACACGAGAAAATAATTGGCTTGTTTGTTCACATGAAATTTATCAAAACGCATAGCTCGTTGACTCCCCTGCTGGGGCGGCTCTGGCGCCAGTTCAGCCGTCGGCGGCAGCGGCAATTTGTTCTGGTCTTGGGTCTGATGCTGGTCAGTGCGTTTGCTGAAGTCGTCAGTCTGGGAGCGGTTCTGCCCTTTATCGGCATTCTTATCGCGCCAGAGCGGGTTTTCAGTCACCCGGTAGTGTCAGACCTTGCGCGAGGGTTGGGCATCAATTCACCTGACGAGTTGCTGCTGCCGCTGACCATTGCATTCGGTATTGCCGCGCTGGCAGCGGGTGGTATACGCATGTCCTTGACGTGGGCCAGTACCCGACTGGCGTATGCTGGAGGCGCCGACCTCAGCATTGAAGTCTATCGCCGGACGCTGTACCAGCCCTATCGGGTCCACGTGGCCCGCAACAGCAGCGAAGTGATCAGTGGCATCACAACCAAAGTGCACAACGTGGTGTTTAGCGTGCTGATGCCGCTGTTGATCCTGATCAGTTCTGCAGTGCTGATGATTTCGATCACTACAGCTTTGATTGTGATCAAACCCATTGTTGCGCTGGTTGTAACGGGCGGGTTTGGTGCCAGCTATGGATTGATCACTTGGATTTCCAAGCGTCGATTGCACCGTAACAGTCAGCGCATCGCATATGAGCAAACCCAGGTGGTAAAAGCCCTCCAGGAAGGTCTGGGCGGAATACGCGATGTGTTGTTGGACGGTACTCAGCCCGCCTACTGCAATATCTATCGCGACGCTGATTTGGCGCTCCGGCGGGCTCAGGCCAGCAACAGCATTGTCGCGTCCAGTCCACGCTACCTTATGGAGGCCATGGGTATGGTGCTGATCGCAGCGTTGGCCTATGCGCTCAGTCGTCAGCCGGGAGGAGTGGCTTCGGCGCTTCCAGTGCTTGCCGCATTGGCGTTGGGTGCGCAACGTCTACTGCCTGCGCTTCAGCAAAGCTATAACTCCTGGACAACCATTGCGGGTTGCGAGGCTTCGCTTGCCGATATTCTTGAGCTTCTGGATCAACCGCTACCGGACGATGTTCTGCAGCCCATGCCTACACCCTTGCCGTTCAAGTCTGCAATAAGATTTTCCGAAGTGAACTTTCGTTATTCGAGCGAGAGCCCGCTGGTACTTGACGGGTTCAACTTGGTGATACCTAAAGGCACACGTGTTGGATTCGTTGGCAGTACAGGTAGCGGAAAAAGCACCACCCTCGACCTGTTGATGGGATTATTGCTACCCAGCGAAGGCCAATTGCTTGTGGATGACCAGTCGGTTGTGGGCAGCCAAGTCCGCGCATGGCAGCGAAGCATCGCCCATGTGCCGCAAAACATCTACCTGGCCGACACCACGCTGGCGGAAAACATTGCTTTTGGTGTGTCGCGGCAAGAGATAGACATGGAGCGGGTGAAACTGGCAGCGCGCCAGGCTCACATTGCGGACTTTATCGAAAGCAGGCCGGATGCATACGACGCCTTTGTAGGCGAGCGCGGTATTCGCTTGTCGGGCGGCCAGAGGCAGCGAATCGGCATTGCGCGTGCCTTGTACAAACAGGCGAGTGTGCTGGTATTTGATGAGGCCACCAGCGCGCTTGACAACGCGACCGAGCAGTCGGTCATGGAAGCCATCGAAGGCCTTAACCGCGACCTCACAATTCTGATGATCGCGCACCGGCTGACCACCGTCAGGCGTTGCGACATCATTGTGGAACTTGAGCAGGGCCGCGTAGTTGCACAGGGCACTTATGACCAGTTGCTGCAGTCCAGCGCGAGCTTTCGCAGCATGGCCAAGCTTGCCGCATGAACAAAGCCTGGACGCGCGCGCAACCCATTTGATTTTTAGTACGTAAGGAATTTTTGATGAATATCTTCTTGACTGGCGGTTGCGGATACAAAGGCACCGTACTTGTTCCCAAGTTGCTGGCGCAAGGGCACAAAGTCCGGGTGCTCGACACCATGTGGTTTGGCAACTTTCTGGAGTCTCATCCCAACCTGACCGTTGTCAAAGGCGACGTTCGCGACATTGAAGAAATATCACTTGACGGTGTTGACGCGGTCATTCACCTGTCGTCAGTGGCCAACGACCCGTGCGGCGACCTAGACCCCAAGCTCACCTGGGAGATCAGCGCACTGGCAACCATGCAGCTTGCCGACAAGGCTGTCCGATGCGGTGTCAAGCAATTCATCTACGCATCTTCAGGAAGTGTCTACGGCGTCAAGGATGAAGACCAGGTCACAGAAGACCTCGAGCTCAAGCCCATCTCCGAATACAACAAAACCAAAATGGTTTCGGAGCGGGTGTTGCTGAGCTATACCGACAAAATGGCCGTCCAGATCGTGCGCCCGGCAACTGTGTGCGGCTATTCTCCGCGCATGCGCCTGGACGTGGCGGTCAACCTGCTCGCCATGCAGGCGCTGGCCAAAGGAAAAATCACCGTGTTTGGCGGTGACCAGACCCGACCCAACATCCATATTGATGACATCACTGACCTGTATGTTTTCCTTGTGGACCATCCCGAGGTGACGGGCGTCTTTAACGCTGGGTTCGAAAATATTTCCATCCTGGATATCGCGCACCTCGTCACCAAGCAGGTCCCGGTAGAGATTTCAGTTACCGCTTCCAGCGACCCGCGCTCATACCGCGTCAATTCAGACAGGCTGCTTGCCACCGGCTTCAAGCCGAAGAAAACGGTTGACGATGCCATCTCCGAAATTGTTGAGAAGTTTCGCTCTGGTGTACTCAAGGACGAAGACCATTTTTACAACCTCCGCTGGATGGAAAAAACCGTTCTTAAAGGCAAGGCAGCATGAGCAGGACAGTACCCAGCACAGATTTTTTCGCGGGCTATTCACGCCGTTTGCAAGGTTCGCTGGCGGCAGCCGAATGGTCAGGCGTTGCGCAGCTTGCCTCAGACATTCATGACTGTTGGGTGCAGAAAAAGCAAGTGTTTTTCTGCGGCAACGGCGGCAGTGCTGGCAATGCCATTCACCTGGCCAACGACTTTCTATATGGCATTGCCAAGCGTCCCGGTGGCGGTCTCCGCGTGAATGCCCTTTCAGCCAACCCGGCTGTCATCACCTGCCTTGCCAATGACATTGGCTACGACCGCATCTACTCCGAACAGCTTTCAGTCTTGGCAAATCCCGGCGATGTGCTGGTGGTTCTGTCGGGCAGTGGCAATTCGCCCAATATCGTCGCAGCTCTCGAGCAAGCCAAATCCATGAACGTCAAGAGCTATGCCATTCTTGGGTTCACCGGTGGTCGTTGCAAAGAGCTGGCCGATGTACCCATTCATTTTGATGTTGATGACATGCAGATTTCGGAAGACCTGCAGTTAGTGGTGGGGCATATGCTGATGCAATGGTTGTACGTCAATCGCCCACAACCTCAGTAAGTACGGAGGTTGTTTATGAGCAAGGTAGTAGTCATTGGAAGCAATTCGTTTTCGGGCGCCAGTTTTGTCGACGCGCTGACGCGGCAAGGCCATGAAGTATCCGGATGCGGGCGCTCGCCCGAACCACATCCTGCTTTCACGCCCTATAAATGGGGCCTGAGGTCTGGCACCTTCAAGTTTTACCAATACGATCTCAACCACGATCTGGTCCCGTTGATGGAACTGATTGAGCGCGAGAAACCGGCATATGTCGTGAACTTCGCCGCGCAGAGCATGGTGGCTGAAAGCTGGAAGAATCCGGATCATTGGTTCATGACCAACGTCGTGTCAACAATACGTTTTCACGACCGCCTTCGTCATTGTGAGTTTCTTGAAAAGTATGTGCATGTCACCACGCCAGAGGTGTATGGAAGTACCAGTGGATCCATCGACGAACGTGCACCATTCAACCCAAGCACACCGTATGCAGTCTCGCGCGCCGCGGGCGACATGAGTCTGAAGACTTTTTTCAACGCGTACAAATTTCCAGTGGTGTTTACGCGTGCAGCCAACGTTTTTGGGCCCGGCCAGCAGCTTTACAGAATCATTCCAAAGACCATCCTCTTCATCAAGCTTGGCCGAAAACTACAGCTTCACGGCGGCGGACATTCGGAACGCTCCTTTATCCATATGCGTGATGTCTCGGATGCCACCCTACGCATCATGCAAAACGGTGTGCCCGGCGAGACTTACCATATTTCTACCAGTCGCATCATTAGTGTGCGCAATTTGGTGCAGTTTATCTGCGACCGCATGGGCGTCCAGTTTGAAAACTGCGTTGAAGTTGTCGGAGAGCGCCTTGGCAAGGACGCTGCTTACACGCTCGACAGTACCAAGCTGCGTACCCAGCTTGGCTGGCAGGACCAAGTGTCCCTTGAGCAGGGTATCGATGAAACGATTGCCTGGGTTGAACAGTGGCTGGGTGACCTGAAGCAGCAGCCCTTTGACTACATTCATAAATCATGAGCGAGGAAGTATTCGTGAAAGAAAAAATGGAGATCGGTCAGGAAATTGACCTGCTGGTGAACTACCCCAAAAGCAAGCGCAATGTTGAAGACAGGGGGCAAAGCAAAACCGAAGAGGATCGCCGCATTGCGCGCAAATTTGGGCAGGAGTTTTTTGATGGAAATCGCAGCCAGGGTTATGGCGGTTTCAATTACATGCCCCGTTTCTGGCAACCGGTCATTCCGACCATGCAGCAGCATTTTGGTCTGTCGGCGAGCAGCTCTGTACTGGATGTTGGTTGCGGCAAGGGATTCATGATGCATGACATGGCCGAGCTCATTCCCGGCATCACGGTCAAGGGCCTCGATGTTTCGGATTACGCCATTTCCCATGCGATTGAAGACATGAGGCCGCATGTGCAGGTGGCCGATGCGCGCAAACTGCCTTTCGATGACAGTTCTTTCGACGTCGTGATCTCCATCAATACCATCCACAATCTCGTACGCAAGGAATGTGGACTTGCACTGCGCGAAATTCAGCGCGTATCCAGAGGCAAGGCCTACATCACGGTTGACGCCTACCGCAGCGAAGAAGAAAAAGAACGTATGTTCGCGTGGAACTTGACCGCGCAAACAATCATGCACGTGGATGAGTGGAAAGCCTTCTTTGTTGAAGTGGGTTACACGGGCGACTATTACTGGTTTATTCCATGACGCCTGATATTGCAAAACAGCTTCTGCTGCAGATGCGGCGCATTCGGCATGTTGAGCAGGAAATCGCCAGACGTTACGGCGAAGGGAAAATGCGCTGCCCAACACACTTGTCTATTGGGCAGGAAGCTGTGTCCGCTGCGGTAGGGCTGGCGCTTCGCCGCACTGATCTGGCCGTGAGCGGGCACCGCGCGCATGCGCACTACCTCGCCAAGGGGGGCAGCTTGCCCGCCATGCTCGCCGAGATCTACGGACGTGTCGACGGTTGCTCGCGAGGCAAAGGTGGCTCCATGCATTTGATCGACGAGTCAGTTGGTTTCATGGGCAGTACTGCTATCGTCGCGGGCACGATCCCCGTAGGTGTCGGCTTGGCCTACGGCATGAAATGCAAGCGCACCGATCAAGTGAGCTGCGTGTTTCATGGTGACGCTGCCGTGGAGGCGGGCGTTTTTTTTGAATCAGTCAACTTTGCCGTTGTCAAAAAATTGCCGGTACTGTTTCTCTGCGAGAACAACCTCTATTCTGTGTATTCCCCCTTGAGCGTCAGGCAACCCGAAGGCCGCAGCATAGCGAAAATGGCCGCAGGACTCGGAATGAAAACCGACAGCGGTGACGGCAACGACGTGGCCGAGGTTTACGCCAAGACAATGGCGGCACTCGACCTTATTCGTTCAGGCGGGGGACCTCAGTTGCTCGAATTTTCAACGTATCGTTGGCTTGAGCATTGCGGCCCCAACTACGACAATGATATTGGCTATCGCACCGAAGCCGAGTATCTGGGCTGGAAAGCGAGAGAGCCAATCGCCCGCTTTGAGTCGACGCTGTTGGCTGACGGCATCGTCTCTTCGGCCGATATCAAACAGATGGACCGGGACATCGCGCGCGAAGTGAATTATGCTTTCGATTTCGCCGATGCATCGCCCTTTCCGGCTGCCACAAGTGCGTACTCAGATTTGCACCCTGGCGATTCGCTGGTTGCAGGCATCCAGCCGGAAAGCGTAGGGGTTTGACATGGCAGTGAAGACATTTGCCGCGGCCATCAACGACGCACTTTCGGTGGCCATGGAAATCGACCCAAACGTGCTGTGTTATGGGCTGGGTGTTGACGACCCCAAGGGTGTTTTTGGTACGACGCTCGGGCTGCAGCAGAAATTTGGACCCGAGCGCGTCTTCGATATGCCTACATCCGAGAATGCAATGACCGGCATCGGCATAGGCGC